>CAZZAC010000112.1:0-1642 GCA_964652095.1 uncultured Dehalococcoidales bacterium | reverse complement strand
CTGGATAAACCATCGCAATATAGCAAAGAAAACACTCTTTGTCAAACTCCTTGTTAGCCTTTGTAACAATCTTGGCGGCTGTATCCGCTATGGCGTGTTGAAAACTCCTTTTAGCTGAGAAAGAAACATGGGGTAATTAACGCTAATATCACCGTTTTGCTATAATTTTTGTGAATATTGGGGAGCAGGTGGACAGCAAAATTCTGGCAATTGCCTCGGAGTAAATGGCTAAAGATTACTATGGGATTTTAGGCGTACCAACGAACGCCTCGGATGCAGAGATTAAGAAGGCCTATCGGAAACTGGCCATGCAATACCATCCCGATCGCAACCCCGGGAAAGAGAAATGGGCTAATGAGAAATTCAAGGAGATAAACGAGGCTTACGGAGTCCTTGGTGACCCTCAAAAAAGAAAACAATACGACCAGTTTGGCACTGTAGGTAATATAGGCGACATCTTCAGCAGTCCTTTCACTACAACCACTTTTGAGGAAATGATGAAGGACTTCGGCGGGGCTGGCCTGAGATTTGATTTCCTCGACGACATATTTGGCGATTTCTTGAAGGGCAGAGGTTCTTCTTTCTCCTTTAGAAGCTTTGGTAATAGGCCTGGGAGGGTAAGATTTGAAGCTCGGCCGGGGCAAGAAATCAATCTGGATGAAATATTTGGCCAGGCTCGAAGACCCCAGGAAGTTCATTATGAGCTTGCAATTAGCCGAGGAGAGGCTTTGCAGGGGGTGAGGAAGGTATTAAAGAGAGGGGGGAAAAGACTGGAGGTAAAGATTCCTGCCGGGGTAAGAACGGGCAACGTGGTGAGATTGAGGAATGCTCGCCAGATAAGCGATGGCTCGCCCGGCGACATATTGATTAAAGTTATAGTCAAATAAGCCGGGGCTTGTACAGGGACAATGGAAAAGACAAGAGTAAGCTTCCCCTCTGGCGAGCTTGTCCTCGAAGGAATATTGGCTATACCCGAAGGTGCCGGACCTTTCCCAGCAGTAACAGTTTGCCATCCTCACCCCCTCTACGGCGGCAGTATGGATAACAATGTAGTTTGTAACCTCTCTGAGACACTTACGCAAGCATCGCTTGTTTCATTCAAGTTTAACTTCCGCGGAGTAGGTGGGAGCCAGGGGGAGTTCGGTCAGGGAACAGGTGAGCGGGAGGATGTGGAAGCAGCAACTTCCTTTATAAGCACGGTAAAGGAAGTTGATTCTAAGAGAATCGGGCTTGCTGGCTATTCGGCTGGCGCTGGCTTCGCTCTTCCCGTTGGTTTTAACGATGCTCGAATTAGGGCTCTGGCTGCCGTCTCTCCTCCACTCCCTATGTTCGATTTTGATTTCCTCAAAAGCTGTCCCAAGCCAAAACTTCTTATCTCGGGAAGTAGAGATAACCTTATACCCACTGACCAGTTCCTTGAATTTTGCCAGAATCTTCCTGAGCCTAAAGAATGCGAAAGTATTGAAGGGGCGGACCACTTTTGGTGGGGATATGAATCTAGCATGGCTGCTAAGGTGACTGCCTTCTTCACAAGAGTATTATAGTTTCAGCCTGACTTTACATAACGTTCCATCCTTCTCACAAAGCGGGTTTTACCCCCTAGTACATTAATGATAATATTGTGGGTTACTTCGGTGCATTT
>CAZZAC010000111.1:0-1682 GCA_964652095.1 uncultured Dehalococcoidales bacterium | reverse complement strand
GGAGTGGATGGAACTGGTTCGAGAAGAAGGATTACATAAAAATGCAAAAATCCTTGTCGGAATCACTCCCCTAACATCCGTGGCGTCAGCAAGATACATGCAGACAAAACTCCCCAACATGGATATTCCCAGCGAAATCATTGAACGTCTTCGGAAAATTAGCAAAAAAGAAGACATGGCGGAAATGGGCATTGTGATCGCCGTGGAAACAATAAATCAATTAAAAGAAATAGAAGGGGTAGCGGGTATTCACATTATGACTCTGGGGCGGGAGGAAATTATTCCGAAGATTTGTAGCGCAGTTGGCCTTTACCCCCGCCCTTGAGTAATGGAGGAGTTCATTCCCTCCCAATTTACAGGAGCTTACAAGGAGTCCCGAGTAGAGCTCACCATTTTTCCTGAGATAATCGCAGCATAAGCCAGGTTCTAAGGCGCTCATCCAGCTTGCCCAGCCATGATTCTATCTTGCGTATATCTCCACTCATCAGCGCAGCTTTTTCCTCCGCAGTCAGCTCATAGTCTTTTAGAGCCTCGGCAGGATTTTCTGCCAATTTGGCCAGAAAGGCATTATCCTGGGCGGCTCTATCGAGCACCGCTAACACGGCATGTACAGCGGAAACCTTATACTCAGGAATCTTGGCTAAGGGGTCAAGGGCATCATTGGTGAGGATATTCGCCGCTGCCTCACGCCAGTGGAAGGGCATAAAAACAAGTCCAGGAGGCGAGTCTTCTGTAATATGGAGTGGGGCCTCCAACTTACCTCTTTTTGAGGTAACTACTATTACATCGTGCTCCACAAGCCCAAGTTTTGCCGCATCACTGGGGTGCATTTCCACCACGCCGCTGGGATTCAGTTCACTAAGCACTCTAGAGCGCCGACTCATTGTGCCAGTATGCCAGTGTTCCAGCACCCGCCCTGTAGTGAGAATCAAGGGGTAGTCCTTAGATATCGATTCTGCCGGTGGAATATAGCCTACAGCATGGAACTTGCCTCGTCCCCGGGCAAAGTCGTCGTGGTAAAGAAAGCTGGTTCCTGGGTGCGAGACATCCGGGCAGGGCCATTGCAAACCGCCGTGGTCGAGGCGGTCGAAGTGGACACCGCCATAAATAGGAGTCAGGGAGGCAATTTCTTCCATAATCTGGACGGCACTCTGATAGCCTAACGGCTGTTCCATTTTCTCTGCCAGGGCGGAGATGATTTCCCAGTCAGGCTTTGCCTCCCCGGGCGGCAGGACTGCTTGCCTTACTCTTTGAATTCGTCTCTCAGTATTGGTAAAGGTGCCATCCTTTCCTGCAAATGCAGCTGCCGGGAAAACAACATCAGCTAGCCAAGCAGTCTCGGAGAGAAAGATATCCTGAACTATCAAGAATTCAAGTTTCCCCAGCGCTTGCTTCATATGTTCCAGGTGAGGCTCGCTTAACATCGGGTTCTCACCCATAACATAGAGTCCTTTAATGTCTCCCTTAAGTATAGCATTAGCTATCTCAGTAACCACCACCCCAGGACGATTGCTCAATTCAACTCCCCAAGCAGTTTCAAATTTCATTCTCACAGCGGGGTCATCAACCCTTTGATAGCCGGGATAGACATTAGGGAGTGCTCCCATATCACAAGCACCCTGGACATTGTTTTGGCCCCGAAGAGGGCTGAATCCCGTGCCTTCCCTGCCGATATTGCCGGT
>CAZZAC010000110.1:0-1700 GCA_964652095.1 uncultured Dehalococcoidales bacterium | reverse complement strand
ACATAGTACAAAAGAACTATTGACTGTTCCTCAGATAGCCGTATAATAGTTTCCATGGAACTACTTATGTGTGGAAGGCAAAGTGAAAGAGACTACTATGAAGTCTTGGGCATTGAGCCAGATGCCAGCGCAGAGGGAATAAGAAGGGCGTATCACAGGATGGCTTTTCAATGCCACCCGGACAGGAATCGGAGAAGCGCGGAAGCCCATGAAGAAATGCAAGAGATAAACGAGGCTTATGTTATCCTGTCTGACCCGATGAAACGAAGGGAATATGATCTTCCCCGAGGGTATGGTAGCAGAGTTCCGAAGTTCAACAAAGACAGCAAAGTGAAAATCAGTGTTAATTCTCCTTCACCGTATAGAGGGCAAATCGGTGTGGTAGACAAAGAACCCACTAAGGATGTCTTTCGCTTCTGGTATATGGTGAGGATCGAGTCCAAAGGCTTGGCGACATCCAGGCGCTTCGCTGAAGAAGAACTTGAGAGACCAAACGATTAGCATCTAGACCGACCAGTCAGCGTTCGGAACGAGTAGCCATCACCTGTCTGGGCTTTAGCTTCACTACTCGTTGATCCCCTCTAGCATGCGCTCTATCACTAATGAAGCAGCCCCTTAACGCACCCTCCGTTCACTCGGTGCATTTTGCAGGTAACAATTACTCAAGGTGAGATATTTGAATTAGTAAGTAAGGGCATCATAAACTCAACACTACCCAGTTCCAATCATTTTTGTCTTGTAACTTATTTCGCCCAAACGGATTGGAAAATGGTAAACTAGCCACAAAATACGGAAGAGGATATTAATGATTATAGGATTAATCGTTTTTATGGTTTTCCTGGCCTTTCTACTTGCCTTCTGGGAAATCCAAATCGAGGGGAAGGATGGCTGGGCATCGAAGCTACCTGGCTGGCGTATAGAACAGGGATGGCTCGTCAAGTTGACGGGTGGACGCCCGATAACCGGCTACCACTTTTTTATGACGCTGTTCCTGATTGCCATAGTTCATCTGCCGTTGTTTTTTGTTCCCTGGAGTTGGCGGTTAGAAAGTCTGCTGCTTGGCTTTTATGTAGGCATGGTTTTTCTAGAAGACTTCTTGTGGTTTGTTTTAAATCCACATTATGGGATTAAAAACTTCCGCAAAGGAAAAATCTGGTGGCACAAACAGTGGTGGGGGCCGGTCCCTGCTTTATACTGGTTTTTACTCATCATCGTCATCGTACTGATTTATTTCGGAAGAGCCGGTATCAAATGAAATAGCGAAATATTAGCCAGTCTCTAACAACACCGCTTGCCTTTCCGAAGTTATATACAGGCCGCATGCTCACAAAGCAAAGTGATAAAGCCAACTTCATCAAGGGCTGTCAGACTATGTATTGAATAAGCGACCCCGAGGGGATTTGAACCCCTGATCTCCACCGTGACAGGGTGGCATGTTAGACCGCTACACCACGGGGCCTCGTAATGAATTTATTATGAAATATAATGGAGAATTTCCTTGATGTCAAACTTGCTTCAACGCCATGGATTAAGGCAGTATTTTATCTTTGGGCCGAGAAAGAAAGTTGACAAAGGAAGAAGGATTCCTGTAGAATATCGCTGTATTGGTACTTTAACAATTGAATAGTGGAAGGAAGGTTTTTAATGGAGAGCTTGATCCTGGCTCAGAATAAACGTTGGCGGTGCGCCTTATGCATGCA
>CAZZAC010000109.1:0-1757 GCA_964652095.1 uncultured Dehalococcoidales bacterium | reverse complement strand
CTTGCTCAGCCAGGCTGTCTGCCTTGGTGACTAGAACTTCAGCCACACCGCTGCCTACAGTTCCCAAGCCCAATAAGCCGATGCCAATAGCCTTCTTCATTGAGGTGTTACCTTCCCGCCAAAACCTTGTTTATAGCCCACGATTTCTTGGCTGCATCCAGGTAAGTTTCAATTGTGCTTTCCTCTGACCACTCTTCAAGCCAGTCGTTAAGGTGCTTGGCTATCAGCTCTTCCCTGACGTTCTCTTCAAGCTCATGGCCACCCCTATCTACGACCTTTATGAGCCAATAGCCACCGGTGGTTTGGACCGATCCATCTTTAACTGGCTCGCTTACCTCGTTGACAGTAAGGTTGAAGGCAACTTCGTCGAAAGCCGCGCTGCCCATATCCCCTGGTTCCAATCCATCAAGCTTACCACCGTTGGTTTTGCTTTCATGCTGGGAATAATTCCCAGCCAGAGCACTGAAGTTGCCGCCAGCTGCTAGTTCGGCTTCAACCTGCTCTGCTTTGACTTCGCTAGTCAGCAGCATAACTTGCGCGTTTATCGTCTCATTTTGTGCATCAGTAACCTCTATAAGCCAATAGCCGACATCCTTAATCGCCGTTTCATCATAAATAGGCTGGCTTATCTCTCCCACGGTAAGGTTAAAAGCGGCATCGGCAATCAAGGTATTCGGCATTAACTCCTCGGGCAGCCAACCCAAATCGCCTTTGATCGAGGAGTTACAGGAAAACTCCTCAGCTAAAGCAGTGAAGTTGCCACCAGCCTCAACTTTGGTTATCACTTCATCAACCACCTCTTGGCTCTCTAGAAGCATCACTTGTGCGTGAGCTTGCTCCATTGTGTTAGGCAGCTGGGAACCAAAGTATTCGTTAAGCTTTTCCTGCAATAAGTCATATCTAATTATATCTCGATATACACTATCATTGGGCAACTCATATTCTTTTAGCTTCGCGTCTATCTCCTCAGTAGTAACTTCAATTCGCAGATTTTCTTTAGCTCCTTGTCTTACCAATTCAGCATTGATAATATTATCGGCGACCATATCAACAAAATAATCGCCATAATAAGAGATGACTGTGGAATTCATGCCTGCAGTGTAAGCATCGAGCGTCTTTACAAAATATTCCATAGTAAAGGGGACGCCGTTTACCTCAATCACAACCTGACGCAAGGGATCGCTCTTGTAGTCCTTATAGTACTCATAGCCCACCCAGCTCAAAATGCCAGCCAGGAAAACAACGGCAGCGATTATCACAATTCGGCGTATTCTCATCTGGCGCTGCCATTTAGAGAGTTGGTGCTTGGTGGGGGTTCGCTCTGGTGTAACTTTCTTCTGTTTCTTAGCCAAGAATCACAACCTGCCAATCTATATTTTCTTTGCTGCGGTGACTATGATAACATATTAAGGGAAGTCATGGCGACGGGGTGTAGCGCAGCCTGGTAGCGCACCTGAATGGGGTTCAGGTGGTCGGAGGTTCAAATCCTCTCACCCCGACTTTGAATTGTAAGCTTAGCCATCTCTTCCAGGGCAGACGGGGCAGCCATAATCGATTTCATCTCAAACCAGTGCCCCAGCAACATCACATCGATAAGAGCAGCCAACTCCCAGAAAAAGACCTTACCACTAAGCTCAAACACCACAGCGCTGCTATAGGCATAAGCGATTTGGTTACTTATAGTGACCTTTTCTCAACATCTCGCTAGATTTTTGTTCATCCTCTCCTACAATTTAAACTGCAGCTTATCCCCCGGT
>CAZZAC010000108.1:0-1763 GCA_964652095.1 uncultured Dehalococcoidales bacterium | reverse complement strand
CCTACATTACTACATAATATGAAAGAGCTTAATATTGACCCGCAGGACATAAGTACAATTGTAATCTCACATGCCCATGGAGACCATACTGGAGGACTTTCTGAAATCCTTAGGATAAATGAGATTACTGAACTTTACCTCCCAAGTTCCTTTGGGAGAGCATTTCTAGGAAGAAAGATAACCATGGTCAAAGGTCCCGTTCAAATTCGTGAAAACATCTTCTCGACTGGTGAACTCGAAGGAGTAGAGCAATCCCTAGCCCTCAAAACGGATAGGGGGATATTTGTACTTACAGGTTGTGCTCACCCTGGGATGAAAAGCATTCTGGGAGCTGCTGCAAAGTTTGGGGAGCTCTATGGAATTGCCGGTGGATTCCATGGATTTCATAATTTTGAGGCTTTCCGTGGCTTATCGTTGATTTGCCCCTGTCATTGCACCATGTACAAGCAGGAGATAAGAGATTTATTTAAAGATAAAACTTTAGAGTGTGGGGCAGGGTTGGTAATCGAATTATAAAGAACAAACCCTCTCGCCAAAGATCTTAGTGCCTATTCTGATTATATTAGCGCCTTCCTCCAGGGCAACTTTATAAGAATTACTCATGCCCATGGAAAGATATCTCATCTCGACATTGGGCAACTTCAGCCCTTTAATTTCTTCAAATATCCTTCTTGTCTCCACAAAATAAGGCCTGGAGTCTTCAGGGTTTCCAAAACGTGGCCCCATGGTCATAAGACCCATCACTTTGATATTTCCAAGACCGGATATTTCTCTTACTAATTGTTCTACATCCTCTGGCAGCACTCCTGATTTCTGTGGCTCTTTGCCACTGTTTACCTCAATCAATATTGGCATTATTTTGCCAATTTGAGCACACCTTCTATCGATTTCCCTGGCTATTTCTAAGGAATCGACACTTTCTATCATGTCGAATATTTCCAGCACCTTTCTCCTGACATTATGCTTTTGAAGGGTTCCAATAAAATGCCATTGCGCTCTCTTTCCCACCAGCTCATATGCTTCCTTTGCTTCCTTGACATAATTTTCTCCAATGATTTTTATTCCCGTCTGAACGGCTTCCAGGACTTCCTTAGGTGTTCTTGTTTTTGCTGCTGCCACCACCCCGACTCCGTCAGGGAGTTCAGCTAATAATTTGGCGATGTTTTGTTTAGTTAGCCCGCTTGCCACATCATGATTGTAATCCATTGAGCTTGCCAGTTTCAAGGATGCAGTATAGCGGATCAATGGTGGAGGCAAAGAAAATTGACCTGCTAATTAAGTCGCTTGACCTATTTCGAACACGTGAGCAAGTAGGATATGGATTCCTGGCGACTACCTAAAGCCAGCACTCTCTCTGAACTGTAAGAAGGCTAAATTGCCTGTGTGTTCGCCGCTGGGATTTCAGCTGCTCGCCAACGCGGGAGTCATATTCTTCCGAGAGACCGGTGTGAAAGCCGGCTTTGAGCGGTATGACCACTTCTTCGCGAAATAATGTATTACGGTATCCTTTGACAATGCCCTTTTCTTCTTATAGTATAGCAAGTGAGATGCAGCTGAATTTATAGTTACAGGAGGTAAGAATATGGGACTTAAAAATGCAGCAGAATACAGAGAGAGTCTGAGAGATGGCCGAGTAGTCTATCTAAATGGGGAACAGGTGGAGGATGTCACTACACACCCTGCATTGAAGGTAGGTGTCGATACAGCAGCGTTCGATTACGAAATGGCAGAGATGCCAGAATACCGGGATCTGGCAGTGGTTA
>CAZZAC010000107.1:0-1776 GCA_964652095.1 uncultured Dehalococcoidales bacterium | reverse complement strand
TCGAGACAGCATTAAAACTGGGGTCGGGCGTGGTGCTGGTTAAAGTCCTTGACGGAGAGGAGTTGCTTTTCTCGGAGCATTTTGCCTGTGTCTATTGTGGCATAAGCCTGGGGGAAATTGCTCCCAGAACATTTAGCTTTAACAGCCCCTACGGCGCTTGCCCGGCTTGCACGGGACTGGGCTGTAAACTGGAAATCGACCCTAATTTAGTCATCCCCGACAAGGGATTGAGCCTGGTTGAAGGTGCTATCCAACCCTGGATAAGAAATGGGCAGCTTAGCACCTGGTCCAGCAGCATACTACAGTCTCTGGGTCGCCGCCACGGTTTTTCTCTGTCAACACCGGTAAAGGATTTAAGTGAAGAACAATTGCGCGTAATTCTCTATGGTGACGGGGGTGAGCTAATTCCCGCCACATACGAAGATCGTTACGGCAGAATGCGTCAGTACTACACTAATTTCGCAGGCGTCATACCACACCTGGAGCGCCGCTATCGCGAGACGGGTTCGGATAGTGTCAGAGCGGATATTGAGCGCTATATGGCATCCAGCCCCTGCCCGGCTTGCCAGGGAAACAGACTGAAGCCAGAGTCTTTAGCTGTCACCATTGTGGACAGAAATATTATGGATGTTACCGCCCTGCCTGTCACACAGGCTTTAAATTGGGTGGAGCAGCTAGGTGACAAAATCAGTCCTCGGGAACTTACCATAGCCAAGCAAATTATCAAAGAGATTCAGGCCCGGTTGGGCTTTCTCAGAGATATAGGTCTGAGCTACTTAACCCTGGACCGTCCTTCAGCGACATTGAGCGGCGGTGAGGCCCAGAGAATTCGCTTGGCTACCCAGATTGGCAGCGGCCTTAGCGGCGTCCTTTATATTTGTGACGAGCCCACAGTCGGTTTGCACCCTGCCGATGGTTCCCGGCTTATAGCCACGCTGAAGCGCCTCAGAGACCTAGATAATACTATAATCATCGTGGAGCACGATGAAGCTATGATGAGAGCTGCCGACCACATTATTGATATGGGGCCGGGAGCCGGTAAACAGGGGGGAGAAATCGTTGCCACAGGAACACTTCAGGATATAATGGATTGCCCTCAATCAATAACGGGGCAGTACCTTAGTAGAACAAAGCAAATTCCTTTGCCACCTGAGCGTCGCTCTGGCTCGGGAAAAGATCTGGTGATCCGAGGTGCCAGGCAAAACAACCTGAAAAACATCAATGTCCATCTCCCCCTGGGCAAGTTTGTTTGCGTCACTGGCGTTTCGGGAAGTGGCAAAAGCTCTCTCATTAACGAAGTCCTGTATAAAAGATTGGCCCGCCTCTTCTACCGAGCTAAGGAGAGGCCAGGCGAGTGTGATGGTATCACTGGCACTGAGTATATTGATAAGGTGGTTAACATCGACCAATCACCGATTGGTCGCACCCCCAGAAGCAACCCGGCTACTTATACCGGGACGTTCACTCCTATTCGAGAACTTTTCGCCGCTGTCCCTGAATCTAGAGTGCGTGGTTATCCCCAGGGGCGCTTTTCTTTCAACGTAAAGGGGGGAAGATGCGAAGCCTGCCAGGGGGCAGGCTATGTTCAGATTGAGATGCAATTTTTGCCCAATGTCACTGTCCCCTGCGAGGTATGCAAAGGGAAAAGATATAACCGTGAAGCGCTGGAAATTCACTTTAAAGCGAAAAACATCGCCGAAATCCTGGATATGACGGTAGACGAAGCTTTGCTCTTCTTTGACCACTTCCCTAAAATCAAAAACAAGCTGGAAACCC
>CAZZAC010000106.1:0-1913 GCA_964652095.1 uncultured Dehalococcoidales bacterium | reverse complement strand
TGCTATGAGAATCACTGCTGGCGGAATCCTGTGAGCCAAGCACTCCCGGTATAAGCCTAACGATAGCATCCACCACAACCAGGGCCGCTAATTCCCCCCCGCTAAGTACATAATCCCCGATACTGATTTCATCAGTAGCTAAGTACTCACACACTCTCTCATCCAAACCTTCGTAATGGCCACAAATTAACATCAGACGAGGGTGGAGGGCCAGTTCCTGAGCCACAGATTGAGAAAAAAGCCTGCCCTGAGGGGTGAGTAATATGATAGGCATCTCACTCACACCAAGCTGCTGTTTTATCGTCTCTGCTGCCTCAAAGACAGGCTCGGGCTTGAGCACCATACCAGGTCCACCGCCGTAGGGATAATCATCCACAGTATGATGTTTGTCATGGGTGTAGTCGCGAATATCATGAATCACGATGTTCACCAATCCCTGCTCCCGAGCACGCTTGATGATGCTCTGATTGAGTGGAGAGGCAAACATTTCAGGGAAGAGACATAAAATATCAATACGCATGGATTCCCTCAATAAAAACCTTCAAAGTGCATATCTTACCATGCTGGCGGTGGCAAAAGAAAGTCTCATGCTTCTCAGTGACCTTGGCTCTCAGGAAGCAGTGTATCCCCCGGTTTATATTTAGCACCATTCTATTCTCAATCTTCAAGACGAAATTTGTTCGAAAATTCAAAAAAACGCCAAAAGGTATTGACAAAATAAAGATAAGGTTTATAATAGAATTGTGGGGAAAAGTGGGGAAATAGGGTAAGCAAGGGCATGATATGTGAGTTAAACGAAGCAAGAGTGGAGGGCTTGGGGGAGAACCGAGGAGAGTAAGATGTTTTTTGGTGAGTATCCATATAAGGTTGATGAAAAGGGAAGAGTACCTCTGCCGCCAAAATTCAGGCGACAGATGAAGGAGGGCGTGATATTAGCCAAGGGGATGGGAGAGAAATGCATTGCTGTTTACCCTGTAGCTGAGTGGAAAAGGTTGTCCGACAGCCTGGCTGCCAAGGCAGTAACTCCAGCTAACTTAAGGAAGTTGAATCGCGCTATCTTCGGCTCCGCCTTCGGTGCCTCACTTGATGGACAAGGCAGGATAACATTGCCATTTCCCCTGCGCGAGTACGCCGGGATTGGTGACACAGCGATTGTTGTCGGTGCCAATAACTGTGTTGAACTCTGGTGCGAAGGTGAATGGCAGGCTGAGAAAACATCGGCCGAAGAACAGGCATCACAGATAATTGAGAATTTTGGAGCATAGTGAATGATCGTCGCCATGTCCGTGCCCGTCCACGTGCCTGTTCTGCTTGATGAAGTTATAGCAGGGCTACAGGCTCGGCGTGGAGGTTATTTCGTCGACTGCACTGTCGGTCTGGGGGGACACGCGGCAGCGATACTGGAAAAAATTTCACCCTCGGGAAGACTTTTAGGCATTGATGCTGATCCCGAAGCCATCAAAGTAAGTCAAGATAAACTTAGCGACTATGGCGAAGCAGTTACTTTGGTTAATGACAACTTTGTTAACCTTGAGGCTATCTGCAGAAGATACCATTTTCATCCAGTTGATGGTATTCTTTTCGACCTTGGTGTTTCTTCTCTGCAACTGGATACAGCCGAACGTGGCTTCAGCTTCCAACTCGATGCTCCCCTAAATATGCGGTTCGACCCAAAGCAAGGGTTAACCGCATCGGATATCGTTAACAGCTTCTCTGAGCAAGAATTGGCTAAGCTCATACAAAGATACGGTGAAGAGCGTCACAGCCGGCGGATAGCGCGGCACATCGTTCAAAATCGTCCTATCTCTACCACCGTGGAGCTTGCCCGCTTGGTAGAGCAAGTTTTAGGCGGCAAGCGTGCCAAAATTCACCCTGCCACAAGAACCTTCATGGCGCTTCGCATCGCGGTCAAC
>CAZZAC010000105.1:0-2040 GCA_964652095.1 uncultured Dehalococcoidales bacterium | reverse complement strand
TCTCATCGACTTTCAGTTCCTCATTCACTAGCTCGCCAATGGCCTCACGGGTAATATCATCTTGAGTAGGTCCCAATCCCCCTGTGGTGATAATAAGGTCTGCCCTCTTCCAGGCTCGCTTTAAGGTATCAACTAATCTTTTCTGGTTGTCGCCTGCCGTAGAGATAAAATATAAGTCGATTCCCAGCAATGGTAATTGATTGGCTAAAAAGGAAGAATTAGTATCAATTATGTTGCCCAGTAAAATTTCTGTGCCAACGGGTATTATTTCTGCCTTCATTTTTCAATTATAACCTGTCAGTTGGCGGTTACTTTAGCATTTGGGTGCTGAGATGCCGAGGTATTTCTCTACTATTGCCATAGCGCAATACTTGCCACACATGCTGCAAGTCTCTCCGCTAGCAGGTATCTTACTATGGACTTGCTGCGAAAGTTCTGGGTCTAGAGATAGTTTAGCCTGGCTTTCCCAGTCAAAAGCCTTGCGCGCCCTGGACATCTGTTCATCCCACTCTTTGGCACCTTTTACGCCCTTAACAATATCGGCAGCATGAGCAGCTATGCGAGAGGCGATTACCCCTTCTTTAACATCCTCTATACTGGGGAGGGAAAGGTGTTCAGTGGGGGTAACATAGCACAAAAAGTCTGCGCCAGCAGCAGCGGCAATTGCCCCCCCAATAGCAGCAGTTATATGGTCATAGCCAGCGCCTACATCAGTCACTAAAGGCCCAAGGACGTAGAAAGGCGCCCCCCGGCAGAGGCTCTTTTCCAATTGAACATTAGTGGCGATTTGGTTCAGTGGCAAATGCCCGGGACCTTCTATCATAGCTTGAACACCAGCTTCCCTAGCGTGTTCCACTAATTCACCAAGGATGATTAACTCTTGGACTTGAGCCCTGTCGGTGGCATCAGCTAAACATCCGGGACGCAGGCCGTCGCCCAAACTTAAAGAGAAATCATATTCACGAGCCAAGTCCAGCAAGCGGTCATAATACTGATATAAGGGATTTTCCTTATCATTGTGGAGCATCCAACCGATGAGGAAAGCTCCTCCTCGAGACACTATATCGGTCATCCTACCCTGCTTTTTAAGTCTGGTCAGAGATGCCTGGGTCACTCCGCAATGGACGGTCATAAAATCAACACCGTCTTTGGCATGTTCTTCGATTACAGCGAAAATCTCGTCCACATTCATGTTTACGATGGCTCCACGATTCTCAATAGCTTCAATACCCGCTTGATAGATGGGCACCGTCCCCACCGGCACGGCGCTAGCACTCATGATAGCTCTCCTGATAGCTGAAATATCGCCTCCAGTGCTCAGGTCCATCACAGTGTCAGCGCCAAAGTCGATGGCGGTCTGTAATTTCCTTAATTCCGTGTTCAAATCACAAAAATCTGAGGATGTGCCTATGTTAGCATTGACCTTGGTCCTCAACCCTTTGCCTATGCCGCAGGGGATTAGGTTTGGGTGATTAACGTTGGCCGGAATTATGATTTCACCATCAGCCAAGCCTTGGATGATAAAATCCGTCTCTACACTTTCCTTTTCGGCCACGTGCTTTATCTGAGATGAAACAGTGCCCTTTCGCGCTAACTCCAGCTGGGTCATCTTCCTAAAAACCTCGCATAAATTGTAGCAAAACTAAAGTATAAAACAGGGCAATTGTCAATGCAAACGCAACTCCGGCAATAACAAGGCAAACAAAAGCGAAGAACCTGAATACAAATTTAGGACAAGGCTCTTAAGGTTTCCTTCTGGATTTTGAACAATTTAACTATCCCTTGCCGGGCTAAAGAAAGTAAGTCATCGGCAGTTTCTTTAGAGAAAGGTTTGCCCTCGGCAGTTCCTTGGATTTCCACAAACTCATTTTTGTCGGTCATGACTACATTGAAATCAACTTCAGCTTGGTAATCCTCTTCGTAGCAAAGGTCAAGTAGCATATTGTCATTCACAATGCCCACGCTGGTGGCTGCTATCATTTTATTTAATGGCATAAATGGCAAAACGCCCTGTTTTCTTAAGTTATGGAAAGCGTGATA
>CAZZAC010000104.1:917-2121 GCA_964652095.1 uncultured Dehalococcoidales bacterium | reverse complement strand
TATTTTGCTAAAGGTATTCCTATTTTTTTCTTAGCCATTACTACTTAACCTCTTCAATATCTTCATTAGCTTCTTCTACTGTTTCTGGAACTTCCTTTGTCGGTGTTTCTGTTATCTCTGGACTCCCACCTTTTTTATTATAGAATATTATGATACTATAATAATAATATGCGTAATCAGTGACATATAAATTCGATGTAAACTGGTAATCCACTATCTCATGTTTTGATGCATATTCTTTTAATTGTCTAATTACTTCTTCTTTATCTTTCGAATTGATGATTGATATCTCATCAAATTCTTCCCCTCTTAATTTATATTTATCTGATGTATTATCTTTTTTCATTTATCTTATCCTTTAAAAACTTTTATTGGCTTATAAACTGATTTTATTTTAAAAGTATTATTAGCTCCAACATTTAATATTTTTAATCTTAACTTCTTATCTGAAAGGCTTAACACTCGACCTTTAGTCATATCAATTGAAGTGCTATTGTTTATTTTACTTATCAGAGGATATTCTGTAAAACTATTATATAAATAACTGTTATATACTCCCTGACCTATTAAAAAATCATCTAAATAGACTTCTTGTCCATTTAATCTGTATGCAATTAATCCTACTTTCCCATTTATAATATCATTATGTGTATATTCTGTTATTAATACATTATTAAGATATATTTTAATTGTTTTATTTATCCAATCTAATTTTAAATTAGTCCATTGGTCTGGTATAATAAGATAACCGCTTTTAAACTTAAGTGACATAACTCCATTTGTTGTTTGGTATACCCAGATTCCACCCATATTACTTGAGTTACTTCTTACAGAAATACGCCAAAAATTATCGTTATCTACATAACTAAATATTATCCCAAAAAAGCCCTGGATATCATTTCTTAATATTTTACCAGAAACTTCAATAACAGAATCACTAATGTTCTCTAAATTATTATTTATTAAATTAACCTTAGCTCCTACTGTAATTAATTTTACTGAATCATTTTCTATTTCAACTGAACCACCACTCGATGACCAGTTATCTAAATTTACAAAGTTATCCCCATAACAAGGATTAAATTCTCCTATTGGTTCTATTCTTAAATTTTGTAAATCAATTAAATCATTTTTCATATCTATTTCGATTTCTGGGGGGGGGGGGGGGGGGGGGGGGGGGGGGGGGGGGGGGGGGGGGGGGGGG
>CAZZAC010000104.1:0-907 GCA_964652095.1 uncultured Dehalococcoidales bacterium | reverse complement strand
TCTTCTATGTCTCTTATTTTAAAATCAACTTCATTTCTCATCCAATAATGTCCTGATTTTACAGTATCTAATATTATTAAATTATCTGAGCTCCAAAATTCAGCAGAATCCATATCATGTGGTTTGACTACATAAATAGTTTTCTCAATAGTCTCTCCTGGGTTTACTATTGATGTTATATTAGAATTTAAACAATTAATGTCATTAGTGTATTTCTTATCGTAAGAAATGAAATGACCTCTAAATGTGTATTGATTTGCTTCCCAGACTACATCCCCGATATTCTTTATATCAGCAATGACTTTAATTCTATCCTTAGAATATCTCTCTATTGTTTTTAGTGTTATTAATGACTTATCCATATCTTTCCTCCAAATCATTTAAATGCATTTCAAGGCATCCCCAGCATCCGTGATAATGTAATACTTTGACGCCTATAAATAAATCATACTTTGTGTTATTCATTATTAATTCGTCGTAATCTATATTATTAATCTTAAGCCACCTCTTAGTAGCCATCTTTAAAGAAAACAATCGATGTGTAAAAATTTTAATATAATGACCTCTTTTTTTAGCCTTTATGAGAAATTCTTTAACACCATTATTCACAACACAATCCGTTACTTCTGATTCCTCTTCTATTTCTTTAATTGAACCACATATTGTCTTATCTAGCTCTATTGCTATTATCATTTTATAATTCTCCTTAAATATTCTTTCATTTGAGAAATACTATTTACCTGTATTGTCTCAACATAATTCTCAATATAATCATTTCCAGGCTCTTCTGTCTTATCCCCGAAAAATACTACATTGTCTCTATGAACAGGTTTATTATTATATAAGTATTTCAATAATCTAATACTGTTATCGTTATTATAAATTCTTTTTTCATACAACCTCTCCG
>CAZZAC010000103.1:0-2255 GCA_964652095.1 uncultured Dehalococcoidales bacterium | reverse complement strand
CTCTTTAAACTTTGCTCGAAGCTTACCCCCAGACAGCCAGCTTCGACCAAAAGCCGAAGTCATCATCTCCGATACATAAGCTAAGTTAAGCATACCATGAGCAATAGTTCCACCCAAAGGAGTCTTAGCAGCAAAAGACTCGTCTACGTGGATGGGATTAAAATCACCCGATGCCTCAGCATAAAGATTAATTTTCTCCTGGGTGATATGTCTTACCACAGGATTAAGAGCCTTCCCTTCTTGAATCTCTGTTAGCATTTCTTTCTTAGGTGGGCAATGCTATAGTTGCCCTCCCCGATTGCACCTTTTCTTTGCTTTTGTCAAAAACCTCGATCTCCAGGATTAACATACTCATCTTGCCCCGAGCTATCTTTTGTGCCACTCCTATGTGACACTCTATAGTGTCGCCAATGGGCACCAGTTTGAAAAACTCTAATTCTTGTGAAGCATGTATAGCGATAGTGCCAGGTGGCAGGGGAATAGACTTTGTCATAGCAGCTACGGCACAGGCCGTAATGGCCAAAGGGGGAACAAATCCATCATCAACGCTATCCACCGCTTTCAGATATTTGGAGACGAAGGAGGCACTCAATTCATAGACGGCAGGAGGAAATTTGTAACCGGGTGTTAGCCCTTCATAGGTTATGGTTTTGTCAGGCATTTGACCAGTTCCTGATACATCGGCATACTATGTATCTTACATTATACACTGCCCCTGATTATTGTCAATATTTTCCTACTATTATCTATCACCACCGATTGATAATGGACTTTGGCATCGACAGAATTGCCTTAAAATCAACCTGTCACACACAGGATACCCTGACCAATGGGAGACGTAAGTAAAGAAAAGGCTATTGAGCAAAGTTTGTGAACTGCACCGGCTTCCCATTTGGTTTGCTTTAAAATGGGCTCGGCAGGATTCGAACCTGCGACCAACCGGTTATGAGCCGGCCGCTCTGCCCCTGAGCTACGAGCCCACTCTTTCGGCCACGAAATATCTCATTTTCATGGCCACCAAACTTGTGTGGAGCGGGAGACGGGATTCGAACCCGCGACACCCTGCTTGGAAGGCAGGAACTCTACCACTGAGTTACTCCCGCGAAACTGAATCTATTTTACCTCAAATCTTAGAGTTGGTAAACAAGAAGAGGGTTTTGCAACGTCAGGTCAGCTGCAACAGCGATGCCTAGTAAGCAGGTATTCAAAGTTAGATTGTTCACAAGGCAAGGCTGGAAGTTCACATATTGGCATGGGGGTATCCCCCAGGGACATTGATGCTGCCTATGACTAGCCACAATTATATTCTCTCTTACGGATGTAGTAAAAGGAACTCAGCTGGAGCTATTGACCTTTAAAATTACAGTATGTTGTTTAGTCTTCAGATGTTATCTATAATAAGGCTAACAGTGAGAGCCAACGTAAAAATCGACAGAGGAATTACAGGGAGAATGACGATTACGCCCATCTTTCCAACGGCTCGGAGCTCGTAATGGGAGGCTTTCCCGAAGTGCCCATTGCAGTTGTTGCTGGGGTACTGTCTGGTGTGATTACTGGGGCCATCCTGGGTATCTTCCTGTGGGTCTGGCAGCGGTCGGTACAACGGGCTACCACGGAAGTGTTCAATGTGGAGCTACCGATGTCATCCAGAATTCAAGGGCCTGAATTCAAATTCGGAGTCATCCATGCACGCAATGACGATGGAACCATCATCAACAGAGTTAACTGGTTTAAGGAAGGTCGCGCAGGCAGATGGCATGCAGCGATACGCCATCCCAGAAATATTGGCTTTCAATACAAATGCTTCGTCGATTACGGGTCGTCCTGGCGCTCTGATGAGGTCATTAAGTGGCTGGCCGCGGAAGGGTACAAAAATCCCAGCCTAGGTGGAGGCAAACCCAATAGAGTTTGGTTCATCCTTCCAGACAAACCCACTGCCGCGGATCCAGCAGGATTCGTCAATAATCACTATTACCCAGAATGAATCTCCGTTTACTGTAGGATGACTTAAACTCCAGCGTATGTACTCAGCGGTGAGAGCGCCTGTCTATGTAGCAGATGTTCAAAGCTAGATTATTCACAAGGTAAGGGGAGTACCCCCCCGGGGGCATTGGTGCTACCTAAGCCTAGCCACGAAGATGTTGGCTCGTAGAAAAATCCAGTCAGGCCTAAAACTTGTCGTCATGTCCTGATTCGCCCCAAACAAATGACGCCAAATTTCTCGCTACGATTTGAGCATAAGCCAACGATGTCTA
>CAZZAC010000102.1:0-2268 GCA_964652095.1 uncultured Dehalococcoidales bacterium | reverse complement strand
CTTGGGAAGCAAGCACTCTACCGCTGAGTTACACCCGCAATTAACTATATTATCAAATGGAAGGAGCACTGATGTCAAGAATGGGTTGGTGGTATAAGGGTCAACAGTTTCCTGGCAATTTTGGGATATTTGGCAATGAAGAGTAGTTCATCCTCGACCAGCGGTTTTTGCGCTTCCACGTTAGCATACCTTACTAGTTCCAGAATTTTTTTAGCTTGCCCAGCATCTTTAAACTTTACCGCCATCTGGCCCATTATATGTTTGAAGCCAGATGCCCCGCTATATTCGCCCGAGCATATCTCCCTGCCTGTCTCTACAAGCTCCGTTTCACCTCTACCTACTTCGTCGAAGCTGTATAGCTCGTAGTTCTCGGGGTCTTTCAATACACCATCAGCATGAATACCAGAGCTGTGGGCAAAGGCATTGGCTCCGACTCCGGGCTGGTTTATGGGAATGGGGACCCCGAAGGCATAGCTGGCAAATCTGCTTATTTTCCAGGCCTTTGTCAGGTCTATGGACTTTTTCAGTTGATATTTTTCAGCGAATCCCTTGGATTTGGTGATAGCTAGAACCGTGGCTACAAGGTCAGCATTGCCGGCTCTTTCTCCAATTCCATTGATGGTGGTGTTGATGTAAGCATCCTGTCCACCGTCTATAGCCCCTTTAGCCCCGGCAACGGAATTAGCCACAGCCATTCCCAGGTCGCCATGACAGTGAAGCTCAATAGGCATTCCGACATCCTCCGCCAGAGTTTTGGCGCTCTCGTAAATGGTAAATGGGTTGTCATACCCCAGGGTGTCACAATACCTGAGTCGGTCAGCCCCGTGTTCCTTGGCTGCCAGGCCGAATCTAACTAAAAAAGCTATTTTAGTTCTGGAGGCATCCTCGGCATTTACACCTATGCTTGCGGCTCCATGGGTGCGAGCCGCTTCTACAGCATCGACCATCATGCTTACGATATTTTCTCGGCTCTTGGTACCCTGAAATTTGCCTTGAAGCATTTGGGCCGATGTGGAGATGGAGACATTAAGGTGCTTAATATTCGGGACAAGCTTGAAGGCTTTGTCCACATCAGCGACAACTGCCCTTATCCACCCTCCCAACCGGATGGGTTGCAGGACTCCCATATCAGCTAACTCCAGGTTCGCCTGAAGGTAAAACGATTCGTGTCTCGTCGTAGGAAAACCAAATTCGGACTGGAAGACACCCATTTCGTTGAGGTACATGTTTATCATGGTCTTTTCCAGCTTGGACAGACCGAGGTTTGCGGTTTGAACGCCGTCGCGATTGGTAACATCTATGAAATAAATCCTGGCCATCTTTGCCTCCCCAGATGGATAAACTGGATAAGGATACCATGATTCTTTCAGGTTATCAAATTTTGGCCCTGTTAATGTTCTCCGATTTTAGCTACCTCAGAAAATCTAACATGACTGCATCCGGGTGTGGCTCTTTTCGTCCTCATCTTCTAGCGTAATTTAAAACTTGATCTAGTTCAAATAGATGGGTGGCACTTTATATGTTTGTAACATTGGATAATGGCCTTCTGTGTCGTTGCGAGACTCGACTTGTCGAGGCGTAGCAATCTCATTGCGAAGTTGGAGCCTGCTATAGTTGGACTGAGGAACCTCGCTTAGAGATTGCTTCGTCGCTATCGCTCCTCGCAATGACAAAAAAGAAGCGTTGCTAAGGTACTGAACGAAGACAAAACTTCCTTTGTGTTCATCCTTTAGATTATACTAACGGCGATGATGGCTAAAACAATGGAATGGCTCGACGGCAAGCTAAGGATGCTAGACCAGAGCAGGCTTCCACGGGAGCAAATCTTCGCCGACCTCGATAATTACCGCGATGTAGTTCTAGCGATTAAGGAAATGAGGATTCGCGGGGCACCAGCTATCGGGGTCGCTGCTGCCTACGGCATAGCTTTGGGGGCATCAGGTATCAAAACAGCAAACAAAGATGAATTTCTCGCCCAATTGAATCAGGTCATGCAAACTTTTGCGGCCTCCAGGCCTACCGCAGTCAACCTCTTTCAAGCTATCAACAGGATGAAAAAAGCTGCCCGGGGAGATGGCGTTGCTGAAATAAAAAATTCGCTTATCAATGAAGCAAAAGGGATTCACCAGGAGGAAATAACCGCAACCAAGAAGCTCAGCCAGCTAGGAGCTGAATTCATCAAGGATGGTTTTACTCTGCTTACTCATTGTAATGCCGGTCCTTTAGCCACCGCCGGCTATGGCACTGCCCTGGGTGTAATCAAAGCTG
>CAZZAC010000101.1:0-2621 GCA_964652095.1 uncultured Dehalococcoidales bacterium | reverse complement strand
ACGAAATAGAAGGCAAGTCCATCGCCAAAAGAGGCAGAATGCCCGGCATCACCCCTAATCCCAGGCTGAAGAGAGTGATGTAACTACTACATGCTCCAATCATACTAAAGAAAGTATGACTCAAAATCAGCCACTTACCTTATTACAGGCTGAGATAAGGTAATCCCAACCATAAAAGGAGCTAAACAGGGTAAACTACGTGAATAATCTTGCCGCGCTCGGGGCAGGCTCCATGATGGGGAAGGTCTCAAGAGATTCTTCGGTCGCTTCGCTCGCTCAGAATGACAGCGAATGAACGTTACTCTCTCTTCTCCATAGTCATGAAAGGAACAGATCGAGCCACAGTTGGCAAACTAGCACGCAAGGCTGAGGTCATATGATATAATCTACGGTGAAACGCTCTGCCAAGATTATAGTAGGAGGGTGACTTATGAAGAAACCAATGACGAAATGGGTAATCGTAGCGATCTTGATTTTGTTTATCGTATATTCCGGCTTTGCTACATACAATTGGTTGGAGGGAGAAAGAATAGAGAACCGTACGCTGAATGACGCCATTTACCTTTCTGATATTCCCTTATGGGAACTGAGTAATGTGGGCTCCGTAGCTGAATCTTTGATAAAACCCGATGCCACAGATGAGCTTCTCAGAGAAAGAATTACTAAGTATTTTTTCCACGCAAGGACGCTATCCTATTCATCGAGTATGCTTCACGCCTTAACCAATGACGAAAAATATCGGCTTTTTGGAACAGCGATGAGGAACTTACAGTATTTTTTCATAGGGGTAAATAATAGACCAAACAGAAAAGAAATTCTCACGACCAACCTTGATACACTGAAGCAAATGGACGATATACTTGAGGAAATTCTGGCAATAAACAATCTAACTCTTACAGATGCCGAAAAATTCCTCCAACTTTCTGGTAACCTAACTGTTGGCTAGGATGCCACTCTGAGCAGTTCTACCAACCGGGGATCTTGGAGACCATCAAGTTACTAAAGAAAAGATAGTTCTCAGCAGCAGAGCCTCAGCGAGCCTTCTTAACCTCTTCCACTATCCTGGGTAATATCTCACCTGTCTTCCCCTGGATTAAATAGTCTGATACGCCTTCGTGGGTGAGCGGCGTAGGGTCCGCATTCACCTCTATTATCTTCACATTAGTCTTACGCCCTATTACATCCAAGCCCGGGACTAACCTAGCCGCATGAAATCTTGCCATCCTGGGCAGATTGGCAAAAGGATAAACCACCGCTGATGTCCCGCAGATAAGCATCAAGTCACATCTTGAAGCTTCTTTTTCCGATTCCTCCATGACATCTAAAGGTATTGGCTCCTTGAAGTGAACCACATCATATTTCAGGGCAGCACCACACTTACAGCGAGGCGGAAGCTCATCCAGGGAGATTTCTTCCCTGGCAAACCTTGAGCCGCAGGAAATACACCTCAGCGCATGGGTGCTGCCGTGATACTCTAAAACCCTCTTGCTCCCTGCTTTTTTATGTAGACCATCAATGTTTTGCGTGATTACGCACTTTAGTATTCCCAGAGCTTCGAGCTCAGCTAGAGCATAGTGACCTGGATTTGGCTTAGCCTGCCTGATTTGTTCATAAAACGTCCCGTATGTCCCCTGAAATCCCAGCATTTCCTCCCAGTATGCCCTGGGGTTGTTCAGGAAAAGCTCGTATCTTTGATAAGCCTTAGCCTCTGCTTCTTTATTCGTGGTCCAGATGCCCTTTGGTCCCCTGAAATCAGGTATTTCTGATTCGGTTGACATGCCCGCTCCGGTTAATGCAATGGCATATTTGCTTTCCGCCAAATCCTTTGCTGCCCGCTTGACCAGGTCTTCCATTACTTACCTCTCCTAATAGCATCCAGAAATTCCTCTGGTGTAATTTTTATTTGCTTAAGGATATCGGCTAACAAATCAGGGTCAACACTCTTGCTAGGATGAATAGGCACAGTTGTCCATCTGCCATCCTCATGTTTGTAAACAGCATGCCCACCCTTATGTCTTACTTCTTGAAATCCCAGTCTATTTAGAGCTTTGATGACCTTCGCTGTTTTAAGTTCTGGCAGCTTTGTCATCCTGATACTGCCACTTTTACGCTGCCCATTTCCTGAGGCAATTCTTGGCCTTGCTCACGTATGTGCTCTATGCAAAGAGAAAGTGCT
This sequence comes from uncultured Dehalococcoidales bacterium, assembly GCA_964652095.1. Taxonomy (GTDB): domain Bacteria; phylum Chloroflexota; class Dehalococcoidia; order GIF9; family AB-539-J10; genus RBG-13-51-36. The sequence goes on along the minus strand of CAZZAC010000101.1, from coordinate 445 downwards.
TCCTTGGCATTTTGAATGGCTTCTTCATAGCTATCGCCCTGAGCATGACATTCAGGGATGGCAGGGCAGCTAGCAATATAACGGCCAGACTCTGCTTTACGTATTACTACAGTGTAATCCATAAGCTGCTCACCTTCCTCCACTCTCTATCCTATAAGCCTTACGGTTGAAAATTATACCACAACCTCTCTATTCAAGACAGACCATGCTCCGTTTGTCGCTTTATTTCTACAAAGAGGAAACTCTCTATCAGATATTCCTCTTTAGCTTAATGCTTGCTACTCAAAGCCAATCCCCTCTATCTCCAGGCGATTTCCACTAACCTTTGTTCTGGCGCCAAGAAATTCCTCGATAAGCCACAGATTTGTCTCCACATGTTCAGTAATGCGAGGGACCGAATACCTTGTAAACCCCTCGGCTAAGCCAGCATAGATTATGAGTTGGT
>CAZZAC010000100.1:0-2642 GCA_964652095.1 uncultured Dehalococcoidales bacterium | reverse complement strand
AACGAAAATCAAAATTTTTTCATCTTATATAAAGGGTGACAAAAATGACACAATCTATAGAAAATAAATCATTACACATAAAATTTTTTGTTTTAGTAATTATTTCTACATGGATACCGTGGCTTATAGCTGCTATTAGTCACCAAAAACAAGGAGACCTTTTAGTAAATATTCTAATTGTATTAGGCGGTATTGGTCCAACTTTTGGGGCACTTTTTATGCTTTATAAAAGCAATCAAATTGATAACTTAAAAAAGGACTATTGGAAACGAGTTTTTGATTTTACTGGAATAAAAGGAAATTATTATGCTTTCATTTTCTTATTTCTTCCTCTTGTAATAATAACATCAGTATTGGTCTCGTTAATTTTTGGTGAAAAATTTTCTCAGTTAACTAAAGTTTCAGACGATATAAATGGGATTACAGGATTAATTTTCTTTGCAGTATTTATTCTTTTTTTTGGTCCGATACCGGAAGAATTGGGTTGGCGTGGGATTGGTCTTGATTTGCTTACTGAAAAATTTAATAAAATTAAGGCCAGTTTGATACTGGGTTCTATTTGGGGTATCTGGCACTTACCTTTATTTTTCATTGAAGGAACATATCAGAATACTGACCTGTTTAATCCTTTAGGTTTGTTCATTTATTTGGGTACTATAATCCCAAATACCCTCATACTGACTTGGCTTTATTACAAAACTAATAGAAGTATCTTAGCGGCTATTCTCTATCACTTTATGATCAATTTCTCCGGATCAATTATTGAAATTAGCAATGCGGCGCAATTGATATTGTTAGGAATACTGTCTATTACGGTTTTACTTTTGATTAAACGAAATAAAAAATTTTGGGGGATTCATAAGAAAATGCAAAAACATAAATTTAGATTTTCTTAAAGAATTAAGGCGGCATCGAAAAAATGTTCTGATATCAAATTACAAAAGGAATTATGGCAATTAAGTAAGCGGCTAACCGGGGAAAATAGCTATAGTTATTAATGATTTATATCCAAATCAGCGTTTTAATCTATTGATGGAGATCAAATAAACGACTGACAGGAATAGGAGGTGTCGTGATGTCAAACACTTTTGATTGGGTTGAAATAAGGACAGGAAATATAGAGAAAACAGCAAAATTTTATGAAAAACTGTTTGGCTGGAGAATAATTCAAAAAGAAACTGCAGAAGACTCAGACGTTTGGATTTTTGATACAGGTGGTAAACCACGGGTAGAAAACCTTCGAAGAGGAGGGATATGGTTAAGGCCCGATAGTGAACCTCTCGGTGTAGTGGTTTATATTTTTGTTGATGATATCAAGGCAACTTTAAAGAAAGTGACTGAATTAGGAGGAAAGATTGTAACATCTAAAACCCCACAGGGTCCTGCGTTTAGAGCCTGCTTTAAAGATATAGATGGTAACCTTTTTGGACTTTGGGAGGAGAAGTTGGAAGGCTAAGCAAAATTACTCATTCGGAGGTTTAAGAGGTTAGAAGGGTCAAATCTTTATTCTTGACAGTTCATTAAATTATTTTGTCAACAATAAAGATTTGACCTCAGCAGACTATATATGTAATTAAAATTGAGGAAATAAAAGAAATGAAAAACCAGTATTTTGGTGATATAAATGATTTTTTTAAGTATGACTTAGTCTTTAACTTGATTGAAAAAATAGAAAACTTAAAATGTTTTACTTTTATTCCAATGCTCACAGAAGATGATGGTTCCAGTGATGGTGGGTTAACCATTTATGATGGAAGTAGACGAAAAGAATTAGACGATTTTCTAAAGGACTGCATAAAAAAATCAGACAGGAGAGTAAAAAATCTTCGCTCATTTATGTCAAAATATGAACAAATAGAATATCATCCCTATAAAGATGATGAATATTTTTTACATGCAGAGAGGGAGCAATATTTCGATAGTATTCATTCTTCAATTCTTAATGAATCAGTAATATTAATCGACCCGGACAATGGATTTGAGGTTAAGAGTATGCGGAGTGGAACTGGTCATAAATATATAAAGTATAAAGAGTTAAGCACTATATATACTCGAATGGATTCTAGTTCACTAATTATAGTTTATCAACATATACCAAGAGTGAAAAAAGAGCGTTTTTTTGCTCGGGTAGGAGAAAAAATATGCAATTGTAAGAATACTAAAAATCTTATATATTTATCGGATAATAGAATTGTCTTTTTTATTATGGCGAAAACCGATGAATTAAAAGATAAAACTCGGGAAGTACTAGATAATTATAGCAATATTAACAAGAAAATATATATGAAGGTATTAAAATGAATTTTTTTCTATCCTCCAAAATATCATTTGAAATTCCTGAACCTATCGCTTTAATCGAATGCTACTGTTACCAAAATGATTTTTATAGTAAATACGACCTTCTGGAAGATAGGAAAATTGAGGATGTAAATAAAATTGGCGCACGCATTAAGAAAGAAGTACTTTTAGAATGTAAAACAATAACTGAAAGAACAAAGAGTGTAAATATATTTAGATATAATCTTGAACAATTTTTAGACCTGGAAGAGAAAGATAGAAATGAACAGATTAAAGAACTAAATGAATCTGTTATTCAGAAGTTGTTAAAGATTAATGGTATTGGTTTGTCTACTACTACCAAA
>CAZZAC010000099.1:0-2742 GCA_964652095.1 uncultured Dehalococcoidales bacterium | reverse complement strand
GCTGTGCCCAGAGTATCTATGGCAACGCCACCTATGAGACCATCTTGAAGGCGGAAGCTATGCCCGAATTTTTCACCCACGGTCTGCAAAACCTTTAGCGCCTGGGTTATTACCTCGGGGCCAACACCATCGCCGGGTAAAACCGCTACATCGAATTCCATACTATTTACCTCTCATTCTTTGCTGCCTATCATTGGAAACCACGCCTATTATGATGAGTGCTAAGTTCATCACAAAGAACTTCCTTTTTTACCCAACGGTAACGGAATAATATTATCAGCTACCTTATCATATAAATCGCTCAGCGTGAATATGATGATTTGATAATCCGAGGCCAGCGTTTTGAAAAAGTTTAGCGTGTTAGCCAGACGGACAGAGTCAAAATTAACAAAGGGGTCATCTAATATCAAAGGCGGCTTCTTATCGCCAAATATCAACTCTGCCAGGGCGAGTCGAAATGCTAGATAGAACTCATCAATTACCCCACCACTTAATTCCTCGGGCTTAGCCCAGTCTCCTTTCTCATCCGAATACACCCAGAATTTTAACTCCTCTTTGCTGATTCTTACCTGCTTATACTTACCATTGGTAAAGACCGCGAAATATCTCTGTATTTCCTTCTCCAAAGCTTCGTTAGCTGACGAAAGAGTCTCGGTCCTGGCCCTAGAGATGAATTCCCTGGCTGATCCATAGACTTTCACCTTTTTTTCTTCTTGTTTCAAAGCTTCCTGAAGGCTTTCCAGTTCCTCTTCCTGCTTAATTTGGTCCTCTATATTAAATCTTGCCTGCTCAATGATTACTTGGCAGTGCCTTTTTCGCCCTTCGAGCTCAGTTTGCCTTTTCCCTAAACCTTCGACTTTGCTTTCCAACTTGATATATTCATCAGGGCTTAGAGCTGTAGCCTTTAATTCCTCGGAGAGTTTTGCCTGCTCAACTGCTAACCCTCTCGCTATTTCTCGTTTTTGCTTTTGGAAGTCTTCGGCCGTCTTACCTCTTAACATCCCCTTTAGCTGAGCTTCTAACCCTCCTTTATCTTTAAGCGAAGTTTTAAAATCCATTTCCTTCTTATCGAACTCAACTACTGTGTTACATTTAGACTTAGCTAGCAATTCCTTCTCTTCCTTCCCAAGTTCACCGAGAGCTTCCTTCATTTTTTGAATGCGCTCTTCAATGCCCGAAAGATTAGTCTTATCTCGAATGAGGGCAGTTCTCGCCCACGTAGTTATGGCAAGAAGAACTGCGCCCAAGATTATCAACCCCAGGAGGTAGAAGGGGCCAACCAAGGCTCCAATTATCCCGCCTGCCAATATTATTATCGAAGTAGCTATGCCTCTCCCTGAACCGAGAAATCTAAGGGATTTTCTTCTGTCCAGCTTTTCTTTCGTCTCAGTTACCTCTTCTTCTCGTATAGCTAGATCCTTCTCGATATCCCCACGCCTATTCTGGATTGCATCCAGCTCCTTTCTAAATTCTGAGACCTGCTGCTCATTTTCTAGTCCTTCAATGGACCTGAGTGCCTCGTTTGCTCCTTCAAGCTTGGTCATTAGCTTATTTATCTCGCCAAGTAGCTTTTCCAACTCATCATATTTCTGGGTGAAGTCTTCTATAGATGCCTCTGTCTCCCTACGCTGCTTATTCTTGTCCAGTAAAGCCTTAGAGCGTGCATATTCCTGCTGGACCTGAACAAGTTCTTTGTCAATTTCTGCTAGTTCGGCCCTTCGAGTTTCAACTTTTGATACCTCTTCTCTAACTTCCTTCAGTCTCTGGGAAACCCTCTCTGTATCGTTTTTCAAGCTTTTTATTGTGCCTGCGAACTTAGCCGGTCTATCCAATCCCTTTCTAATCTCAGAGATTTTGTCCTCTAGCTTTCGTATGACTTGCGAGGCAAGGGTGCTTTCCTCACCTCCAGTTATAACCTCTTCTAAGCTCTCGCTAATTTCCTTCTTACCTGATGAGATCTCACCTACCTGAGCTTGACGGATACAAGAAGTGCATGTAAAGAGCCCGTCAGAATTGGTTCCCAGTAGCTCCGCCATTTTCCCTGAGGTTTCTTTGAAGGTATCAAGCTCTTCTAGGTTATTATAGTCAATAAGCCTGATGGTTCCTTTGCCAAAATCCTTCTCCAGCAAATATTTATTCTCTTTATTCTCAAACTCAAGGCTAGTTCGACACTGCCCGGTCGAGCCCCAGGAAACATAATCTTTAAGCGACTTCGCAGTGCTTCTAGGATTATGGAAAAGGGCAACAACGATACCCTCGAGTAAAGTGGACTTCCCCATTTCATTTAACTGGCCCTTGACCACATTTATCCCAGGGCTGAACTGAGCTTGAAAATCAACAAGGCTCTTGAAGTTTTTGAGCTCAATCCTTTTCAACCACATTATAAGACTTCCTTCCCATCCAGAAGAGCTATGCCATACTGAAGGGCACTTTCAGCAATGTCTTTCTCTTCCCCCTCCGAGCTCTCGATTTGCCCCTTCATTAGCTTAATAAATCTATTCCTAATCAACCGCTCTTCATCCTCTGTGATCTCTCCTGACTGCGGATGAGATTTATCCATAACACCAAGATGAAAAAATTTCTCCCCCAATTCGGTTTCCAATTCCTCAGGATTTACTATGAGTTCGGCATCGCGAAGCCCCTTAATGGTGGCTTTTCTTACCAGATCTTGATTTGCCCCCTCGGAGATTCTCGCTTTTAGCGTCGCCAGTTCTTGTATTTCACTCATGTCTATCTCTACTT
>CAZZAC010000098.1:0-2769 GCA_964652095.1 uncultured Dehalococcoidales bacterium | reverse complement strand
TCCATAAAGGACAACACAGCGTGGGCTGACATAGCCACCGCCATAAAGACCCACAACACCGCAATTCTTGTCTTCCATCTCAAGATTTCCATAATTTATTCACCTCCTTTTTTTTGCCGCCGTTTCGCTAACTGATTTCGGCCGGCCGAAGGGCAAGAGGGCGACCACATGGCGTCATGATTGACCACCTTAGCTGCTCCTATTGCATTGGCATTAACAATTCGTTCTCGTGACTCACGATGCATGCGTCTGACTTCGCAATGAGCTGCTGCCTCTCCGGATCTGTGAACATCTTCTCCAAAAAGGCTTCCATTGCCGCCAGGCTATCAAACTCGGTGTCATAAACGAGGGTGTGCGCAGAGTCGCCACTAAGGCAGCCGTAGCGCTTCCAGGGAGACCCTCCTGCCCGAATTGCGATAGCTTCGCCCTTTTTGTCAACCTCCATATACTCTGCCATCTTTCCAGGAACGACTTTTACAGTGGTGCGCATTAATACTTTCATTGTACTCTCCTCCTACTCTAGATTTCGGGCATTAGAAATGGGACCAGCCTCTCCACTGCCCGGAGGCGAAGAAGCTAGCTTTGTTCTCCCATAGGCATCACCTCCTTGCATAAGCTAAGCTAACACCATTCCCCCCTATCGGGGAACTGTCGAAACCGTGGTTATATAGACATGCTCTCATGGCACTGGCATATAGAACTCGACTTCCATGCTCTCGATGACCTTTTCATACTTCGGCATGAGCGCCTGCATCTCTGGATCAGCGCCCATCTTCTGGGGGTGGGCTTCAAATGCAGCGAAGCTATCGAACTCACCCTCGGAAATGATGGTATTCATGGTGTCACCCCCACCACTAACGCGGCGGTAGCACCTCCCGGATATTCCTAATACACGATTCGCGATAGCCATATGCTTTTTTTCAAGCTCCACTAGCTCTGCCATCTTACCAGGGACAGCTTTCATAACGGTGCGCGCCATTACTTTCATTGTATTCTCCTCCTTTCTTTTAGCGTTCCACAGCATTCATTCTTTCTTTCCAAGGCATGGCCTGGCGGAAAGCGCCAATGCCGCTATCCACATCGCAAAGAGAACATACATGAAGGGGAAATACGGAGCCCAGAGAGCAATTCCAAAGCCCAGACCGATTCCACCGAAAACCAGGATTGAGAACCAGGCCCACTTCTCTGCTCTCCTGAGTGGAATCATAGCAACCACGGCTAACAATACTAAGGCAATGAAGTGATATACTGCATAGAACTTAACCGCCAGCGTCAGAATTGCTGACTCACTGACAGTTGTTCCCATCATTTCTGCCCACATTTCAGTGAAGCTTTCGGTTGCTGCAATTCCCCAGACGAATTGAAACACACCAAATGCTCCAATGATGCACATCAGGACAGCGGCGGCATTCAACTTTTTCAATTTAATCACCCCCTCAGATTTCGGATAGTTAAAATAACACCAGCCTCTCCGCTGCCCGGAAGCGAACAAGCTAGCTTTGTTTTCCCATAGGCATCTCCTCCAGCCGTATATCTTGGTTACTGTAATACATAGCTACACGCATGGTAGTTTCCTCTCAGCAGACCATAAGGCGGGGATAAACCCCACCACTACATCTATGCACATATCACCACCCACCCTCCACCGAGATTGCTTCGTCGCCTTCGGCTCCTCGCAAAGACAGAAGGGGTGTCATTGCGAGCCCTTCTCAGATGGTTCGGGCAAAGTGAGCGAATGTCAGTTAACAGCCGCGTAAATGAACTCGGAGTCCGCCCAAACCCTACGTTATTATTCCTTCCCACTCTTCACATTATCGTATAGTTCTTGGGCCTGCTCTGGAGTAGCGTTCTCATGGATAATGGCGCGTATGGCTTTTATCATGGCCACGGGGTGCTCATTTTGCCAGATGTTTCTCCCCAGATTCACACCTATGGCACCTTTCTGGATGCCGTCATAAACAAATTGAAGTACTTCGTATCCTGTAGGTACTTTGGGCCCCCCGGCAATGACTATGGGAACGGGACAGCCCCTTATAACCTTCTCGAATTTCTCACAGTAATAGGTCTTCACCACTCGAGCGCCCAGCTCAGCAGCAATACGACATGACAGAGAAAGATAGCGGGCGTCACGCTTCTGCAGTTCCCTGCCCACAGCGGTAACTGCCATTACCGGGATGCCATACCTTTCCCCTTCATCAACAAGCCTGGCCAGATTTAGCAAGGAATCGTGCTCATAATCAGTCCCGACGAAGATGGAGATGCCCACGGCACACGCATTGAGCCGGATGGCTTCCTCCATAGAGGTAGTTATCCCCTCGTTGGCCAGGTCCTTTCCCTCTACGCTGGTGCCGCCAGATACTCTGAGGATAATTGGTTTCGACTTGCCAGGGTCTATCGATGACCTTAAAATTCCCCTGGTAATGAAAATCGCATCGGTGTAAGGGAGAAGAGGTTCGAGAGTTTTGCGCGGGTTCTCCAATTTTCTGACAGGACCTTGAAAATACCCGTGGTCCACAGGCAGGAACAAACAGCGACCATCCGCCTGAATTAATTGCGCCAAACGGTTTTGCATCCCCCAATCCATAATAACGAGCCTCCTCTCTATGAGACTTTAGAACTATTATACCACAGGAACGCAGCAAACCGTTTCACCAGACACCCCACAAAGTTGCATATTCTTTCTGGAATAGGCTATACTTAACCAGAGAGCTTCTTGGTGACTCTAGCGGAGTGGAACCACCCGTTCCCATCCCGAACACGGAAGTGAAA
>CAZZAC010000097.1:0-3035 GCA_964652095.1 uncultured Dehalococcoidales bacterium | reverse complement strand
ATTGAGTTTGGATGTTTGCCCACTGCTATCGGCAGCATGCCTCACACGAATCCTGACGAAGCTTGTTCCATTATTATGAAATGTCTTCCTGACATTCCCGCCTGGCCACAATTACCGCAGCGCTCTCCTAAAGAAAACATGATTATCCAATTCAGTGAGGGGTTTCCGGGGGTGGTTATAGATGGGGACAAAATTCACATTGAGCCATCAGCGGATTTCGAGAGCGAGCTGGAGCAAATCCATATTGATTGTGAGCAGGATAATGCCCGTGAATATGGCATTTCGACCGAATATGCTGCCGGGCTTTATGCTTTCCTCTCCAAAGCAACAGGCAGTAAAATAGCCAAGGGACAGGTAACAGGTCCCATCACCTGGGGATTGAGGGTTACCAGTCAGGACGGTCTGGGCATCCTCTATGATGAGACTTTAGCCGAAACCGCGGCTAAAGTCCTGCGGCTAAAAGCTTCGTGGCAGGAAAATGTCTTGAGGGAAATATCGCCTAATACCATTATGTTTGTTGACGAGCCCTATTTAGTTTCTTTAGGCTCGGTGTTTACTCCTATTCCTGAAGAAAAAGTGCCTGTTCTGCTAGAAGAGGTGTTCAAGGGAATTAAAGGGATAAAGGGATTGCACTGCTGCGGAAACACTAACTGGGCAGTTCTTCTGGACACCAAAATCGATATTCTCAGCTTTGACGCCTATAACTATGCCTCTTCTCTAAGCACTCACGCCGATAAAGTGAAATCCTTTCTTGAACAAGGTGGCAGCATCGCCTGGGGGATAGTTCCGAACGAAGAAGAGGCTTTAGCTAAAGAATCCTTGGCCGGTCTCCGTGACCGCCTTGAAGAAGCCATGGCTCCATTCACCAGAGATGGCGTTAAATTCAGGCAGCTCATAGCTCAAGGGCTGATAACTCCTTCTTGTGGCCTGGAAAGCTTATTGCCTGAAGCGGCGTCCCTAGCCCTGGAATTAACAGCCAAGTTGTCCCATGACTTAAGAAGTCGATATGTGGCGTGACCTGCGAAATAACTGCTCCTCAGGTTGTATCTCGTTATTCTGAGGAATCTCTTTCCAAAGCTCTTATTTTATTCACCCTTTGTACGTGTCTGCCGCCTTCAAAATCCGTGGCTAAGAAAGTTTTGACGATTTCCAAAGCTGACTCGGTGTCTATATACTCCCCCCTGAGGCACAGAACGTTGGCATCGTTGTGCTGACGAGCTCGTTGTGCTGCAAATACATCACAGCATAAAGCTGCCCTTACACCCTTTATTTTGTTGGCAGCTATGCTTATGCCTATGCCAGTGTTGCATATTAGAATGCCCTGGTCAAAATTGCCCGAAGCCACTGCCTCCCCGACTTTCTGGGCGATGTCAGGATAATCCACAGATTCAGTACTGTAGCAACCAAAATCTTGATAGCTATAACCTGCGTTTTGCAGGAAGGGCATAATTAGCTCCTTTAAAGCAAAGCCGCGGTGGTCACAGCCTATAGCAATGCGCTTCACTATTTACCTCCGAGTATTCCTTATAAGCTTTGTCAATCTCATCTGAGGGTATGATGCCCTGACGCAAGATTATCGGCGATTCACGGGTAATATCCACTACTGTGGATTCCTTGCCGCCGGGACATTTGCCTCCATTGATAATAAGGTCGATTTTTCCTCCCAGTTGTTGTCCAACTTCCTCGGCAGTTGAGGCAGCCGGTTGGTCACTAATATTAGCGCTGGTTCCGATTATGGGATTCCCCAGGTGTTGAATGATAGCCAGACAAACAGGGTGGTCAGGAACGCGTACTGCTATGGTGGGTCCTGAGGCTAGATAGGCAGGCACCGAATCTGTCTTTGGTAGAACCAGAGTTAACCCGCCGGGCCAAAAACGCTTTGCCAAAAACCAGGCAATTTCTGGTATCGGATCGGCCAGAGTAGTCAATCGCTCTACATTAACGATAAGCAAGGGGAATTGCCGATGCTTGGGTCGGTTTTTTATCTCATAAATCCTTTCCACGGCTGTGGGATTGAAGGCGTCGGCCCCCAGGCCATAAACCGTATCGGTCGGGAAAGCAATCACCCCACCCTTTTGGAGAATTTTAACCCCTTTCTCAATTTCTCGTTTTGAAGCACCCATCTTTCTTAGTGTTAGTATAGCATGGTGCTTGCCTGGGTCAGAAGTTCCTTTCTTTCTACATTTGAAACCTTGGCAGGCTTTAACCGCGAGTGAGAAGCCTTGCCAGGTGGGAAAAGGCTTAACTCATCTCTGTTGATAATAGTTCAGGATAGTGGTAAGCTAAATATATTCACCGCCGTAAATCTGCAATGAAAAAGAAGTTAGAAAGCCACAGAATTGCTGCCAGCGATGATATCGAAGTCTCCACTTATCTGGGGCTAGCCAAAGAGTTACGCGGCGAGCAACCTGTAGTTGAGCCTAAGCTACCACCAAGCGAGCGTGAAACTATAGTGGTGCTCGACTTTGGCTCTCAATATAGCATGCTCATTGCCAGACGGGTACGGGAATGCCATGTTTATTGTGAACTTGTGCCTCATGACACGCCTTGGGAGAAAATAGCTTCCCTTAACCCACGAGGATTTATCCTCTCGGGAGGTCCAGCTAGCGTTTATGATTCTGGGGCTCCTTTGCCTTTACCATACATTTATGAGAGCCGTCTACCTGTGATGGGCATTTGCTACGGGACGCAGGCTATCGCTTATCACTTGGGTGGCCAGGTAACTCAGGGAACAAAGCGCGAATACGGCCACACAATCCTGCACATAAGTGCTGAAGACTGTCCTCTTTTTGTCGGTCTTCCATCATCTCTCCCCGTGTGGATGAGCCATGGTGACCAAGTAATAGAGCTGCCTCCTGGCTTCAAGGCTTTGGCTTACACTGAAAATTCGCCGTTCGCTGTTATAGGTAACGATGGTGGTATTTATGGACTGCAGTTCCACCCTGAAGTGGTTCACACAGCTCAAGGGAAAACCATATTCCAGAATTTTGTACTTAAAATATGCGGCTGCCAGGGCAACTGGACACCAGCTAATT
>CAZZAC010000096.1:0-3158 GCA_964652095.1 uncultured Dehalococcoidales bacterium | reverse complement strand
GTATGGAAATATCTTTTTCCTGAAGTATTTTAGCGGAAAGACTTGGAAACCTTGCCGAGCGAATGCGATATTGCTTCGTTTTATCGCTATAATCCTGGAATCCCAGGCCTATCTCGGCAAGCAAGCTAGCTGTAGGCGATAGAAACCTGCCTTTAGGGAGGGCGAGTTTTATGTAGCCGGCTTGGTAGTTCCTCATCCCTCGCTTACCACTTTAAGAATCTCTGCTATGGAAGCGGCATCCCGCCGTCGCCTTTGTATACAATCCGTGAGCACAAACGGAGAGGGCTCCTTTCCAGAAACCAGGACGACCCACCTGTAATTAGATTCTTTCCGACCCGTGAAGTCAAGCTCTGCTGGGTGTCCGGCATCACGAAGTGATTCCGCCACAGCAAAGCACGTCTTTACTATTTCCGGAGTTAATTCCTTGCCCTTAACTAAAATTCCACAATCGCCCCTTCTCTCTTTCTCCAGCGGAAGTAATTTCATGATAGGGTCCACATACAGGGCAAATCCGCAGGCGGGGATGTCCTCTCCATTCATAAAAGGCACAAGGCTATCATATCTTCCTCCGCCACCTATCTTTTCCCCGGCAGCCAGGAACTGAAAACAGATTCCGGTATAGTATTCAAAACCATGTATCGCTGCGATATCAATTTTATAGCTGCAACCCAGGTTATCCAGTAATGTGGTAACGTTTATGAGGTCCTCCAGGCTGGACTTGAAGTCCTGCGAAGCTTTGGGGAATGAAGCTCTTACATTGTGTAGAAAGCTGCTCGATTTTCCCTTGAGGCCCAATAGCGCAGCTATAAGCCTGTCGATTTCGGGGTTAGTGGATTTCGCCTTGGTCAATGCCTGCCAATTTCCTTCCAAAATGCGGTTCGTCATCTTAGCTTCCTCACCGGGGCTGAGCTTCAACTCTTTGAGCAACGCCTTCACCAAGCCAGCATGGGACAGTTGCAGCCCGACATTGCTGATGCCAAGTCTGCGGATAACCTCTTCAGCCAGCAGAATTATCTCCACATCCGGAGCAGATTTGGCACCACCGAAAAACTCAGCACCACATTGCCATCGCTCCCTGTTCTCTTTCCCTGTTCCCTCGAAAGCGAAGATATTAGTCACATAGAAAAGCCTGGCTAATTCTTGTCCACTTAGATTGTCGATGTAGAGTCTGGCTACAGGAATAGTGCCATCTGGCCTCAAGACGACCCGCTCACCACTCCAGCCATCCCAATCGAGAAAGGAATATACCTTGCTTAACATGCTCGGAGTAAGTGTTCCCGTAGCTGTAAACAAATAGAGGTATTCTAAGGTTGGCGTTCTCACCTCCTGATAGCCCCAGTTACGACAACAAGTCCGGAAGACATCTTCAATACGGCGAAAGCGCAACATATCCTCGGGGAGCAAGTCCTGCATCCCCTTACATTTTTGGTTCTTCATCCTTAGCCTATTCTACACTAAGCTGTATCTAGCTTCAATGATGAAATTGAAAAATATTTGTTGCTTTTAATTGCTTAGTTTATAATTAACTTGGGGTTAATGCGAGATGCTTAGAACCGGGCTTAAGCTTTTTTTCCTTGCTGTGCTTGTGATTCCCGTAGCTGCGGGTCTGGGAGGCAGCCTGATCGCTGCCGCCAGCCCTACTACCGTGGAAGTCCTCACCGTGGATGGCACCATTGTGCCCGTGATAGCTGACTATATCGATCGGGGTATCAGCCAGGCGGAGAAGGATGGCGCTACTGTCTGCATAATTGAGCTAGATACCCCCGGTGGGCTTCTTGACTCAACCGATAAGATAGTCAAAAGGATTATGAATGCCGACGTGCCCATCGTGGTTTACGTCTCACCCAAAAGTGCCTGGGCTGCCTCAGCGGGAACCTTCATTACTCTATCTGCTCATATAGCGGCGATGACGCCGGGCACGACTATCGGCGCTGCCCATCCTGTATCTGCTGGAGGAGAGGAAATACCAGAAGACCAAATGAAAAAAATAGTCGAGTTCTCAGCTAAATGGATGAAAACGATAGCTGAGGAGCGTGGCCGGAATATGGAAGAAGCCGAGCTGGCAGTTACGGAAAGCAAATCATTCACCGATGTTGATGCCCTGGGATATAACCTTATCGACCTGCGAGCTGATAATTTAGAAAGCCTTATTTCCCAAATCAATGGCTGGAAAGTTACTTTAGCAAGTGGCGAGGAAGTTATCATTGATACTACGAACTATGGTTCAACTAGAAACGAAATGAATGCCATTGAAAAATTCTTGCAAACCCTCAGCGACCCCAACATTGCCTACATCCTCTTTACCCTGGCTACCATAGGGTTAATTACTGAGATTTCCAACCCGGGGCTGGTTTTTCCCGGGGTCGCTGGTGGCATCAGCTTATTCCTGGCGTTTTACTCCCTGGGTGTGCTTAATGCTTACTGGGGAGGCCTGGCACTCATTTTACTTGCCGTGGGACTTTTTATCGCCGAGTACTTCACCACCAGTTTTGGGTTATTGACAGCCGGAGGTATAGTCTCGATGGTTATTGGCTCGCTGATATTGTTCAGCCACAGCCCTGGCATAGAGATAAATAGAGGGCTAATTGCCGGGGTTACGGCCGGCATCACCGCTTTCGCTATCTTTGTCATCGGTGCCATTATCCGCGGGCAAAGGCGGCGCAAGGCCACCGGGGCTGAGGGAATGATAGGGAAAACGGCCATAGCCAAAACACCCCTCGACCCTACGGGCACGGTTTTAACCCAGGGAGAATTATGGACGGCGGCATCGGAAGGCGGCAGAGTAGCACCGGGTGAGGAAGTGATAATAACCAAAGTGGAAGAATTGAAATTATGGGTGGCAAAGAAATCAAAAGAATAGGAAGGTGACATTTATGGATTTTATGGATTTCGAAATGACTGGCCCAATTATCGTAGCCATAGTTTTTGCCGTCGCTTTTATCATTTTCGTTATTTATGCCATCGTAAAAGGCCAGAGGCTAAAACTCTCGGCTGGTGTAGAGGAGATGATAGGGAAGGAAGCTGTGGTGCAAACGACCCTCAACCCCAAGGGCACGGTTCTGGCTGAAGGAGAGTTATGGACAGCCATAGCCGAAGGTAGTAAAATAGAACCCGGAGAGGAGGTGATAATAACCAAAGTAGAAGGATTGAAATTGTGG
>CAZZAC010000095.1:0-3237 GCA_964652095.1 uncultured Dehalococcoidales bacterium | reverse complement strand
AAGTTATTACCACTAAACATACCATGAGTGTTACCCATGTATCTCAGCCTCCGCACAGAGTGTACTCGTTCATATGATTAGTGACACTTTTTTTGTCATTGCGAGGAACGAGATTCTTCGCTTACGCTTCGGAACAGGCTCCGCGATCTTGTGGGGCTGCTGGGGATACAGATTGCCACGCCCCAACAAGTCGGGGCTCGCAATGACACAGGAGATTACTACCCAACGTTACAAACATATAAAGTGTCACCCATCTATCTGAACTAGCCCACAGGGATGAGGTCGGGGACAAGCCCCGACCCTACATACCTTTTGTCATTCTGAGCCTCGACCTGTCGTGACGGAGAATCTCACTTTCGCTCAGGGCACGTCCTTCATGCCCCAAAGTCCACCTAGATTGCTTCGGCACTGTTGTGCCTCGCAATGACAAAAGAGGGTTTATGCTGAGATTGCTTCGTCCCGATAAATCGGGACTCGCAAGGACAGAAGAGGCTGTCATTAATAACCAGTCTCAAGGAATTTGATTTCCTTTGTATCAAGGAAAAGTGCTAAAATTACATTACCCAGGAGGACTAAAAATGGGTGATATTTTAGACGAAGTCACGGCGCTTGTTAGATGTAAGGAATGTTCCTGGTATAAAAATTGCCTGACTCCAGTTCAGGTTAGCATTGAGGATATAGCGCAGTTCAGAATAGCGATGCAGGGGACAAATTTACCGGAACAAGCCAAAAGCGAACTAGACCAGATTATGGAAAACATGGCCTCTATGAGTCAAGAGATGATTCTTCAGAGCTGCCCTGTATTTACTCAGCGTCTCAAGGAGGATCCCAAACTTGCCCAGCAGATCAAGAAGATGATGCAGAACTGGGGAAAAGAAGGAGAGCCTGATGAGTAGTACCCATGAAAAGCTTGCCTTTTTCCTTTCCACTTAAGCCCATCTCGATATAAAGTATACTGAGGTTTTGGAGGACTTCTTTTTTGGGAGCTAAATATCTATGCCAGAGCAATTAGGCAAAATAGAGAGGCTTGAAGCTGAGCGCTTCAAACAGGGAAAGAAGCTTTACCTCGTCCCACTTGTATATTCCGGCGAGGAAGCCCTTGATGAATATAAAGAAAAATGCAGTCGTTATTGGCAACAGGTAGCAGAACAGCTAACCAATTTAGCGTCGAAGATCGGGAGGGTAAACCGGGTTTACCACGAATCAATCTTTCAATCTGGTGAGGATGGTATGAAGGCCATGGAGAGGCTGAGTCCAGGCAGTTATCAAATTGCTAAAACTCAGTGTGATAATGGCGCTATCTTTGAGACAGTTGAAGAGGAGGAATTGTTTGAAGAGGTCATGGACTGGCAGAGATGCCTGATGCTTGGCTTTATAAGCGATAAGGTGGCAAGCAAAGTTTCTGAATTCTATGTTGAGGCGGCAAGGAAGAGAAATGAATTTATGGCTAAAAAGATAAGCGAGACGCTTAGAGACGATGAGGCTGGGCTTCTGTTCATTAGAGAGGAACACTCGGTGCAATTTCCTAGTGATATAGAGGTGTTCAGTATCTTCCCACCAGCTCTGGACGAGATACACCGCTGGTACCGTGACCAAGCCGGGCTGAGGACAGAGAAGCTCGCAAAGGAGAGCAAAGGGAAGACCAAGGGAGAAGCTGGGAAGGTCGAGAAAAAGACCAGGAAAAGGACGAAAAAAGCACCTAAAGGGTAGTCGTGCTTTGCGGGGGTGTCTCATGAAGATAAGAAAACCTGCTGTTTCTGGTATGTTTTATGCTGGCTCTGCCAGAGAATTAGAAGAACAAATTGAATGGTGCTACAAACATGAGCTTGGACCGGGAGCTATACCCCGGGTGAATAGCAAAGGGCTGAGGGAGATTGTGGCTATCGTTGCCCCCCACGCTGGCTATTATTACTCGGGGCCAGTAGCAGCCCATGCCTATAAGGAGCTTGCTGATGATGGAATATTCGATACCGCAGTGATACTTGGTCCTAACCACACCGGGTATGGGTATCCTGTTTCTCTATGGGCAGGAGCTGGCTGGAACACACCCTTGGGTGAGGTAGAAATAAACAAAGAACTTGCCCAAAGGCTGTTGGGGGAGGTAATCAAAGCAGACGAGACAGCCCATATACATGAGCACAGTATTGAAGTGCAATTACCCTGGCTTCAACACCTCTATAAGAAGGTAAAAATTGTGCCCATAACTATGCTGGCTCAAGACATAGAAACAGCTCGGACGGTGGGCAAGGCTATTTCCCAGGCAGGCGATAACTTAATAATTATCGCCAGCAGTGATTTCACACATTATGAACCTCACTCTGTAGCTATGGAAAAGGATAGCTCTGTGATAGAGGCCATAGTTGCTCTTGATGAGGAAGAGCTATACAAGCGCTGTGAGAGCCTTAATTGCACCATGTGCGGGTATGGCCCGATTGCTTCGGCTATTGTCGCAGCCAAAGAAATGAAAGCCAAAAAGGCAAGTTTATTGAAATATGCCACCAGCGGAGACACGAGTGGCGATTTCTCCCGAGTGGTCGGCTACGGCTCCATCGTGATAAAACGGTAAACAATCATCATCGAGAGCTGATTATTTCTCCTTTGGCCTCTCCATCAATAGTGAGGATGCCAAAAGAATCTGTGGCCTTGCCGGGATTGAAAAAAAGAATATCATTGATGACCTTGTTTTGGGATCGGTGAGAATGGCCATAGACGATAATGTCAATCCGGTCTGACTCAAACATTTTCCTTACTCTCTCTTCTATTCCCCAAGGACCGCCTGAGCCATGAGTTATACCGATTCGTTTATTTCCTATTTCAACTATTTCCTTAACCGGGAGTACAGTCTTTAACTCCCTTGAATCCATATTACCATGGACTGCTTTTACCTCCCTTAATCGTTTCAATTCCTTGAGCACCTGTACATCGGTGAAATCTCCAGCGTGGATTATCAAATCTACCGTGGAGATGGCATCAATTATCTTTTTAGGAAAGTGTTCAAGCAGGTTTACATGAGTATCGGCAAGCACAGCTATTCGCATAACAAGCCTCCTTGAATTGACTACATTAGAGTACAGCAGTCAGTTTTTGGGAATTACTTCGGCACTTTGTGCGCTTCGCAATGGCACAGAGGGAACGCCCTCAGTTCTTAAAATGCTATCATCCTGGATGAAAGACTGCAAAATGCTTCTTACTGATGGTTTTGGGAGGTAACTTGTTTCACCAGTTGGATGGTTTTGT
>CAZZAC010000094.1:0-3305 GCA_964652095.1 uncultured Dehalococcoidales bacterium | reverse complement strand
ACGGCAGCCTTCTCGACACAAAATCCCTCTCTTCTCTTCACTGTCTCACTTGCCCGATAGTTTTCAAAGATCTCAAGTGGCACAAGAGGATTATATTCAATCTCATCCCTTACCCAGTAGAAGAGATTTTTTGCTTTGGCTGCAGTATCATTGGTACCTTTTGTTAGATTCCATGCTTTCTCTCTTATCAACTGGTTGTCACAGTCAATTGTTGCTGTGGGTTTGAGATAGTCTTCGATGCTAGCCACTACCTTTTTCATTTCACCTCCGACTTTAGATTTTATCACCATAACCACTTGGGCAGGAGGTCAAAGTCTGTCTCCACCTATCTTCCCTCGTCTTGACTTCACCACAAAGAATCATCAGTCTTCTTTGTTTTCATTTTCTTGACTCGTTCGAATTCCAGGGATACTACATCAATTAGGCCGACTACAAATTAGGTATCATGTCCCCAGAATACCACTCGCAAATCAAAGGCGGCTCCCGAAACTAAGCAAAGTAGAGCAATCATACTACATAGGAGGAAAGCCTGCCAAGCATCGTCCAGCCAAAGATGCCCTGTATGATATAATTGGCTACGTAATCAAGGAGAGGTGACCGAGTGGTTGATGGTGCCGCTCTCGAAAAGCGGTCTCCGATTATATCGGAGCGTGGGTTCGAATCCCACCCTCTCCGCGGAGAGGTGCTGGAGTGGTCTAACAGGCACGCCTGGAGAGCGTGTGTCGGGTTTCCCGACCGTGGGTTCGAATCCCACCCTCTCCGCCAATAACAAACAATAGGCGATGTTTTAAAATGCTGGGGCGGCCTAATTCATTTAACCCCATCATGCTTTACATCGCCTGGCGATGCCAGGGATGATTCCACTATCTTGGGAAAGAAAACAATGCATTGCTTAATTGTAGCAAACACAAGAGGTTGCAAAAGGTCATGATTTTGTATAGGCTTATTCGGAGGGAAAGTATCTTTGTTCGTGGTGGAAAACCTTGTGAGTTACCTTGCTGGTTCTTGAAAATCTAAGGCTACTTTGGTGAAGTAATTGACAATGAAAGAAGCTAAGGGAGTTAATAAAGCCGCCGGTCCAGCTAGTTCTGATTTAAATCTATCTGATCAGGGTAGCAAAGCTGAGAAATATTATCATGACCTTGTGGCTTTGAGTCGAGTCTCGGCGGCAATCAGCGGTCTGCATGAGTTGGATGCTATTCTTAGGATTGGCTTGGATAATGTGCTCAACATCGTGAACGGAAGTGTTGGAGGAATAATGCTCCTGGATGAGTCGGGGCAGACGCTATCCTACCGTGTTTATCACGGCCTGTCTGCCAAATATGCTGAAGAGATGCATCTTAAGCTTGGTGAGGGAATTGCAGGAAAAGTAGCTCAAAGCGGCAGGGCAGTGCTACTGGAGGATATCTCTTCAGAACCAAACGCTGCCCGGCTTGATTTGATAAGTTTAGAAGGTCTAATGGCATTCATAAGCGTCCCTCTCCGAGCGAAAGATAACGTTCTAGGAGTGCTCAACGTTGCTAGCCATGTGCCACATCACTTCACCAAAGAAGATGTGCATCTCTTGCACTCGATTGGGGACCAACTTGGCATAGCCATCGAGCAGGCAGGACTGCACGAGCGGCTGAGAAAAGCACGGGAAAGATTACGCAAACTTGCACGACAGAATCTTGTAGCAGAGGAGGAGGAACGGAGGAGGATTGCCCGTGAGTTACACGATGAGACCAGTCAAGCACTCTCTGGGATAGCACTTCAGCTAGAAGCGCTGATAGAAATGTCCGCGAAGTCTGGTGATCAAGATGATAAATTCATTGCTAGCCTGAAGAAAGTCCAATCGCTGACAGTGCAGGTACATAAGGAAGTAAGTAGGGTAATTTCCAATCTCCACCCTGCTGTATTGGATACGCTGGGGTTAGTCGCTGCTGTTCGCCAGCATGCCAAGAATAGGCTTCAGCCCTTAAACATTAACGTAACAACGGAGGTTAAAGGGACTGAGATGCGGTTTCCCCCTGATGTAGAAGCTGCTCTTTTCCGCGTTTTTCAGGGAGCCATTGGCAACATTGCCGAGCATTCTAAAGCAAAGAATGCTTCCATAGTGCTGGTATATCAACCAGATGAGTTCTCGCTAAGTATTAGCGATGACGGGCAAGGATTTGATGTTTCCAAAATCACCGATGTGGAGGAAAGTGGGCGAGGCCGTGGATTATTCAGTATGAGAGAGAGGATCGGCTTCCTTGGCGGCACCAGCGGTATTGAGTCCAAGATTGGAGCAGGAGCTACGGTTTGGGCCAGGATTCCAATAGGTCAAGACATTAGATATGGCGAAAATAAAAGTACTGGTAACTGACGACCATGCCATCGTGCGTGATGGTATCTGTGCCTTGCTTGCTCTTACCGGGGATATAGAGGCAGTAGGCGTGGCCACCAATGGCAGGGAAGCGCTGGAAATGGTTACCAAGCTCTCGCCTGACATAGTGCTTATGGACATAGTCATGCCTCTTATGGATGGACTGGAAGCAACTCGCCGAATACGTAAAGAGTTCCCGGGGATAAAGGTGATAGTACTGACCCAATACGAAGACAGGGAATATGTATTACCCGTTATTGAAGCTGGGGCCAGCGGTTTTATCAGTAAAGTAGCGGCATCCTCAGAGCTTACCTCAGCCATTCGGTCTGTGTACCGCGGGGATTCTTTCCTATCTCCATCCATAGCCAGACTCTTGGTCGAAGACTATCGACAGATAGCCAGAGTAGGAAAAAGCAAGGACATCTCTGAACAACTGACCAACCGAGAGAGAGAAATACTAAAATTGCTAGCAGAAGGGCACTCTACTCGTGAGATAGCCCGAATGCTGGTCATTAGTCCCAAAACTGTAGAAAGACACAAGACTAACCTGATGGCAAAGCTGGATATTCACAACCGCCTTGACCTGTTCAAATATGCCCTGCGCAAGGGCATTATCGTCGTCTGAGATTATTGCCTCGTAGTCTTCACGGCACCGCTTATTTCCCACACCCCGCTAATGGGAAGCGTTATCCACATAAATGAGCGATTAACTGCAGAAAATTGCGGTGATATTTCCCTACCTTCTGGGGTAAACACCTCTATTCCTTCAGTAGACCGGGCATTATAATTTAGAGTAGCAGGCTAAAACAAACTCCTAAAAATGTGTATTTAGCAAGGGGGTGAAATATGGAAAGGAACACTAAAATTCTGCTGGTGGATGATGAGTCGGAGTTCATTACGGAGATGCAAGCTAAGTTACTGGCAAAAGGTTGGCAGGTGCTTACCGTTGGCAACAGAT
>CAZZAC010000093.1:0-3582 GCA_964652095.1 uncultured Dehalococcoidales bacterium | reverse complement strand
TCTCTTCTTCCTGCTAACCTCATTTCGGCCCACTTCAGTATGCTGTGAGACAAGCTAAAAATCAAGCCTCTGTCTTCGTTCATATGACCAGTGATTCGGACCTGCGCTTCAAGAGGGCAATTATGACCTGTACCTGCACGGTAGGGAAGCGGCATAAAGAAGCTATGACAATTACAGGATTTTCTATCATGTTTCCACAAGCCTTTTAGGCGTTTTGTGCTAAGTACTCCAAAACTTGCTCCAAGTCCATAGGTAAGGGCGAGGTGAATTCCTGGTATTGCTTAGTTGATGGTAGACGAAAGCCAAGGCGATAGGCATGAATAAATTGCCTGTTAAGATGAGCCGATTTTATTCCATAAGTGGGGTCACCGATAACCGGACAGCCGATAGCTGACAGGTGTATTCTGATTTGATGTGTGCGCCCCGTTAGGGGGGTGACTTCGACTAAAGTGTAGGTATCCAGGTATTTTCGGACTTGATATTGGGTAGTAGCCTCTTTTCCTGCTTCTACTATCGCCATTCTTCGTCTACTATGGGGGTCTCGCCCGATAGGTGCTTCAATGATCCCCTGCTCCGGGGATAATCTTCCTTTAACAAGGACAAGATATCCTTTGGTCACAGTGCGGCTTTTGAACTGTGCGGCTAAATATTCCCGGGCAAAGTCGTTTTTGGCAATGACTATGAGCCCCGATGTATCTTTATCTAGTCTGTGAACTATGCCTGGGCGCATTACCTCGTTGCTCGTGGCCAGACCGGGGCAATGAGCTAAGACAGCATTGACTAAAGTATGGCTGGGATGCCCCGGGGCAGGATGAACTGTCAATCCGGCGGGTTTATCTATGACCAATATGTCTTCATCTTCATAAATTATAGTTAAAGGGATTGGTTCAGCTAAAGGATGGACAGGTAGGGGAGGAAGCTCGACCGTTATCCTATCGACCTTGCTTAATCTCTGGTTCGCCTTTGTCCTTTGCCCGTTGACCAGAATATAACCTTGCCCAATTAATTTCTGTAAATAAGCGCGCGAGAATTGTGGAAGAATTTGGGTTAAATACTTATCAAGGCGGATGTCAGGAACAGGTGAGTTGAATTGCAATGTCTTAATTTTGGGGTCTGTGGTTGTGTTCATGTGCTTTTCTAAATATCCCCGACCTATAAAAGGAATAAATGAGAACAAAGACACCCACCGTTATAGCTGCGTCAGCGATGTTGAAGGCAGGCCAATGGAAGTTGCCCCACAAACGGAAGTAAATGAAGTCAGTGACATAACCAAAACGGAGGCGGTCTATAAGATTACCGACAGCACCACCCATAATCAAACCGATAGATACTATGCTCAAGGTAGTAGCTGGGGATAAGTAACGAAGAAACAGCAAGATAAAGAGCAAACCAGCTATGCTAATAGTGATGATAAGAAAGGTTTGATTGGCAAGTAAACCAAAAGCAGAGCCCGTATTTTCAATATTGATCAAACTTAAGCGGTCAGTTATGGGGAGCGATTCCCCAGGTGCTAAGTGAGCTCTGACCCATAGCTTGCTCAATTGATCTGAAGCGCTTACCAAAGCAATAACGATGAGACATACTGTTGCTTTCTTAACGCTGTCACGCAAAGGTAGTTTCGAATTATCTTTGTCCACAATAAAGTCGCCGATTTTGTCGGGTCACAACACAGTCGAGCGCCCTTTATCTTGCCCCTTTTGTTTCCTTTGCCTGCTGAGCCTTACAGCTCAGACATAAGCTTGCTTGAGGTATAGCCTCAAGGCGAGCTTGCTCTATAGCTTGCCCACAGGAATCGCACAATCCATAAGTGCCGGCTTCATATTTTTGTAAGGCATGCTCAACCTCATTAAGAGACTCTCCCAGCCTTTCTTCCAAGGCCAGTCTTTTCTCTAGTTCGGAGGCTTCATCGGCTTCCTCTTCCCTTTTGCCAAATGGGCTGCCTTCCTTCCTCTCTGCCGATGGTTGACCGAGAGTTCTCAACTGTTCCAGCTTCTCTAACAGCTCTGCTTTCTCCTTCTTTAACCTTTCATAAAGTTCAGCGAACTCTACCACTTCTTGTCCTCCGTATGATTTACAGCTATTCTAGACCAAAATTCCACACGAACCGCATGAGACTTGCAGTTCTACTATGCGACGTTGGGCTTGCTCAAAACCTTTCTTATATCAGGATGTAAGGAGTCTCCGAGTTCTTTCACTGATTCGTATCTAATTTTGTTAAGTTTCCTCTGCTTTTCTTCAAATTCAATTGTGGAGTAAAGTTTCTCAGGATGCAAGTAAATATCATCTACATATCTTATCGCCCTAGGCACCTTAAAGCCTGTGGGGGAATCTACCCAATCTTCTAAACCTCCTCTCAGCAAAGAATCGAGTATTGCCATGGTAAATTCCAATCTTATATCTTTGTAATATTCCCCTTCCCCTATTCCTCCGGTATTTATCAAATAGTAATTTAGGTGGGGAATACCTTTTATTATCTCATAAAATATATTAGCATGCTCGGCCAGGTCTCCGGCGACAAAGGGGTCGTAGAAAAATTCCCTCCTGATTTTCCCTGCCTGGGTCGGGTCACCAGCCGAGGATTCCATTGCCTGTCCCAGAACCATCAAGGCTGCTGCTTGCTCCCGGGTTAGCTTTGATATTGCCGGAATCAGTGGCCCCCTGGTGATAAGAATCAGATTGTCAATCCTATCCACATCGATATAGGAACTGGCATGCATAAAATCTCTTCTTAATACCACTGCTCTGCCATTGGATGTTCTTTCGAAATTGAAAAGGTCAAAATCTCCGTCTTCGGTTACGTAAACATTCTCGCAGACAGTTTCCGGTTTCAACAGTCCGTAAAATATTTCGGTTTGCTCCCCGGGGTTCACACCCTCTGTTTTTACAAATATTCCCCCGGCTTCAAAGCCATGAAAGGAACCATCAGGCATGAGAGTCCCTCCATCATCCTGAATAAGCCAGGACTTCTCCTGCCTTTTTCTGGCTAGGATTCTAGAGGTCGTAGTGGTTTTCCCGTTGGCACTTAATGCCACAAGTAACGTCCTCGCCATTCGATAATCCCCGTGTGCTGATTGGAGGTAATCCTCTCTACACCCAGCATGCAAGAAGATGCCTCCCCGTCTCGTCTTAGCTACCCAATCCTCGGCAGCGAAAACCCCCTTCTTATATTCACCTATGTAGTTACCATTCCTAATTACCTTGACAAACCTTCCGTCATCCAGCATAGCCAATCTGATAGTGATATCTTTCTCGGGGAGCGGCTTTGAGTGGTTAGTTTCAAAAGCCTCGTCAGCGAAGAATAAGATGTAGTAGGTTGGCTTATTGACTTCTCCCTTTGGGGGTATAAAAAGGTTCTTGCCTCCGCAGGCAACATGGGCAAACCGCTCAGGAACAATTAACCTGACCGTGGTGTCACTATTATTATTGCCCACAATGCTGTCTATGGAAATCAATCTTTCCCTGCCCAAAGCCTTTTCACACTGAGCTAACAGCTTTAGTTCATCCTCGCCAAAGGGATGGTCAACACCGTTTTTGGTGAACATTGCTGACCTGGAAGTAGGCTCACTTCGGGCGACAAAGTTT
>CAZZAC010000092.1:0-3706 GCA_964652095.1 uncultured Dehalococcoidales bacterium | reverse complement strand
GAGCACGGTCCTGATAAGACCGGGGTCTGTGGTTCGAGTCCACAATGGCCCACTTTCTATTTCCCCTAATTCACAGTTAGTCTATCATGATCTCATAGCCAGGGGTAGGCAGGTTGAGACTGCCAGGCGGTGGCGTTCGTTGGTCCAGAGGTTTGAAGCCTGCTGCGGCGTCAAGGATTCATATAATAGAGCTGATGTTGTGAAGTTCGTTGCTGAGCTTCGGCAAGAGGGTATGAAGCAAAGCTCTATCAATGCGCGGTTAAAAGCGTTGCGGTTGTTGTGCCAGATTCAGAATTGGGATGGCGGTTTTCCTCGGTTGGCTATGCCAAAGGTCAAGAGTAGTGAGGTAAACCGTCCTTTGTTTACTGCGGACCAGGTTGTTCATATCATAAGTAGGGCCAGAAAGGTTTGTAATGAGCGTGAGCTAAGTTTCCTTGCTGCTGCGTCTGTATATGGTCTGAGGCGTGAGGAGATAGGAACATTAGAAGTACGCGGTGGCGTTGTCAAAGTGAACGGGGCGAAGGGTGGTGAGTCAATCTTTCAGATAATCCCGGGTGCAATCAAGGATTACATGAAGGGGTATCGGGGATGTAGCGATGTGAGGTATATGACTAGGGTTTTTCAAAATATTATGAGCAAGGTTGGCTTGGAGGTGACTAGAGGTTATGGGTGGCATTCAATAAGGCGTGCGTTAGCTACTGAGCTTGCTTTGCGTGGTGTCTCGGCTCTAAATATCGTTAGGTTTATGAGGTGGTCTGATAGTAGCCTGAAAGGTGAATTTGGGATGTTGGTGATTTACGCCAGGTGCGAGCAGGACAAAATAGATAGGAGTATTTTTGAGGTTCATCCGTTTTTGCCGGTTTGGGCAGAGGGTATTTAGGTGCTGTGTTGGTTTTAGAAGGCGGGGAGCTTGGAGGTGATGTCTTTTTGGTCGTAGTGTAAGAGCGTAGCGGAGTATGTTGTTCTGAACCAGTTCGTCTGTAAGTTGATTTAGGCTGTTCTTACTTAGGGCGCGAGTCGTAAGATTATTTCGGGCGACCTAACGAGAACGGAGAGTTGATTACGAGTGGCTTGTGGTTTGAAGGAGGGAATGTGGGCTTTAGCGATGATGGCTTGAAGCTGCATGTAAAGCGTTTGCAGAAGTTGAGCTTTCGGGTCAGTAAGTTGTTGGAGCGAGAAAGGTTTGAATCTCATATAAGATGTGGACACGTGATAGAATACAGGTATGTTCTGGAAGATATTATATAGGACAGTCCAGTCTGTTGTCGGAATTGGAGGGCTTGTAATGGGGGCGATTGGGGTATATTTCAATGCTGTTGAAGCCTCTGAAACACCGGTTGGTCCTTTCGGTTTGGGTATCCTGGCGTGGGGCTTTATATTATTTGCGGGGGCTTCGGCGAGTGTTATTGGACAATTATGGTGGCGCATCTACACAACGGAAGAATCTTATAAATATTCGCTGTCATTAGACGGGTTGAAGTTAGTTCAAGATGATGAAATTATTCGATTTATGTTAGAAATGTCGAATGCCCTAGATAAACCGTTGGATTATAAATTCGATGGGGATAGATATTATGTGGAAATAAACGGGATACGGGAAATATCACATGATAGAGGACTGAAGGGGACAGTATTGTCTGGCAGGAGCCCAGGGACGTACAGATTGCCGGAAGTATTAAAGCCCGATAATTACCCGTGTAGCATGTTGATACATTTTGAGATTATTTATGGTCATCCTAAGCGTGCATTGTTCCGTCAAATAAGGGAAATAGACGTGAACCTTTTTGGCTCGAAGCAGAAAGTAGGTTTTAATTACGTATATAGGAGCGAGGAGTATAAGAGATTAAGAAAGAAGTTGTTCGCATTTTGAATTGTGAGCTTGATTGACTTTAGCAGGCGCACGGTTCGTAGAGAAGGGAGGAATAGGGGAAAGATAGCTCCTGTAATAGTTGTCTTCAAATAGTTTGGCTACTAAGATGAGGAAAAGGCTGGTGCTTTGCGGAAAGTTGTGTCGTGTTAGAGGTGGTGGGGGCTTGGTGGACAATATAAAGAGAGGATGGAAGTTCTTCACCGGAAGTGCGAGGGCTTTAAAGTCTCCTATATTTGTTGGCATTGGTTTAGGTCTTCTGGTGTCGGCGGTTGTTGCGCAGGGTATTAGCCTTGAGCTCCTGGAAAGGTTAAATGAGACTAAAGGTCCTTTGGGGGACGTAAGACTTAGATTGGCAGATATGGGTGATAGGTGGGGCGAAGTGCTGGGTGATGCGGTGAAGTTGAGGTCTGAAGCCCTCGAACTCAGGGAAAAGGTAATGAGTTCGGAAGGTACAGAAGAGGAGATAAACAGAGCAAGGGCGAGAATTCAAGAGATTGAAATAGTATTAGAGGAAGTTGAAGCACAAGGAGCGGCGATTGAGGCTTCAATGGGAGCAATTGAAGCACGTGTAGTGTGGATTGAGGCCGGAATTAGTGTGTTGGAGGAAGCTATAGATTACGATTGGAGGCGGTCTAGTCTTCTATTGTCGATAGGAATTCTAGTGTTCAGTTGTGGACTGGCATTATGGATTTATGAGATTTCACGAGAAAGAACTTAAGTAGTTTATCGAATCGGAGGAGTTTTGGGTGAGAAATGTGGACGGGGTAAAAGATATATGTTGAGGGTGGATGATGAGTTTTGTAGGGTCTCTGGAGTGCCTTCTAGGTCATTGTGATGCAAAGCGAGAGGCGGTGGCGGTCGTTTGCGACATGCCACTGCAAGAGAAGAGAAGATATAAGTATATAAGTTATATGTCTTGATTATAATCCCACTTTAGAACATTTTGAGACGCAAGGTCTAAGGGGGGTCAGAGTTGTTTAGTGCGGTGTAAGAGGATAAAATGGCAAAAGTTTAGCAAGAGTTAGCATGGGAGGTTACAGAATATGATGAAAATAAAGTTAGAGATTGTTCCTGGATCTTCTGAGGGAACTCCACCGGTAAGAAAGTCTAAGGCTGCCCCTTTTGTTAGGGGTAATGGAGAGATTGACTACATATGCGGTCACTGCGAAGCTGTTCTAGCAGAGAAGATGCGCCTAGGGCAGATTAAGAATCTTGTGTTTCAGTGCCCGACGTGCGGGAAAAAGAACAAATTTCCGTAGGAGTTGGTAAGAGGATTTATGAGATATTTTGGTTATAGTATTAAGAGGTTTACCACGGTTCTGATAAGACCGGGGCCTGTGGTTCGAGTCCACAATGGCCCACTTTTTACTTGCAAAATTTAGCAAATTAGGCCCCATTTAAATCACTTTGTTGACAAACTAAAGGACAAGGTTTATATTTTAAATAATTAAATATGGGAAAAGGCTGAGAACAGGACTAGTACAGCTTAAGGCGGAGTTCAGAGAGTCGGGGAAGGTGTGAGCCGATACTTGCGCGAGGCTGGAATGGACCTGGGAGCCGCAAACCGAAAGGTTAACACCCAGTAGGCTTTGCCGCAGGGGCAGCGTTATCAAAGTCCAGGGTATCGCCAAATTAGGCTGTACCTGAAAAGAGATGGCCGAAAAGGCCGAAAAAGGGTGGCACCGCGAAGGTTAAACCTCTCGCCCCTTGGCGAGAGGTTTTTTTATTGTGAGGTGATATGTATTATCCAACACTGGAAGAGGTTCGCCAACTGAAGAAGTATGGCAATTTGGTACCAGTTTGCCGTGACATTCAGGCTGACCTGGAGACACCAGT
>CAZZAC010000091.1:0-3831 GCA_964652095.1 uncultured Dehalococcoidales bacterium | reverse complement strand
GGAGGTGAAAGATAGCTCTCTCAGAATGCCATCAGGAGAGTGGGGAAGGGTGATCCGGACTAAAGTCTTTTCTCGTGACAACCATGATGAATTACCTGCTGGGGTGAACAATCTCGTACAAGTGTGGGTTGCTCAAAAGCGCAAAATCTCGGTGGGAGATAAAATGTCAGGGAGACACGGCAATAAAGGGGTCATTTCTATCATATTGCCTGAGGAAGACATGCCATTTTTGCCGGATGGCACGCCTGTAGATATTATCCTTAATCCTCTCGGTGTTCCCTCCCGTATGAACATTGGGCAGGTTTTGGAGGCTCATTTGGGTTGGGCAGCTCAGACACTAGGTTTTAAGGCTATTAATCCTATTTTTGATGGAGCTGATGCCCTGACTATTGAGGATGCCTTAGCCAAGACCTGGATAGCTTGGAAAGCTGGTGCTGTTAACTTTAGCCCTGAAGACCCCGGAAACGCCAGGACTGATCTAAAAAAGGTCGGAGAATGGCTTTCTCGTCATGGTTTTGATGCCAAGGAAATAATGGATGGAGAGCATGAAGGTGTGGCCAGGAAAGCCTCTCTCTGTCTGTGGCTTGAGGAACTGGGCATAGCTGATAGTCATCAACTTAGAACTCTCGGTGATGAAGATTTAGAGCAGACAGTACAAAAAGTTTATAAAGAGCGAAAGCTCTATCCTCCTATTTTTGGCAAAATGGAACTTCGAGATGGGAGAACTGGCGAGCTATTTGACAAGCCGATAACTGTGGGCAATATCTATATGATGAAACTGATTCATCTTGTTGGTGATAAGGTACATGCTCGTTCCACCGGTCCGTACTCGCTCATCACCCAGCAACCATTGGGAGGAAAAGCTCAGTTTGGTGGTCAAAGGTTTGGTGAGATGGAGGTATGGGCATTGGAAGCGCATGGCGCCGCTCATACACTTCAAGAGATGCTCACAATAAAGTCAGATGATGTGATGGGACGGGCTAAAGCTTATGAGTCTCTTGTTAAAGGCGAGGATATTCAACAACTCGGTATTCCAGAATCGACCAAGGTTTTGTTCATGGAGCTACGTAGTTTAGGTTTTGCTGTTGAACTACTTAGCGAGGGGGAAAATGTCTCAATTTGATGGCATTAATGGTATTCGAATAAGTCTTGCCTCACCGGAACAAATCAGGAGCTGGTCTCATGGTGAGATAACTAAGGCGGAGACGATAAATTACCGCACTTTGAAGCCAGAGAGAGATGGTCTATTTTGTGAGAAGATTTTCGGCCCTGTTAAAGATTTTGAATGCCACTGTGGCAAATATAAAAAGGCAAGGTATAAAGGAGTTATTTGTGATAAATGTGGTGTTGAGGTAGCTCATTCCAGTGTACGCCGGGAACGCACAGGACATATAGAACTAGCTGCGCCAGTTACCCATATCTGGTTTGTTAAGTTAGTACCTAGTCGGCTCGGGCTGCTCCTTGATCTTTCTCCACGAGACTTGGAGGGCGTCATCTATTTTGCTCGGTATATAATCATCTCTGTTGATGAGGAGGCCAAACAGAAGAAGGTTCGCCAAGTTAAGGAAGAGGTGGTTCAAAAAATTGCTGAGCAAGAGGAATGCCTGAACAAGAAAATCGAAGAATTGGAAGCCAAAGGCCTGGAGGAAGAGCTTAAGATACAGGAGGTAAACCAGCTTCGTGCCAGATTTGTAGAAGAGAGGGAAAAACTTAAAGAAGAGCTAAAGGCAAGTATTGCAGAGATAGAAGGTCTTCAGCGGCTAAAATTGCTTAACGAAGAAGGATACAGGAAACTTAAAGATAAGTATGGTGATATTTTTGAAGCTGGCATGGGAGCTGAGGCTATTCTACAGGTGTTGAAGCAAATTGATGTGGATGCTTTGCACCAGGAGCTTCGTGACCAAATCCGTAGCACCTCGGGAGGATACCGTAAAAGGGTCAGTCAACGGCTGCAATTAGTTGAAGCTTTTAAGCTCAGTGGGAATAAGCCTGAGTGGATGGTTGTAACTGTGCTTCCTGTATTACCTCCGGCGCTTCGTCCTATAGTTCAGTTAGATGGCGGTCGCTTTGTTATTAGCGATCTTAACGACCTCTATCGGAGGGTTATTAATCGTAACAACCGTCTCCGCCGTCTTATGAAGTTAGGTGCGCCGGAAATAATTATCCGAAATGAGAAACGCATGTTGCAGGAAGCTGTTGATGCTCTTATTGACAACGGCCGAAGAGGGCGCGCAGTTACCACTGGTAATAAGCATGCCTTGAAATCTCTTTCTGACATCCTGAAGGGCAAGCAAGGACGGTTTCGGCAAAATCTTCTCGGTAAGCGAGTAGACTACAGCGGTCGCTCGGTCATTGTTGTTGGCCCTAAACTCAAACTTCATCAATGTGGTTTGCCACGCTATGTTGCTTTAGAGCTATTTAAGCCTTCGGTTATGCACAAACTCATAATGAATGGGTATGCCAATAACCTGAAGAGTGCCCGGCGCTTGGTGGAAAAAGGTAGCCCTGAGGTTTGGGATGCACTGTATGAAGTAGTTAAGGAGCGTCCTGTATTGCTTAATCGTGCTCCCACATTGCATCGGCTTAGCATTCAAGCCTTTGAACCCGTGTTAATCGACGGCGATGCTTTTCAGCTCCACCCCTTAGTTTGTACCGCCTTTAACGCCGATTTTGATGGCGACCAAATGGCAGTTCATGTGCCATTGTCCAGGGCTGCGGTAAAGGAAGCCAGGGAGCACATGCTTAGTCCTTATAATATGTTGCTACCAAGTTCTGGTGAGCCTGCGACAACACCCACCCTGGATATGGTTCTGGGCTGCTATTATCTTACCATTTCGAAGCCCGGAGCCAAAGGGGAAGGGAAATTTTTCAGCAGTTTTGACGAGGCTAAGTTAGCTTACGAACTTGGCATTATCGAACTTGGTGCCGAAATTGTTGTGGGAGATCCTTCGCTTCATTCAGATGGGGGGAGGATAAATACTACAGTGGGCAGAATTATATTTAGTGATGCCTTGCCTCCGCAACTTCGCTTTTACAACAGAATAGTAGATAAGGCTTCCTTACGAACATTAGTCTCTGATTGCATTCGTCTATTGGGTAATGAAGGGACTGCGAGCGTCCTCGATAGACTTAAGGAATTAGGGTTTGACTATGCTACAAAGTCGGGCGTTTCCATCTCTATGAATGATATTGAAGAGCCTCCAGAGAGGTTCAAGCTTCTTAAAGAAGCCGATGAGAAAGTCGGCCTTATTGAGGATCAACTTAACCATGGCTTGATTACTGAGGGTGAAAAGTATGAAAGCACGGTTCAAGTGTGGATGGAGGCTTCAGACAAGATTGCTGAAGATATATCCCGGGCGCTAGACCCTTATGGTACTGTTTACATGATGGCTACGTCGGGTGCCAAGGGGAATATTTCTCAAATTAGACAAATGGCAGGGATGCGCGGGTTGATGACCGATCCCTCAGGAAGGATAATAGATTTTCCCATTAAATCGAGTCTGCGTGATGGGCTGACACCCATGGAGTATTTCATTTCTACCCATGGTGCTCGTAAAGGGTTAGCCGATACTGCCTTGAGGACATCAGATAGCGGTTATCTTACCAGGCGCCTTGTCGACATAGCCCAAGATGTCATTGTAACTAAAACAGATTGTGGTACCACCGAGGGGGTTTGGATATCCCGGGAAACTACAGATGTGTCCCTTCCCCCGTTTGAAAACCGGATTACTGGCTACTTAGCGGCCAGCAAGATTGTTGATCCAGGTACAAATGAAGTCATTGTTGATCGTAATGAAGAAATTGACGAAGATAAAGTGCGACAAATTATCG
>CAZZAC010000090.1:0-3842 GCA_964652095.1 uncultured Dehalococcoidales bacterium | reverse complement strand
GTTTTTGGTGAACATTGCTGACCTGGAAGTAGGCTCACTTCGGGCGACAAAGTTTCCATATATTGTTTTCCTAACCCCCGGCTGTTTTCCCACAAGCCCTCTTAGTTCCTCATCAGAGGGATTATGAGTCAACCGCTTTTCTTCTCGTGCCTTTTGCCAGATTCTGTCGGCAGTTATGACGAATTGTTCTAGCTCAAACGTTACCATCATGCTCCTTGGGAGAAATGCGATTTCATGTTCCTAATTTCTGGGAATTAGGTGTTTATATTTATTGATTAGACCTCGCGGAACTCCCCTTCCACCGTGCCTTCTTCTCCTCCACCGGGTTCCTCTCCACCGGGTTCCTCTCCACCAGGTGGTGGCTGCTCTGGTTGCTGGTAAAGCGATGCTCCAACCTTCTGCGTAGCCTGCGATAGCTCCTGCATAGCATTACGAATGGCGTTTACGTCCTGCCCTTGAAGAGCCGACTTCACACTGGCTATCTTAGCATCTATTTCCTGTTTTACATCGGCGGGTATCTTATCTCCGTGGTCACGGAGAGTTTTTTCTGCGGTGTAAGCCAAGCTGTCAGCAGAATTGCGCACCTCTATTTCCTCTTTACGTTTAGCATCCTCAGCAGCATTTTGCTCAGCCTCTCGTCTCATCTTCTCCACTTCCTCTTTGTTCAAGCCACTAGAGGCGGTAATAGTAATTTTTTGTTCTTTCCCCGTGCCCTTATCACGAGCACTAACATTGAGGATGCCATTGGCATCTATATCGAAAGTCACCTCAACCTGGGGCATACCTCGCGGCGACGGTAGGATGCCATCAAGTATAAAGCGCCCCAACGTTCGGTTATCGGCTGCCATAGGGCGTTCTCCTTGAAGAACGTGTATTTCCACGCTTGGCTGGTTATCGCTAGCAGTGCTGAAAATCTGGCTCTTTGAAGTAGGTATAGTGGTGTTGCGCGAAATAAGCGGCGTCGCTACTCCTCCCAGCGTTTCTATCCCTAGAGTGAGTGGAGTGACATCGAGAAGGAGAACTTCTCCGACTTCACCCTTAAGCACCCCAGCCTGAATGGCAGCCCCCATGGCCACAACCTCGTCGGGGTTGATTCCTTTCGATGGCTCCTTACCGAAAAACTGTCTCACCTTTTCTTGAACTAAAGGCATTCTAGTTTGGCCACCGACAAGTAGGACTTCGTCAATCTGGCCTGAAGTCAGTCCAGCGTCCTCTAGCGCGTGGCGACAGGACTCAAGAGTTTGCTCCACCAAATCCATGACCAGTTGTTCTAACTTGGAGCGGGTCAAGGTGATATTAAGGTGTTTAGGTCCCGAGGCATCAGCGGTAATAAAAGGAAGGCTTATCTCAGTCTGTTGCACCGTAGAAAGTTCAATCTTCGCTCGTTCTGCTGCCTCCTTAAGACGCTGCATTGCCATGCGGTCGTTCCTTAAGTCGATTCCTTGATCCCGCTTGAACTCATTACACAGCCATTCGATAACACACTGGTCGAGGTCATCCCCACCCAAGTGGGTATTACCGCTAGTAGACTTGACCTGGAAGGTCCCTTCCCCTATCTCCAGGATAGAGATATCGAAGGTGCCTCCACCAAGATCGTATACTACGATTGTTCCTTCCTTCTTCTTATCTGCGCCGTAAGCTAAGGCGGCAGCAGTTGGCTCATTAATAATGCGAAGGACATTCAATCCGGCGATCACGCCGGCATCCTTGGTTGCCTGGCGCTGGCTATCATTGAAATAAGCTGGCACTGTAATCACTGTTTCTGTCACTTTATCGCCAAGGTAGGCTTCGGCATCGGTTTTCAGTTTTTGTAATATCATTGCCGATATTTCCGGAGGAGTGTATTCTTTTCCACCCATGACTACCTTGACTTCGTTATTAGGACCGTGAGTTGTCTTGTAAGTTACACGCCGTGCATCCTCTTCCACTGGCAATTCCCTTCCCAGTGGTTCCCCCCATTTTCTTCCCACGAAGCGTTTGATGCTGTAAATAGTGTTTTCCGGGTTAGCAATAGACTGACGTTTAGCCACTTGCCCTACTAATCGCTCGCCGTTCTTGCTTATTGCCACTACCGAAGGATACAAGTTAGAGCCTTCCGAGCTGGGGATAAGCTTCGGTTTTCCACCCTCTATAACAGCAACCTCGCTCAATGTTGTTCCCAGGTCAATACCTACTGTCTTAGCCATTACTATCTCTCCTCTAAACTTTCCTCTTGAGTCTTATTCTTTTTACCTGTGCCTACCATAACCATGCTGGGACGAAGCAGCTTGCCCCTAAATCTATAACCTTTGCGAATTTCCTCTATGATTATGCCTTCCTCCCCCTCTAGCTGGCCTGCTGCTTCATGAAAGTAGGGGTCGAAGTATTCTCCCTTGGCCTTAATTTCAGCCAGCCCTTGCGTTTCTAAAGTAGCCTTAAGTTTATTATAGATGAGTTTTATGCCTTCAGTCCAATTTTGCTCATCAAGCTCAACCGGCAGAGAAACAAGTGCTCTCTCAAAATCGTCTAGGATAGGTAGCAAGTCCAAGACAAGTATTGTATTGGCAAACTCAACTGTCTCTGATTTCTCTTGCTCAGCGCGTTTAATGTAATTCTCGAGGTCCGCCTGGCTTCTTTGCCAATTGGCCAAATAATTTTCTGCCTTTTCCTTCTCCTCAGCTAGAGCTTGCTGTAACGATTCTATATCCTCAACTTGCTCAATTCCTGTTTCAACTACCTCGTCACTCTCAGCCAACGTTGGACCTCCTTTAGATGTATTCCGCCACTGAGTTGCTCAGCAATGCTGAGAGGCAATTAAGCGAAGAAATAGCCTTAGCGTAGTCCATTCGTTTGGGGCCAATCACTCCCACAAGGCCACTGGCCTTATTAAGTACTCCATACTGGCTGGCTATTAAGCTCAAGTCCTGTAATGCTGGCTCTGGGTTTTCTTCACCAATGACTACCTTTATTCCTCCCTTGCTGGATTCCTGGCAAAACATATTTCTAAGCCAATCCTCCCCTTCCAGCACTTCTAAAATTCCAAGTATTCTAGGGCTGTTGGTAAACTCTGGTTGACTCAGCAGCAAACGCAGTCCTTCAAGGTAAGGCTCACCATATTCTAACTTGTCTTCAGCAGCCATAATTTCTGCTAAAGATTCAGACAGCTGCCTTTCTTCAGAAGAAAGTCCCTCTTTTTTAGCCAAGATCTCGCTGCTGGTCATCCCGGCATAAATAGAAGTAAGCTTATTAGCTAGCTTCGTTAGCTCATCCTGGCTAACCTGTCTACTGAAAGATAAAACCTGTCGTCTAACTTTTGCTTCATACAAAACCACGATCAGCAAAGCCATGAAATCCTGCAAGGCTACCAAATCGAGATGCTTAAAGCGGCAGCGAACCGCTTTGGGAGTGGTTATTACTACCAGGTTGCGAACAAGGCGCGCTAAAAGCGCTGCCACCGTTTTTAGCCATTGTTCTAGCTCTTCTTTTGCTTCCTGGGATATCTGATGAATTAGATACTGCTCAACACGAGGAAGTTCAATCTCTTCCCCTATCAATTCCACATAATAGCGGTAAGCCTTATCAGTAGGTACGCTTCCGGCTGAATGGTGAGGGTGCATAACATATCCTTCTCGTTCTAAGTATGCTGTATCATTGCGGATGGTAGCCGGGCTTACCTTCAAGCCATACTTTTCCACGATAGCATTTGAAGCTACTGGTACTGCTCTAGTGATATAATCTTCAATTATCACCCTGAGAACGGTTTCTCTTCTTTCCCTTAAAGCCATTTAGCACTCTTCCCTTTCAATTGCTAAGTAAATTAATTTATCACTGTGAATATGTTCTGTCAATGATGCCGCGGGAAC
>CAZZAC010000089.1:0-3957 GCA_964652095.1 uncultured Dehalococcoidales bacterium | reverse complement strand
TTTGAAGCTTTTGACGAAAGCTTGAAAAAGTATACCCTGGAGTACGTCGAGAAGACTACTGGCATTACAGGTCAAGAGATTCGTGCCGCCGCTCGATTATACGCCGAGGCAAGCCGGGCGGCAATTGTCTATGGCACAGGAATCACGCAGCATACCGGAGGGACTGATGGTGTAGGGGCCCTGGCAAATTTGGCGTTACTGACGGGAAATATCGGGCGTAAGGGGGGTGGCGTGTATGCGCTACAAAGAGAAAATAATGGACAAGGCGCCTGCGACATGGGAACACTGCCCAAATTTCTGCCTGGATATCAGAGTGTAACGGATGCCCAGGCCAGGGGGATGTTCGAAGAACGTTGGGGAGCAAGCTTGCCAGCTGAGCCTGGACTAACGACCCTGGAGATTATGGAACAGGTAAAAAAGGGGAAGATTAAAGGCATGTATATCGTAGGAGAAAATCCTGTCTTGAGCTTTCCAAATTCGAGACTCATTACAGAAGTCCTATCTTCCCTCGATTTTCTGGTGGTACAGGATATGTTCCTTACTGAGACGGCCAAACTGGCAAATGTAGTTCTACCTGCCGCAAGCTTCGCCGAAAAAGAAGGGACATTCACTAACTTTGAGGGCAGGGTAAACAGGGTGCGTAAAGCGATCAAGCCTATTGGTGAAAGCCTGCCAGACTGGGAGATAATCCTGCGGCTGGCTGACAAAATGGGGTCCCCGATGCCATATTCCTCTCTACAGGATGTTATGAGTGAGATTGAGGAATTAGTTCCTTCATACGAAGACTATACTGATTTCGAAAGACAGGATGAATTAGCCTACGGGGAAACAGGACGCACCTATGGTAGGCAACTCTTAAAGGGATTTGCCCGTTTCTCCCCCATTAAATATACTCCACAAGCAGGGGAGAGAAAGTCAGATTATCCCTTTACTCTGCTCACCGGGACTACTCTTTATCATTTCGGCACTGGCTCCAGAAGCTCCAGGTCTCTACGATTGAAAAAATTCTCGCCGGAGGCTTTTGTGGAAATTTGTGAGTCTGACGCCAGAAAACTTGCCATCACTGATGGTGAGAAGGTCAAGGTAATCTCACCTGTAGGCGAGGTGACTACAATAGCCAAGATTACCGATACACTGCGTCAGGGGATGCTCTTTATGCCAGTTTCATTCCCAGAGACTCCGGTTAATGAGCTATTCGACATTGTCTTAAATCCCGAAACAAAAGCGCCTTCACTGAAAGCATGCAGCGTAAAAATAGAGAAATTTTCTCCCCCTTGAGGGGAGAAGTTGTAATGCCGAGGCTTGTCCTCGACAAAAGGATGGGGGACAAGCCCCCCGTGCTACTTAATATGAGAATAGAAAGGCTGGAACTTCATGAATAAAGCGAAGACAATCACAAAGGCTGACCTAGCACGAATAAATGCCATCGCTTCTGAATATAGTCAGCAGAAGTGGGCAATGATACCGCTGCTGCAAAAAATCCAAAGTGAGTTCGGGTATATCCCTCCTCAGTCTATACCGCTTATAGCCAGAAGCTTGGGGGTTTTCCCCAGTCAGGTACAAGGGGTGATTAGTTTTTATACCCAGCTCTATACTCAGCCACGGGGCAGAAAAGTTGTTAGAGTTTGTCGGGGGACAGCTTGCCATGTGCGGGGGGGGAAGACGATATTGAAATTGGTTAAGCAGCATCTAGATTTAGACGAGGGTGAGACTAGCCCTGATTTGGAATATACTCTGGAAACTGTGGCCTGCATCGGTGTTTGTGCCCTTGCACCTAATATAGTCGTTGGTGACCACGTCCATGGTCATATGAACCCTAAGAAGGTGGAGCAGTTGTTCAGGAATCGGGAGGGTGGAGGGTAGTATGGAAAATCATCGTACTGTCTTTGTTTGTCAGGGAACGGGATGCCTTTCCAGCGGCTCTGATGCTGTCTATGAGGCGCTTAAGGAAGAAATAAGCCGGCAAGGGATAAGCCATGCCGAGGTGGATTTCACTGGTTGTCACGGTTTCTGCGAGCAGGGTCCCAATGTAGTCATTGAACCTGAAGGCATTTTCTATACCCATGTCCAGGCCGAGGATGCTCCAGAAATTGTCACCTCTCATCTTCGAGATGGCAAGCCTGTGGAACGCCTTTTCTACCACGACCCGGTAACTGGCGAAGCCATACCGCGCTATTCAGAGATAAACTTCTATAAGAAACAGCAGCGTGTCATCCTGCGCAATTGCGGGCACATCAACCCGGAAAAAATCGAGCATTATATTGCTCATGGAGGTTATCGGGCGCTGAGAAAGGCTCTTTTGATGACTCCCGAGCAGGTTATTGAGGAGGTTAAGAAATCTGGCCTCCGCGGGCGGGGTGGTGCTGGTTTCCCCACCGGTCGCAAGTGGGAGTTTTGCCGCAATGCTCCCGGAGAAAAGAAATATGTCATCTGCAATGCCGATGAAGGCGACCCCGGTGCTTTTATGGACCGCTCCATCCTGGAAGCAGATCCCCACGCTGTTGTTGAAGGGCTGACCATTGCTGGATATGCCATAGGTGCCAATGAGGGCTACATCTATGTCCGTGCTGAGTATCCCTTAGCAGTAAAGCGAGTTCACGCTGCCTTAGAGCAAGCCCAGGGAAGAGGCTTTTTGGGTAAAGATATTCTCGGCTCGGGCTTTGATTTTGTGGTGCACATCAAAGAAGGCGCCGGGGCCTTTGTTTGCGGGGAAGAAACAGCTCTAATGGCTTCTATTGAGAGCCGACGGGGCATGCCTCGTCCCCGCCCTCCATTTCCTGCCCAATCAGGCCTGGAAGGAAAGCCTACCAATATCAACAATGTAAAAAGTCTGGTCTCCATTCCCATCATCATTGACCGCGGGGCTGATTGGTTTGCCGGCATCGGTACTGAAAAGAGCAAGGGGACGGCTGTCTTTGCCCTCACGGGGAAGATTGCCAACAGTGGGTTAGTGGAGGTGCCTATGGGCACTCCTCTATCCACCATCATCTTTGATATCGGGGGTGGTATCCCCCGGGGCAAGCGGTTTAAGGCGGTGCAGACGGGTGGTCCTTCAGGTGGCTGTATCCCTGCCCGATTTCTCGATTCCCCCGTGGACTATGAAACACTGGCTCAACTGGGCTCGATTATGGGCTCTGGCGGCATGGTGGTGCTGGACGAGACCACATGTATGGTAGAAATAGCCAGGTATTTCTTGAGCTTCACTCAATCTGAGTCCTGCGGGAAGTGTGTCCCTTGCCGCCTGGGAACCAGACAAATGCTAGAAATACTGACCAGAATCACTCAGGGCAAAGGGCGTGAAGAGGATATGGATACTCTGCTTACCATAGCCAAGACGGTCAAGGAATGCTCGCTCTGTGGTCTGGGACAGACTTGTCCCAACCCCGTGCTCACCACCCTTGAGTACTTCAGAGATGAATATGAAACCCACATACAAGAGAAGAAATGCCCGGCCGCTGTGTGCGATGCCCTCATGATATCACCGTGTCAGCATACCTGCCCGGTAGGAATCAATATTCCTAAATATGTGGCTCATATTGCCGATGGTGAGTACCTGGAGGCTGTCAACACCATCTGGGAGCGCAACCCCTTCCCTGCTATTTGCGGCCGCATCTGTCATCACCCCTGTGAGGGGAGGTGCCGTCGCGGGGAACTCGACGACCCCGTAGCAATCAGGGCGCTTAAGCGCTTTGCCGCCGACTGGTATTTTGACCACATTAGAGAATTACCTGAACCAGAACCCTTTCCCCAGACTCACAGCCAAAAAGTAGCAGTAGTAGGAGCGGGACCTACAGGGTTATCCTGCGCCTACTTTCTGGCTCAGATGGGCTATCCTGTCACGGTCTTCGAAGCTCTTCCCGTAGGCGGAGGTATGCTCTCGGTAGCTATACCTGACTTCCGCTTGCCGCGGGAGGTTATTGAAAAGGAGATAGATTATATCGCCAAGCGGGGAGTGGA
>CAZZAC010000088.1:0-4131 GCA_964652095.1 uncultured Dehalococcoidales bacterium | reverse complement strand
CCCGGCTTTCTTCCCGCATGGCTGGCTGAAGAAGGGGTCTCTGTTGTCATAGCTATTGGCATGGGTTCCAGGGCCCAAGCGATTTTCAACGAGAATCAAATTGAAGTTGTTATTGGCGTGCTTGGTGATGACCCTGAGAAGGCTGTTCTGGATTATATAAAAGGCGGGTTAGCAACAGGCGATAATATATGTGACCATTAAGGCAAACGACAAAAAGGAACCAAAACAAAATCATTTTCCAGCGATAGCAATTTGGACCCTGGGAGGTAATTAAAGAGGCGAAATAGGGAACAAATGATTATTGTTGGTCTGACAGGAAGTGTGGGCACAGGCAAAAGCACGGTAACCAATTTTTTTAGAGAACTGGGGGCTTATATAATTGATTGGGATGAACTGGCTCGGGAGGTAACCCGTCCCCACTTAAGAGCTTGGAAAGAAATAGTAGAGTATTTTGGAAAGGACTTCTTAAATGAAGACCTGACCATCAATCGGCAGAAGCTGGCTGAGATAGTATTTTCCGACAAAGAAAAGGTGGCAAAGCTAAATCAGATAGTTCATCCCGAGGTGTTTAAGGAAGACGAAAGAATTACAAATGAGATCAAAAGCCTTGACCCCGATGCTCTAATTATTAAGGACATTCCGTTACTGTTTGAACTTACTCGCCCTATATTTGTGGATAAAGTAGTCGTTGTTTCTGCCAGTGAACAAACTCAATTAAGACGATTAGAAGAAAAGGGGATGAGTCGGGAGGATGCCCAAAGCAGGATAAAGTCCCAACTTCCTCTTGAGGAAAAGATTAAATCTGCCGATTTTGTTATTAATAATGATGGTCCGCTTGAAGAGACAAAGAAGCAGGTAGAGGAAATATATTCTTTGTTAAGGAAAGGAGAGCAACATGGAAAGCAGAGGTAAGTGGGAGACCTTTTACCAGCAGGAGGTGATTTGGTGAATCAAATCGATGCAAAATTAGAAGAAGCACTGAATAAAGTGCTTGTCCCCGGAACAATGCGTAGCTTGGTACAGATGAACCTGGTTCGAAGCGCGGAAGTTAAGGATGGCAAGGCGAAAATAAATTTGGCTTCGACTGCTATCCCTGACCAACATCATAGTTGGCTGAAGGACAAAGCAGCGGCAGCGGTTAGTGAGGTTTCCGGGGTGGAGGAAGTAACTGTTGACCTTGTCGAAGCCAAGCCCAAAGAACTTAATCAGATTGATAAAATAATAGCAGTCATGAGTGGTAAAGGAGGAGTGGGCAAATCTTTGGTAGCTGGTTTGTTGGCTACTGCTTTTGCTCGGGAAGGCAAGGCTGTTGGCATACTCGATGCTGACATTACTGGCTCCAGTATTCCCAAGATGTTTGGCTTAGATGCTCGCCCCAGCGGTAGCGAGACAGGTATTTTGCCCGTATTATCGAGGGCTGGAATTGAAATTATGTCCATGAATCTGCTTTTGCCTAGTGAGGATGAAGCGGTTATCTGGAGAGGTCCCCTCATGTCTAAAGCTATCACGCAATTCTGGGAGGAAGTTCTTTGGGGCAAGCTGGATTATCTGGTAATAGACCTGCCCCCGGGCACTGGAGATGCCCCATTGACGGTGCTGCAGGCAATACCCATCTCAGGGGTAATCGATGTTTTTACCCCCCAGGAGTTGACTGAGATGATAGTCAAGAAGGCAGTGAGGATGGCACAAAAGATGAATGTTCGAGTTTTGGGAGTAGTGGAGAACATGAGCTATCTCGTATTGCCCGAGACGGGTAAGAAGCTGGAAATTTTCGGTAGGAGCAAGGGGGAGGAAATGGCTAAGGCTTCCGGAGCTCCTCTTTTGGGGACGTTGCCTATTGACCCAGAGTTAGCCAGGTTGTGTGATGAAGGAAA
Source organism: uncultured Dehalococcoidales bacterium (assembly GCA_964652095.1). Lineage (GTDB taxonomy): Bacteria > Chloroflexota > Dehalococcoidia > GIF9 > AB-539-J10 > RBG-13-51-36. The sequence goes on along the minus strand of CAZZAC010000088.1, from coordinate 2,257 downwards.
AATTGAGAAATATAGTTCAGATGCTGTGTCTGAACTTTTTGCCAATGTGGTCACAGTTCTAAATGGGAAGAATGAAGGGTAGCTATGCGCAGTCAGGCAAGTTGGTTCGGCCCGTGAAATCTTTTTCTAGAGGAGTAGAGGAAATGGCACAAGAATTTGATGACTCGTTCAAAGAACTGGAGCAATCCGTCATGGAGGATATGAAAAGGGTCTACTCGGAAAAAACGATTGACCATTTTCTCAAGCCCAGAAATCTGGGTGAAATTCCCGCCCCTGATGGATTTGGCAGAGTAACTGGCTCTTGTGGGGATACTATGGAAATATACCTTAAGGTGAGAGATGGCAGGGTTATGAATGCTTCTTTTCAGACAGATGGCTGTGGCCCTAGCATTGCCTCGGGCAGCACGGTTACCGAGATGGCTAAGCGAATGAACATCAGCGAAGCTCAGAGGATTAGTCAGCAGGATGTCTTAGCTGCTCTAGGTGGGCTGCCTGAGGAAAGCAAGCACTGTGCTCTTTTGGCAGCCAACACGCTCAAAGAAGCAATCAAGGACTACCTGGCTTTTAAGAAAGAACCCTGGAAAAGAGCTTACCAAAGACAGTGAAGTGGAAATATGAAGTGCCTCCTGTAATTTCTATTGTGAGCAAATCAAAGTCCGGTAAAACAACTGTCATTAAAAGGCTGGCTCAGGAATTTGGCGAGGTCTTCTCCCTTAACAATACCGGCACATGTCTTCAAATGGGCTAGCCAAGTATCTATATGTCAGCCAAGCCCATCTATCAAACGTTGTATCGGAACCGCTATCTGGTCTTCCTGAACATGAGGTGAATAACAGCTATCAATCTGAACCAGTTTTTGGAGCGGCATTCTGTTGGCTATGGCAACGGCAAGCTTGTCAATTGTGCCGGATACTATCTCCTCAGAAATTACTTGCCCCCCTACGAGCGTCTTGGTCTTACGGTCGGCGATGAGCTTGTAGTGAGCCGGCTTGCCATCAAATCTCTGCCTGAGCCACGGCGTGTCAACTCTGACGGAAGCGACATCCAGCCCCCTCTCTTTAGCCTCCCTTTCGGTAAAACCAACAGCTCCTATTTGATGACCGAACACCTTGGTAACAAAAGGCATGGCTGTCCCTTCATAGGAGATGGCATTGTTCAGGACGGTATTCCTCCCCGCTATGTACCCGGTGCGGATGGCATTAGTTGCCAGTTGGATTCTCCTTTTAGAACCGGCGATAACATCCCAGTTCTCCATGCAATCTCCTATGGCATAAATATCGGAGTCGCTGGTTTGAAGATAGTGGTTCACAGCTATGGCACCTGTTTCACCTATACTTAGACCGGCTTTTCGAGACAGCTCAACGTTGGGCTCAGCTCCCGTGGCAAAGAAGATAAAATCCACCTCCAGTTCTCGTTCAGAGAGAATTACACGCTTACCCTTCCCTTGAGTTCTTACGTTCTCTATTCTGGCATGCGGGATTAGTTCCACTCCATTCTCTTTAATCACGGCTTCTAATATTTCCGCCATGTCTTTATCGAGGTGAGCACGTAGAATATCCCGTCTAGCTAATAGGTAGACCCTAGGGTACCCTCTCGACTCTAGAGCTGCAGCTATTTCCAGACCTATGAAGCCACCTCCGACAATGGCTGCTTTATCATATTTTGGAATGATGTTCCCCAGAGCTACACCATCAGTCATGTCGGTGCTTAACACAAATTCGTTTCTACCGTCCAGTCCAGAAAAGGAAGGCAGCGATGGTACAGCACCCAAGGCTAGGATCAGTTTGTCATAGTCATATCTTTGACCCCTAGCGACCACGTACTTCTCTTTCCTGAAGATATCGGTAACCTCGGTATTTAGATGGATATTAATGCTTCTTTTTTCATAAAATGGTTTAGTGCGTAAGCCACGAACCAATTCTTCCCAGTGGGCAACGGTTCCGCTTAACACCAGAGGCATTTCACAGGGTGGGCATCCGAGCTCCGTCCTTTTACTGAATATATTGATCTCTGCCTCCCTGTCCAAACGGCGAATCTGCAGTGCTGCTATTGCCCCGGCATCTCCGGCACCGATAATGCATACTTTCATACTTCCTCCTCTATTTTGTTTCTTCTAATCGACTTCTCGTCTACCTCCGTGTAATTCAATCAATAGTTGAGATAGCCTTCTCATTAATTCTTTCATCTCTCAAGCTGCCCGCGGTAGGATGAACCTTGATAAAAAGAGTCTGCCTCAGCTAGAACGCGATCGCCACAG
>CAZZAC010000087.1:0-4170 GCA_964652095.1 uncultured Dehalococcoidales bacterium | reverse complement strand
AAGCCAGCTCCGTTATTGAAGAGGATGGTCGAGATTGGGTACACGGGAAGGAAAGCGGGAAAGGGCTTCTATCAATTGTTTGGACAAGGCTGACACTTTTGTATCGGCAATTACTTCGCCAATTTGGCTTCAAACCGAAAAAACGCTTAGGACAGCATTTCCTTATAGATGAAGCTGTATTAGAGCGTATTCTATCTGCTGCCGAACTCAGCCCCGGGGACATTGTAGTCGAGATAGGTCCGGGCCTGGGCGTACTAACTGAGGGGTTAGCCAGACGAGGAGCCAGGGTCATTGCTGTTGAGCTTGATTCCAAATTAGTTGCCCTGCTGAAAAAACGACTGGCCGCCTTTCCTGATGTCAAAATTATCCACGCTGATATACTTAAGGTTACCCCCCGGCAACTTCTGCAAAATAATTTACCCGCCTCCGAACTTGTCCGAGGTTATAAAGTTATAGCTAATCTTCCTTATTACATTACTTCACCGGTATTGCGCCATTTTCTCGAGGCGCAGCCCCGACCCTCGGAAATGGTGGTTATGGTACAGAAGGAAGTTGGTGAAGCTATTGCTGCTGCCCCTGGTAAGATGAGCTTGCTCAGTGTTAAGACTCAGTTTTATAGCAAGCCTGCTATTATATCCTATGTACCAGCGGCAAGTTTTTATCCCCCGCCGAAGGTGGATTCGGTTATTTTACGCCTGGATGTTTACTCCCGGCCGCCTATCGAGGTATCCGATGTCGCTGGTTTTTTTGATATAGTTATGCATGGTTTCAGCTCTCCTCGTAAGCAGCTTCGCAATTCCCTGGCTCACTCTTTAGAGATGCCGCCCAGCCAGGTTGCTTCACTACTGGAGAAGGCTGGAATAGAAGGTAAACGGCGAGCTGAAACTCTTAGCCTGGAGGAGTGGAGGGAGCTATGGAAAATCCTTGCTCCTTTTACGAAGAGATTATAATGTTGACTGTTTATGCCCCGGCTAAAATAAACCTTGTCCTCGAAGTACTGGGCAAGCATAATGATTATCACCGAATCTCCAGTATTGTCCAGTCAATAGACTTATGTGACGTCCTCGATTTTCAGCCAGACAAGGGAATATACTTTGAATGTGATGTGCCCAGCTTAAAGCGCGATAACCTGGTAACACAGGCAGCCACCCTGATTAAGGAAAGCACGGAATGTAGTCTGGGGGCACGAATCGAACTTCGTAAGCATATACCCTGGGGTGTGGGATTGGGGGGTGGCAGCAGCGACGCCGCTGCCACTCTCTTAGCTCTAAATGAGCTTTGGGGATTGGGATTGCCGCTTTCTGAGCTGGTCCATTTAGCATCTAAACTGGGCTCGGATGTTCCCTTCTTTATCCATAAAGGCACAGCTCTGGTAGAGGGGAGGGGAGAAAAGGTAACCCCGCTGCCATCCCTGTCTTCAACCTGCTTTGTGTTGCTGGTGCCGCCATTACCTAAAATCTCGGGCAAAACAAAGCAAATGTATAATCATTTAGACGCTGCTTATTTCACAGAAGGCCAGTTTGTTCAACGGGCCTTGTCATCCTTGGAGCAAGGGAAAGCGATTGCCCCTGGCCTTATGTTCAATGTCTTCGAAAAGGTAGCCTTCGATTTCTTCCCAGAGATGGACAAATATCGGAAGACTCTGGAAGAAGCCGGAGCCCCGGGAGTTTATCTCGCGGGCTCCGGACCATGTCTTTTTACCCTTTTCTCAGGGAAGGAAGAAGCCGGTGAGATGCTTTCAAACCTGAGAAAGCACAGATTGGAGTGTTACCTGGCATTTTCTTTTCCACATACAAACATAGCTGCGGATCTTTAGACTTGCTGGACAGGTAATTTAATGTCAATGGAAAGGCTGAAGCAAAATAGATGGCTTAAATTAGCACTTTACGTTGCCATCCTTGTTGGTCTCAGTTTCGGCTTTATCTTATTGTTTCAATACTTAATAGCCTATTTCAATATCTCGGTGGAAAGGTTTGCCACCACAGCTTATTTGGTTGTCTTTGTAATCTCTCTGGTGAGTAACGCTAGTATTATTGTTCCAGTACCTATTTTCGTCGCCATAATGATAACAGCAGCAAAGTACTGGGATCCTGTTCTTGTGGCTTTGGTAGCCAGCGTAGCTGGCACCCTGGGGGAAATAACTGGTTACTATGCCGGCTACTTTGGAAAGAGAATCGTACACCTTGAGAACGCACCGGGATATGACAGGCTTGTAGGCTGGATGAAGAGATATGGCCCGTGGGGCATTTTCCTCATCTCTCTTCAACCTATATTGCCATTTGACGTAGCCGGACTCCTGGCCGGAGCCTCTAAACTACCATTATGGAAATTCTTATTGGCTTGCTGGGCGGGAAAATTCCCCAAGTATCTTTTGGGCTGCTACCTCGGCCCGGCGGTCTGGCGTTTTCTTCCCCTTCCACCCCTATAACTTCGGTGATAAAGAGAGGGCTAGTTTTTTTTCGTCGGCCCTGGTGCTGACCTCTCCATCTAATTTTGCCTTATGCAGTACCTGGAGGACCTGTCCCATCTCCGGTCCGGCGGAGATGCCCAGTCTTTTTAGCTCTTCCCCGTTAAGGGAAGTTCTTACATAGCGCAGCTTTGTGAGAAATAGTTGGAGGTGGCGGTGTACCATTGAGGAGTCTGAAGCTATGGCATTTGCCTGTATCGCCACAGGCTCATATTCCCGGAGCAGATAATAAATCTCGCTGGGTTTCAGGGAAGACTTGTCCAGGAGGGGAAGGCTGGTCTTGAGACGGAGCGTATCGCGCATGGCCCGGGATAATTTTGCCGATATGTTAAGACGGGCGAGAAATTGCTCAATTTCCCTTTCGCTAAATGAATAAATAAGAAGACAGAAATAGAGCGAGGGCAATTGGGTGGGCTTCTTCAGATGACGCGCCTTGTCAAATTTCTCAGCTAGCCAGCCATCGCCTTTGAGGAAGGGGCTTATTCTTGGCAGCACTCCTAGCTCGCCAAGCCGCTTGATAGCAAGTTCCGGCTGTTTTTCCTTAAAAATTAGTTCTAGCTCGTGCCTTATTCGGTCACTGCTTATTGTATCCAGCATAGGAATATTCCGTTTAAGTAGCCGAGCGGTCTGTGCTTCGAACTCAAAACCAAACCGTTGTTCATAACGGACGCCGCGTAAAATTCTGGTGGCATCGTCGCTGAAGCTTCCGGGATGCAAAATACGAATGAGATGGTGCCCCAGGTCGCTTTTACCATGATAGGGGTCGACCAGCTCCCCATAATCGTTTGCCCCCAGGGATATAGCCATAGCATTGATAGAGAAATCTCTGCGGACAAGGTCATCCTTGAGGGTGCCCGGGGTGACCGCAGGTAATGCCCCCGGCTTGACATAGGTTTCCTTTCGTGCTGTCGCCAGGTCCAGGGTGAAATTCTCATATCTGAGCTTAGCGGTGCCGAAGCGGTGGTGGGCCAGCAACTTTGCCTGACTGGTTTCAGCCACTTGTTGAGCCAATTTCACCGCATCGCCCTCGACTACCAGATCAAGATCGAAATTGGGATAACCTAAAAGCAGGTCTCGTACTACACCACCGACGAGATATACCCTTTGCCCCCGCTTAGCCGCCTGTCCGCTGATATCCTTGACTAGCTCCAGGAGTTGCTGGGGGAGATATTGCTCTATTTGCCGGGCTAAATTCATTACATTAGTATTATATCAGCACTTCCCTTGCCGTCGTATAACGTAATTCCCATAACCATAGTTAAAATATATAATTAGAAAACCAGAAGCATGGAAGCTAAAAGCCAGGAAGGGCACAGGAAAAGACTACGGGAAAGGTTCAATCAATCGGGGCTGGCAGCGTTCCTCGATTATGAAATCGTGGAACTAATGCTGACACTGGGTACGCCCCGCAGTGATTGTAAACCACAAGCCAAAGAAGCCATAAACAGGTTCAAGACCCTGAGAGGCGTTCTGGAGGCTCCTCCAGAGGAATTGCAGAAGATTAAAGGAATAGGCCCAACCCACATCTTTGTAATCAAATTTATGCAAGATGTAGCCAGAGAGTTTCTTAAGGAGCAAGTCCTCGATAAACCCTATTGCCGGTCTTCCCGGGAGGTCTTCGATTACCTGTACCATTCTATGCGAGACCTGAAAAAAGAAGTCTTCAAAGTGATGTTCCTTGATTCCCAAAATCGCGTTGTCGA
>CAZZAC010000086.1:0-4322 GCA_964652095.1 uncultured Dehalococcoidales bacterium | reverse complement strand
AATTGAATTGTTCCAGTAACAACCTTTCCTTCCCTATCGGTGAACTCTTCATAAACAATACGGTGTTCTGCCTCCCGCAATCGCTGCAGAACGACTTGTTTTGCTGCTTGAACCGCGATACGACCAATATTCTTGGGTGTGCATTCTATGTTTATTACATCACCAAGTTGTGCTGTGGCTCGCAGGTTTCGGGCCTCTTTGATGGAGATTTCGCGATTTGGATTGGCAACTGGCTCAACTATAGCCTTTTGAATATAGAAGTTGATTTCGCCGCTCTCCGGGGCAACTTTTACTAGCACATCTTGTTCCAGAGCAGATATGCTTTTTTTATATGCTGAGGCCAGAGCTGATTCCAAAGCAGACAAGACTACTTCTTTAGGCAAGTTCCTCTCAGCCGAAAGCTGAGTAATCGCAGCCTTAAGCTCTGTTTTCATCTTCCCATTCCCCTTTAGTTTCCTTCATTTAGTAAAAAGGTGGGTAACCCCCACCTTAGGTTAAATATATTTGTTCTAATTTAACATATTTAGGTTAAAAATGCAAAAGACTGTCTAAATAGCTTATAATGGGAAATTAATCAATTTGGGAGGAGACATGTTAGCTTTGGAAGGTGTGAAAATTTTGGACTTATCGAGGTTGGTTCCAGGTGCATTTTGCACCATGCTCCTGGGAGATTTGGGAGCTGAAGTGCTTAAAATTGAGGCGCCAGGAGTAAATGAATTTAGGGATTCATCGAGAGCGCTTGCAGGGGAAGAAAACCGAAAGGCAGCAGCTTATTATGCTCTTGATCGCAACAAAGAAAGCATCGTGGTTAACCTGAAGTCGGAAGCGGGACGAGAAATATTTTACCGCCTTTCCCGGCGCGCAGACGTTATTGTCGAGGGTTTTAGACCCGGAGTAGCCAAACGCTTGAGGATAGATTACGAAACTATAAGTAAGCTAAATCCTAAGATCATTTACTGCTCGCTTAGTGGCTATGGCCAGGACGGGCCTTACCATGCCTTTCCCGGACATGATATCAACTATATAGCTATGGCTGGTGTCCTAGGCTTAATTGGGTTCAATGAAAGGCCTCCAGTTATCCCCTTAAATCTGGTTGCTGACTTTGCAGGGGCTGCATTATATGGAGCTTTGGGTATTTCAGTGGCTTTGGTGGCTAGAAACAAGACGGGCAAAGGACAATATGTGGACATGGCTTACATGGATGGAGCAATATCACTCATGACCTGGTTCAATTGTGGTTACTTTTTTGACGGGTCAATGTTGAAGAGGGGTGAATCGTGGCTTCATGGTGCCTATCCCTATTACGGAGTGTACGAAACCAAGGATGGTAAACATATTACCATTGGCTGCCTCGAGCCACATTTCTGGGAGAACCTATGCCGATTTTTAGGAAAGGAAGAATATATCCCCTATTGCTTTGCTCTGGAACATACCTTTCATAAGCCAGAAGATGAGAAGTGGGATGAAATCCGCTCTTTTTTAAAGCAAATTTTCTTAACTAAGACAAGAGATGAATGGTTTGAATTGTTGACTCATAATGATGTCCCTGTCGGCAAAGTTTATACAGCGGACGAGGTTTTTAGTGACCCGCAGGTGCTTCATCGCCAAATGGTAATAGAGGTGGAACACCCTACCTTGGGCAAGATCAAACAAGTTGGCATAGCTCCTAAGCTCTCAAGCACACCCGGCAAGGTGAGAAGTTTATCTCCACTTCCTGGGGAACACACTGATGGAGTATTACAAGAACTAGGCTATAAGCGGGAGGAGATTGAGAATTTACGGCAGGAAGGTGTAGTATGTTAGAGGAGTTAGATTATGGCTGAGGAATGTATTTTTTGCCGAATTGTTGCTGGTGAACTACCTGGCGACATAGTCTATCAAGATGAGGATTTTCTGGCATTCAGGGACATCTTGCCTAAAGCACCTATACACGTGCTCATTATACCTAAAACCCATATTACGTCTGCGGCTGAACTGACTGAGAGACAACAAAAGCTTGCCGGGCGCCTTATACTCATAGCTAAAAATTTGGCTGAGAAAGAAGGGATAGCCAAGAAAGGTTATCGCTTAGTTATAAATTGTGGCCATGAAGGGGGGCAAGTGGTGCCTCACCTTCACCTTCACCTTATTGGCGGCAGGAAGCTGGATGCCAGGCTTGGCTGAAGATTAGAAAGACCTTAGCTTGTCTATTAATTCTTCTACAGCTTCATCTGGGGTGGATGCTCCGGCGGTAATGCCAATGTGGTGCTTACTGGCGAGCCAAGCAGTGTCGACTTCCTCTGCTGTTTCTACCAAATGAGTTTCCACCAGAGGAGAACATATTTCAACAAGGTGTCTGGCATTGGCACTATTACTTCCGCCTATCACTATCATGAGTTGACTCTTGCGAGCTGATTTTAGGGCAGCTTCTTGTTGACCGTGTGTTACTTTACATAAAGTATTAACGAGGCGCATTTCCTCAATCTGCGGCCCCACCATCCCTATAAGCTGTCTGACAAATTCGATAAAGGCAGATTGGGTTTGGGTTGTCTGGGAGATAATGCCCAGACGTGATGGTGATCTTCTCAGGCTATATATTTGCTTCATGTCGAGGGCAGCTATGCCTTTGTCTCCTGTCCAACCTAGTAGTCCTTTGACCTCAGAGTGTTCTGCGTCTCCGAATATAATGACTTCAAAACCAGCCTCGGTTAATTCCTTGGCTGCGTTTTGGGCTTTGCGGACTATGGGACAGGTAGTGTCAATGATATGAATGTGATGGGCTCTGATCTCAGATAATACCGCTGGGCTTGTACCATGAGTGGTGATAGCCAATATTTTGCCCTGGGCTTGGTCGAGATGATTTATGGGCTTTACTCCTAGGTTGGCCAATGCTTCCACTAGCAGGCGATTGTGTGCTACAGGTCCTAATGTCTCTATTTCCCCATATTTACTAGCTGCCTCCTTCAACAGCTTGATGGCCCGTCTGACGCCAAAGCATAGGCCCAGCTTCTCAGCCTTCTCAATCTTCATGTTTTTCATAGGCGCCTTGATATTCGGGTGGCAAAAGAGCAGCGATTTCCCTCATCAGTTGTGTGGTCAATAATTGCATTTGTGACTTACTCATCCTGCTGGAGGTTGGAGGTAGCTTAAATGGCTTGCCAATATTGACAACTATGCCAGGGCGTTTCCATAGCCAGCTTATGCCCCTAATCTTGTCTGTGCCGACGATGCCGACAGGAAGAAGGGGAACATTTGCCTTTGAGGCTATAACTGCGGAGCCTGGTTTGCCTTTTCTGAGTTTGCCGTCGTGACTTCTGCCGCCCTCCGGGAACATTCCCAGGATTAGTCCCCTTTCCAATGCATCTCTGGCACTCTTAAGTATCTTTTGTTTCTCTCTAACCCTACCTTCACGGCGTATGGAAACGGATCCAGCCCAGCGAAGCCAGAATCTCAGAAAGGGGGAGCGAAAGAGTTCCTCTTTTGCCATGAAATTAATCCATCGTGGAAACCTAAACAGGAGAAAAAATGGATCGAGGAGATGAACATGATTGGCTACCAAAATCAGTGGACCAGTTAAGGGTATGTTTTCTCTTCCTTCGACTTTCCAGGAGAAAAGAATATTGAGCAAAGGTCTTAATATGGCTAAAACAATCTTTTGAGAGAGGGTCATAGATTTACCGCCAGAGTATATATTTTGTCTACAACTTGCTCCAGACTAAGGTTTTCTGTATTGATGATTATGGCATCTTCAGCCGGTTTAAGTGGCGAGATGGTTCTATTGATATCCATCTCGTCTCGCTTCTTTAAATCGGCGAGGACGATTTCCGGGCTCGAATTCTCTCCTCGTTTTGATAGCTCCTTGTAGCGGCGTCTGGCTCTCTCTTCGGTGGAGGCGGTGAGAAAAATCTTTAATTCCGCCCAAGGTAAGACTACCGTGCCAATGTCTCTGCCTGCCATCACTACTTTTCCCCGCTGGGCTAACTTACGCTGTTCCAGTATCAGTGTTTGACGTACCCCGGCTATCTTCGATGCCAGGGAAACATGTGCCTCTACCTCAGGGCAAAGCAGCTTGGAAGAGACATCTTCATCATCAATGATGGGTGAGAGATGCCATTCTTGTAAGGGAACAAAATCAAATTTAGTGGTATTGGCCAACTGACAAAGCTTTTGTTCGTCCTCTATGGAAATACCTGATTTGATAACCTTCCAGGTAAACGCTCGATACATCATCCCTGTATCGAAGAAAACATAGCCTAATCTTTTTGCTAGCAGTGAGCCGACACTACTTTTGCCGACTGCCACAGGGCCGTCTATAGCAATTAGCTGTGGTTTCAAATTTCCCT
>CAZZAC010000085.1:0-4449 GCA_964652095.1 uncultured Dehalococcoidales bacterium | reverse complement strand
GCCACAGACCACACCAGGATAGCTACTATCAAAAGGGGAAGGATAAGCCATTTCGGAGAAAAGCCGAGGCGAGGTTTAGGAATGCCTTGAGTGACTTTCCTTATTCCTGAAGTCAACCTGGAAGAAAAATCAGCCAACTGGTTTCGGTGGTTAAAGAGCGCTATAACTCCAGCCAATATAGCATAGTACCCCCAGATATGCCAGGTGGAAATAGCGGTCACCTCTAATGAAGCGTGGGGCAAGGCATCAAAGCCTTGAACTAGAAAAACGAGATAGCTGAGAAAAAGCCAGGCCAGCCAGCCCAGTATTTGAGCAGCAAGCAAGGCAAAGAGTCCCGTGAAGGCGACTAACGCTGATGTGACTATGATAAAGGGCAAAGCAGGCAAGGTAAAGAAGGTTGCCGGCAAGGCAACTAGAGAGACTACACCAAAGTTATAAGCTATGAGTGGCCAGACTGCTATGATAGCTGCCAGGCTGGCGACAAAGACGTCGGTTATCATACTGCCCGTGGTCACTAGCGCCTCCCTATTTCTAAATATAGAAGCAACTCCTTTTCTCCCCCACGCCTGGAAGTAAGGATAGAGGAGAACAAGGCCGGCCATGGCCAAAAAGCTGAGCTGGAAAGATACGCTCCACAAGATATAAGGCTGGATTCCCACCATCACTGCGGCGGCAAAAGCCAGGGCAATGATGGCGCTTCGCTGCCTCCCCAGATATTCAGCTATTAAAAATAGGCTTCCCATGATTGCCGCTCGGATTACCGGCGGGTGCATCCCGGCGAGCAGGGTATAAAGCCATGTAAGCACGAGAGCCAGCCAGATATATATGGAACGCTGCCGACCAAAAAGCAAGATGCCCAGGCTTAGGAGGATGGCAATAATGATGCTCATATGCAAGCCAGAAATAGCCAACAGGTGTGCTGTCCCCGTCCTGGAAAAGGCTTGATAAAGGGAATCAGGTATGTTGCCTCTCAAGCCCAGCAAAATGGCTTGAGCCAGTGAACCTTGTGGCTCAGGCAAGGCTCTGGCTAAGGAAACAGAGAGCCGTTCCCTCAAGGAATAAATCCACTGCAGAGGTTTCAATACTTGGCCACTGTCCAGAAGTTCCACCCCGGGATAATAAATGACTGAATAAATTCCCTGGCGTTCCAGGTAGGTTTTATAATCAAAGTTATCAAATGGTTCCGGCGTCTCCAGCCTTCCTGTTATTTTAAGGACATCTCCATAATGGTAGGTAGGGTATCGGGGCACTTGAATTAAGGCGGTTCCCGATACTTCCTCTCTTTCGCCATTCACAGTTACTTCGCTGGCGGAAAATGTTAGCAGGCAAAGTCTATCCCGAATGTCAGGCTCCTCTGCCACCATGCCTTGAATTTCTACGATTCCTTTGTCGTTATAGAAGCGGAGGGAATGCTCATCTGCTGGAGGCAAGCTTGACGGGAAGCAAAGTCCGCCGCCGATGAGGGCAAAGAGGCATAACCCGGCTACTAGTAAGGTCTTCCTGCTGCCGGGGAGGAAAGGGATAAGCACAAAGGGGATAAGTCCCAAGAATAAGGCCAGTAAAGGCAGGCTAACATTTGAACCCAGGAATACCCCGGCGACCCAGGCACAGCTAACATAGAGAAGCCACATGGAAGAACTTCCAATCCCCTACGACTATGTAGTGACCTAGTTTACCAGTTTGCCCTGCATCAAGGATAGACATGAATAGCTTTTCTCTGTAATAGAATGGAATTATATTGAAGCTTCAGCAAGTGCTATAATTACAATTACTCGACGGACTGGGCTTTTACTTGATGAGTAGCCCAGCCAGTGGATTTGGAAAGGAGGAAAGCTTATGGCAAGCAACGAACTTCAGATGATTATCGACATATTTAGATCGGGTCCCAAGATGGTAGACCTCAGTATCGAGGAACAGCGTGCCCAAATGGAGGTTGGCTTCACGCAGTTCCAACTTCCAACAGACGTACGTTGTGACCCGGTCGATGCAGGAGGTGTTCCCGCCGAGTGGATTACTACTCCCGGTATAGTGGCTGAACGGGTTATCTGCTACCTCCATGGCGGTGGTTATGTACTGGGTTCAATCAATACACACCGTGAGATGGTTTCTCGGTTGTCGCGAGCGGCAAGTGCTAGAGTCCTTATCCTCGACTACCGGCTTGCCCCAGAGAACCCGTTCCCAGCGGCAGTGGACGACTCCAGAGCGGCCTACCGCTGGCTCCTTTCTGTTGGGGTAGATCCTGCTCGACTGGTAATTGCCGGCGAATCCGCTGGCGGAGGTTTGACTGTGGCAACACTCGTGGCATTACGAGATGCGGGTGAACCACTACCACGGGCAGGGATCTGTCTCTCACCATGGGTGGACCTGGAATGCCTAGGGGAATCTATGGTTACTAAGGCGGAGATAGACCCTGTAGCAACTAGAGATAGTATACTGATGCTGGCGAAGGCTTACCTTGGGGACACCGACCCTCGTACGCCTTTAGCGTCTCCCCTATATGCAGACCTGACGGGTTTACCCCCGCTGTTGATTCAGGTAGGAACTGCAGAAGTGCTATTCGATGATGCCACACGCTTGGCTGACCGTGTACGAGCCGCTGGCGTGGATGTCATACTAGAGCCATGGGAGGATATGATCCATATGTGGCATTTCTTCGCTGCCATACTCCCAGAAGGACAGCAGGCAATTGACAGGATTGGTGAATTCATCAGCCAACACGCCCAATAATGAGATAACCAGTAGTGTAGGTAAGATAAGAAATTCTTCTGCAAGTGCCACAATTACGATTACGATGTATGCTGTGGCTGATAAGTAGTTCATGATAGTAGGCCTAGAGTAGGCAATGAAGGAGGTTATGTAAATGTGCAAATCAGAAAGCACAAAGGGATGCGAGCACCCAGAGAGGCTAAAGGGCAAGCCAGAGGAATGCAGTCCTGAACAAATAACAGAATGCCACGGGGACGTTAAAGAGCACCCTTGCGTAAAAGAGAAGTAGCCCGCCCGGCGGATTTGGAGACAAAGCCTCGAGTTATCCTCAAACCTTGTGTTTCTTGTGTGTCGTCTACCAGGCTGCTATAATGTCGCAAAGGGAATTGCGTTTACTAGGAGACGGATGGCTCAGAAGAAAGCAGCCAAAAAGACAGGAAAGAAAGCGCGGAAGAAAGCCTCTGAATATCTTCGGAAGGGCCCGAAGAAGTGATGAGATAAGGGCCGATTTATTTGCAATCTTGAGCGGATTCTGTTTCATTCTTGCCCTACAGATAGCAAGGGAATAAAATGAACGTAGCCCAGCCAGCGGATTTGGACAGGCATTCCATGCAAAAGGGCACAATAAAACGGCTAATTGCAGACCGTGGTTTTGGGTTCATCAAGACAGAGCGGGAAGAAGAGCTCTTCTTTGGCCGCAACCAGCTTCAAGGGGTGGACTATGGTTCCCTTAGAGAAGGGCAAAAAGTGGAATTTGAGGTTACACGCGACCCCAACGGTCGCCTCCACGCAATCAGGGTGAGGCTTGCTCAGCCTAAAGGCGAATAGCAGCAAGTCCAGCCAGCGGATTTGGAGGGCTTCCTAATCCGACACGGTTATGTAATCCTTTATCTTTTCAAATATCGCGGGGCCGATGCCGCTGACCTTAAGCAAGTCCTCGATTCTTTTGAAAGGGCCATTTTCACTGCGGTAATCCATAATAGCTTGGGCTGTGGCTTCGCCTATCCCGGGCAGGGCTTCGAGAAGCCAGGAATATCCCCGCTACCCAGGCACAGCTAACATAAAGCAGCCACATACAAGAGCCCCAATCCCGTACGACTATGTTGTGACCTAGTTTACCAGTTTGTCTTGCATCAAGGGTAGGCATAATGAGCTCATCCCTGTGATAAAATAGAAGTACATTGAAAATGCAGCAAATGCTGTAATTGATAGGAATGATAACGGCTGCAGAATTGTTATAGAAGGTGAGATTCTTTACGAACCATTGCCTGATATAGAAAGGAAGGTAAGAAGTTATGAAGGTTGGTTCTGACCCAACGGGTCTTTTTGAGTATGATGCCAGTAAAGAGTTAATTGTGCGACTGAAGCATGATGCAGACGTAGTCCAGTCCATAACAGAACTTGCTAAGAATAAGGGAATTGAGGCGGGAAGCTTTACGGCAATCGGTGCCTTAAAGCGTGCCAAGCTCGGCTATTATGACCAGAAAAATCATGAATACCGGGAGATGAAAATTGATTCGCCTCATGAAATGGCAAGTTGTATGGGAAACATCTCATTAAAAGATGGAGAGCCCTTCCCTCATGTGCATGTGGTACTTGCCGATGAAATGGGAAATACTAAGGCTGGCCATTTGTTGGAGGGAATCGTTTTTGCTGCTGAAGTTCACTTGCGTCAACTGGAAGGTCCCAGGCTCGAGCGAAAATACGATGAATTGACAGGCCTGTCGCTTTGGAACATGGAAT
>CAZZAC010000084.1:0-4497 GCA_964652095.1 uncultured Dehalococcoidales bacterium | reverse complement strand
GGTGTAATAGGATAGGCAGCAATTACTTGAACCCGGCTGAGTTTCGCCCCCTGGGCCGCAGCATGATTGCCATCAAGTATCCAGGTGCTGGCTTTTCTGGCCATCTTTTTGTTCACCAATATCACTCAATCCGTCTCATTGGGACAGAATTCTTCTTCATTTACCATGGTTATAGCGTGGGCCGGACACACCTGTGCACATATTCCGCAGCCTTTGCAGTATTCCATATTTATCTGTATGGGTATGGTTTTATTAATAACAGCATCTGGACAATAGAGCCAGCATAGAAAACAGGAAGGCTTGTTCTGTCTAACTGGGAGACACTTTTCTTGGTCTATTACTGGAAATGAGTCGCGCCACTCGCCTGTTTTACCTGCTTCGCCAACAGCCGGCGATGATTCACCACATATGTGTTGGCAATCCCTGGTTCCCATGTCTTGCTGTTACCTCATTTTTCCGAGTTTAGTTATCTCGTAGGTCTGCGCAATTGCGGCAAGATTAATATCTACCTCTCTTTTGGGGAATCTCTCTCTTATTGCCCTCTCTATACTTGCCATGCCTACCGCTTCGGTAGCACGGATAAACGCACCCAGTATCGCTGTATTCACAACCGTGAGGCCAGCGACTATCAGTCCCAGGCTTGAGCATACTCTAGTAGCATCAGCAGTAGCGATGTTGAAGTCGCCTCCAAGGCCAAGCTCCTTTGGATGTCGCCAGGAGTTTACGATGAGCCATCCTCCTTTGACTAGCCCGCTGGTTACCTCGTTGTATTTCAGTAGGGTATAGTCTAGAACTACCACTACATTGGGGTTTTCTACCTGGGATACGACCATGATTGTTTGCGGGGCAATCCTGGTTGAGGCACTGACCGGAGCGCCTCGCCTCTCGGCGCCGAACGACGGCGCCGCAGTCACTCCCTGATAGCCTTCAAAGAACGCAGCTTGTGCCAAAATCTTGGCTGCTGTTATAGCTCCCTGACCACCCCGCCCATGCCACCTAATTTCATAATAGTCTTTCATCCACAGATGGTGTTTTTATGATTCCGCCAATCTTAGGAAAGTATCGTTTCGTGCTCCAAAGGCGACGGGTTACATTGTAACGACCATCAACTGCATATGTCAAATACAAGTCACACGCTAAAATAATTTGCCGTCAAAGAGCAAAATCTGCTGTGATTTTGCTAGCAGGCTCCGCCCGCCGAAAACTTGAAATCGTCCTTGTCACCTGCATTTCATGGCGAGGAGATAAAAAGTCAAGAAACCCTGGAATATTTCCTTTTGAATTTTTGCCGAGCTACTTTAGAGGCCTATCAGTTTTTCGCCCTCATCCAGTAGCTCCCTCGCCCTTTGCAGGCTTTCAGCTTCAGCGTAGATGCGGACCAGTGGCTCTGTGCCGGAAAAGCGGATGAGCAGCCAGGACTCATCGCCAAGGAAGAAGCGAAAACCACCAGTGGTATCTACTTTGGTCACCTTTGAACCAGCTACAGTGTCCGGGGGACTGGAGCTTAGTCGGTGCAGGATTGTTTTACGCTTAGCTGCAGAGATATGAAAATCCCTGCGGTCATAGTAGTGAGGTCCAACTCTGCTGTAAAGGTAATCCAGAAGCTGGGATGGTGTTTTTCTTGTTTTTACCATAAAGTCAAGGAAGTAAAGCCCGGCAAGTATGGCATCCCTCTCCGGGACATGACCACGGAAGCCATAGCCACCACTCTCTTCCCCACCAATAATGGCGTTTTTCTCCATCATTAAGGGAGCTACATATTTGAAACCCACCGGCGTTTCGTAAACAGCTACATCAAAGAGCTTCCCTAGGCGGGAAATCATAGTGGTGGAAGTTAATGTCTTGATCATGGCGCCACGCTCACCACGAACTTCCAGGAGATAGAGACAAAGCAAGGCAAAAACTTGATGCTGGGTTAAAAACTGTCCCTTTTCGTCTATGATGCCAATACGGTCGGCGTCCCCATCGGTGGCTAAGCCCACGTCAGCTTTTTGCTCAACGACCAACCGGGAAAGCTTGGTCAAGTTTTTAGCAATTGGCTCGGGGTGAATTTGGGGAAATGAAGGATTTCTTTCAGCATTAATTTCGGTGATTTTCAGGTTACCACCTTGAAGGATTGCCTTAAAATAGCCAATGCCAGCACCATACATGGGGTCAACCAGGATATTTAATTTCTGGCGGCGCAATTCTTCTATATCAACAAGGTGACTAAGATGCTCGAAGTAAGCAGGAGAGATGTCCACATAGTCAACAGCTCCTTTCTTTAAGGCTTTATCCAAAGCAAGCCTTTTCACCCCCTCTCTCCGGCGGGTGAGGGAGGCGATATTTCTTTCTATCTGAGAAGTGACCCCTTCTGGAGCGCTAGCCCCATCCTGAGATTTGTATTTGAATCCGTTCCATGAACCAGGGTTGTGGCTGGCAGTTATAACAATAGCCCCCGCAGACTTAGTAGCTGGGACAGCAAAGCTCACCACTGGCGTAGGAGCTGGCTTGAGACAGAGATGGACTTTGATATCATTGCCAGCTATCACCTCAGCAGCGGCAGCAGCAAAATCCTCAGAGGCGAAGCGAGTATCATAGCCAATGACCAGACCTCGTTTATCGAGTCCATCCTGCTTGAGATATTCTGCTAAGGCCTGAGCACAGATGCGCACATTGTCGAAGGTGAAATCTTCGGCGATAATCCCTCGCCACCCATCGGTGCCGAACCTGATTGGATTAGTCATAATAGCCTGTCCTTCCCGCTCGCGTTTTGCCCAGATGGCCACATATCGACTCAAAAAAGCAAGTTTTGACGATAGCCAAGGCAATCATATTCGCCCTCATATTATATTTCCCCACTCTCGAGCAAGCACTTGTGTTAGCATAACGATGCCTGCTTTGCTTATACAATTGGAAGTTATGCAGTTGAATACCCGACCCCTAGTTGCTGTGATTATAGTTCACAGCATCCAACTGCGTTTCCAGCGCATGCCCGTTCCACATGCAAGCCCTCCGCCATACGAGTCTGCTTGAACAGCGACTATACCATAGAAGGCCAGGACTCAGGGTATGTCTGGCTAAGCTCTCCACAGTCCCTGCGACCACTGCAGGAGATTTACCACCGGATCGACGAGCGTCTCCCTGACAGCTGCACGCAGGAAATCGCTCTTCGCTATGAAGTCGGCCACAGGCGGGCTGACTCTGTAATAAGCCGCTACAAATCGCGACCCCAGGGCATTTTCCAGTAATACCTGGTCTCGGAAATCGCGCAATATGTCAAGCTGACTGGCTGTTTCTGTGCCATAGGCCGCGGTGGCGATGAAGCACGAATTCCTCAACCACCCCCACAAGCCTCCCTCCGGCGGCCAGAAACCAATTTCATCGAACCGCACTTCCGCCCCGTCGTTCCAGCCAGTTCCCGAGAGACAGATTCTTAAATGAGTCGTTCCGGGTGGCGCCTGCATCGTGTCAGTCTTTTGTACATAGGCGCCGTTCGTGTCATTGGTGAACAGCATTCTTGTCGAACTCAGTTGTCTCCCCTCTTTTCCCTCCCAGAAGTCGAGAGCGATGACACCGGTAACGTTGCCGGAAACATATATCCATCCCCAGACCTCGTATGTCACCACCGCTTCGATGTTTTCGATCCACTGGGTGAGCGTGTCACCGTCCCCTGTCATCCGAGCGATCCAATTACCTGCATAGATAGGTTCGGTATTTACGCGCGCAGCGTTTCCGCTCAGCACCCAACCGTACGGGGCTTCCTCTTCTCCCTGCTCAAAACTCTGGTTCACGACTATTCCTCCGGCGCCTACGTAGCCGGAGGGCAAGAAGGCCAAAACCCCAGTCGCGATGAGCAAAGCTGCCAGCATGACCTTCATGTATCTACCCATGTCCCACCTCCTCTTGTAACAGTTCAACTTTTCCAAAATTGTAGCTCCTCGCCAATATTATATCATACCCCGGCATCGTCAAGCGCTTTTTCCCAACATTTTTCAAGAATTTCATCAACATTGGTAAAAAGTTGGTAAATTGGGTGATAGGAGCACAGCACCGGCCTCACGCCACTCATTAATAGCAGGCTGATAAGCTAGAAAACTCTTGAGGCGCTTTTT
Organism: uncultured Dehalococcoidales bacterium; assembly: GCA_964652095.1. Taxonomy (GTDB): domain Bacteria; phylum Chloroflexota; class Dehalococcoidia; order GIF9; family AB-539-J10; genus RBG-13-51-36. Next base: position 403 of record CAZZAC010000084.1, on the reverse strand, counting down.
TGGGGGGAACTTACCTATTACCGAGCGTACTATACAGACAAGACTTCTAACAACTGAATAGTGGAAGGAAGGAAAATTTTACCCACTCGACAATAGACTTCTCAGTCTATCGACCGACCTAGGAATCCCTAAGTTTCTGCTTATGACTCCTTAGAAAGGAGGTGATTCAGCCACACGTTCCCGTACGGCTGCCTTGTTACGACTTCGTCACAGTCACCAACCCCACCTTAGGCGATTGCCTCTTGTTAAAGTTAGCCCATCGACTTCAAGTGTTGCCAGCTCCCATGGCGTGACGGGCGGTGTGTACAAGGTCCGAGAACGTATTCACCGCAGTATAGCTGACCTGCAGTTACTAGCAACTCCGACTTCATGCAGGCGATTTCAGCCTGCAATCCGAACTGAG
>CAZZAC010000083.1:0-4567 GCA_964652095.1 uncultured Dehalococcoidales bacterium | reverse complement strand
TATTGCTCAACCTACGGAGAGGGCTCAAGAGCTAGCCCGAATCGTAGCCAAGATAACCTACAAGCTGTGTGAGGTCATGCCTCGTTTGCGCCACCGTGACCAGTTCCCATGGATTCTCAAGGAGTGTGTGGAGATTAATACTCTGGAAAACGCGGCCGACGACGTGCAACACGCTGCCCTGGCCGAGCTGTTCGAAGTTTGCCATCTTGACGCATGCGAGGTAATTAAATGGCGCGAAATATATGAACACCTGGAAAGCGCCACCGACCGGGGCGAAGATGTCGCCAATGTCCTTGAAGGTATAGTATTGAAGCATGCCTGAGCTCGCTCTGCTGGTTCTGGTAATTGCGGCAGCCATCGGCTTTGGTGTGGTTAATGGTTTTAATGATGCTGCCAATAGTGTTGCTGCTTCGATTGGCTCCCGGGCTATTTCACCTCGAAACGCCATAATACTGGCGGCCTTTTGTAACTTCGCTGGTACCGCTACCGGCCTGGAGGTTGCCAGAACCATCGGCAAGGGGATTTTAGTCCCTGAAACAATATATCAGCTTGCTAACCCATATTTACCACTGATTGCTGCTTTAGCCACGGTTATCGTCTGGGGAACCATAGCTACTCGCTTGGGTCTGCCGGTAAGTATAAGTCATAGCTTTATCACCGGGCTGGCAGCGGCAGGGATAGCAGTGGCGGGTAGTGAGGCAGTGGTGTGGAGCATCTTGGAACGGATTGGGGTATCAGTGGTTGCTGCTCCTACCCTGGGCTTCATCGGTGGCTTTGTACTTATGGTTGTTCTGCTCTGGGCATCTCGCCGAAGCGCTCCATCCGGGATGAGAGTTGTCTTCAGCCGTCTGCAATGGCTTACTACCGCTTTTTTAGCTTATAGCCACGGCAAAAATGATGGTCAGATGCCCATAGGTGTCATCACCATGGCGCTGGTGATTTATACCGGACGGGTTGAGATGTGGGACAATATCCCGTGGTGGGTAATAATCGTATCCGCTTTAGCCATCAGCTCGGGCATCGCTATGGGCGGCTGGCGAGTCATTAGAACTGTGGGGATGAAGATCACTGCTCTACAACCTATTCATGGTTTTGCTACCCAGGCTTCAGCGGCTACTGTTATTGAGATAGCTTCGCGCCTGGGTATTCCAGTAAGCACCACTCATTGTGCCACGGCAGCTACAATGGGGGTAGGTGCCACGAAGCGCCTTTCCGCAGTAAGGTGGGGAGTAACCAGGAATATCGTGCTGGCCTGGATTTTAACCTTCCCCATATGCGGTGCCCTCGGCTGGATAATAGCGTCGCTTCTGAAGGTTGCCTTTTGAAGTGACAAAACTCCTTTGCCTCTTTAGAACACCTGTGCTATAATTTAGCTTCGCTAAATGGGTAATAAGGGTTCAATAAGGAAAGTAGATTGAGTTTGAAACTATTGCCGGCGGCTCTTCAGAAGCAGGATTACAACCTGGCAGCTCATGTCCTCGTCTATGGCTTGGTCAAAGCCTCGGTAAAAAAACCCAAAAATTCTCTGAATTTTCGGGGACCCCAGAAGTGTTATGGCAACAGAAGGAAAAGGCAAGAAAAAGAGTAGCCCACGGGGTTTCTATGGCCGGGCTCTGGATGAGGCAGAAAAGCTGGAGCTGGAGGAAGCTTCTCATGTCGAAGGAATCGACGAGGAGATTGCCCTTCTCAGAGTAAAGCTCAGGGAACTTCTGGAAGAGCAGCCGGAGCGAATTGACCTGCACTTCGAGGCAGCCAATATCATAGCCCGGCTGGTAAGAACCCGATATCAAATTACCAGAGAGCAGAAGAAGTCTCTCAAGGAAGCCATCCAGAAAGTCCTGACCGAAGTCGCTGTGCCCCTCGGGGTTGGGGTGGGCATGAAGGTGGCAAGCGGGTAGGTTTGGGCGAGGACAAGCCTCGCTACTGAGGATGGAGATTGCCGCGCTCCGCATTCGCTCCGCTCGCAATGACGTGTGAGGTGTTATTGAGAAGAGTTCCCTGTTCTGTCATTGCGAGGCTGACTTCGTCAGCCGAAGCAATCCCGCAGGAGCAAGAGAAAAATGAAGCTGAGACCTTATCAACTGGAAGTGGCGCGGGCGGCTATGAACTCTATCCAGAAGGGAATGGGGCTGACCTTTTCTGTGGAGATTGCCAGGCAAGGAGGCAAAAACGAGCTTTCAGCACATCTGGAAGTCCTGTTGTTAACGCTATATATGGCCAGGGGAAGCAATCTTATAAAGTGCTCCCCAACCTTTAAGCCTCAAACCATTATCTCTCTAGAAAGGTTGAAACAGAGGCTGGATGATTTCGGTTTTGATGGCATTTATCGTCCCCAGATGGGCTATATTGTTCAGCTCGGCAATGCTAAAGCCATCTTTCTGTCGGCTGAAGGCTCATCTTCAGTGGTAGGACACACCGCTGACATACTCCTGGAGATTGATGAATCGCAAGATATTAGCCAGGAAAAGTACACCAGGGAATTCCGTCCCATGGGTTCGGCTACCAATGTGACCACGATTCTTTATGGCACTACCTGGGACGATAGCACCTTGCTGGAAGAGGTAAAGCAGGCTAATCTGGAACTGGAAAGAAAGGACGGCATTAAGCGCCACTTTAGATATGATTGGCAGGAGGTAGGCCGTTACAATCCTGACTATATCAGCTTTGTCCAGGCAGAGCGGCAAAGATTGGGCGAAGAGCATCCCCTGTTCAGGACTCAATATGCTTTATTACCTATCACCCACGGCGGGGGCTTCCTATCACGGCAGCAGATAGCTCTGGTGCTGGGAGAGCACCAGAGGCAATCGCAGCCTGAGGGGAAGAGGACTTATATTGCTGGCGTAGATTTGGCCGGGGAACATGAGCAGGAAATGACAGGAGGGGACGCTCCTGTCAATGATAGGGGAAGAGGGCGTGATTCCACAGTAATCACCATTGCCGAGGTGGATGCCGCTAACCCATCGCAGCCACTGTTGAAAGTTGTGGAACAATACCAGTGGACGGGAACGCCCCATAGCCAGCTTTATACCCAGATGACGGATATCCTTAAGAATGTCTGGAACTGCCACAGGATAGTGGTGGACGCCACCGGCATTGGTCAGCCTGTAGCCAGCTTTCTCAGAAAGGAACTGGGAAGCAGGGTCATCCCACTCGTCATTACCTCAAAGAGCAAATCCGATATGGGCTTTGAGCTATTGTCCCTTGTCAATTCCGGGAGGCTTAAACTCTACAAGCAGGATGGCTCCCGGGAGTATAAAGAGACCTTGTTTGAACTGGAAAGAGCCAGGGTGCGATATCGCCCGAACCAAACGATGAACTTTTATGTTGACCCTCAAGAGGGACATGATGATTTTCTCGTGAGCCTGGCTCTGGTGGTCCAGGCTGCTAAAGGGCTTAGCCCCAGGGAAGCCAAAGGGTGGCTCGGGGAAAGCTAGGCAAGCGCCTCCTGGTGTCATTCTGTAGGGTCGGGGCTCGTCCCTGATCCAATTTCCTCTCCCCTGGCGGGAGAGGATTGAGGTGAGGGGGGAGTTTACTGTCAGCGGCACCCTCACCCTAGCCCTCTCCCTTCAAGGGAGAGGGAAGTGTCATTGCGAGCGAAGCGTGGCAATCTCATTGGCTAAATTCCAAACCCCAAAATCCAAGCTTTAAACAAATCCCTCTAAAATGCAAAGTGACAGAGCAAAGGTCAAAAAATCTGCGTTTTGAGTTGTCATTTTGATTTTTGAATTTCTATATTGTTTAGGATTTGGTGCTTGAGATTTGGGATTTCGCGGAGGCGAGGATAAACCTCGCCCCTGTGGTTGCCCCACCGGGCCTGATAAATCAGGCAACTACAAAATTTCGAGGCGTGAAGGAATCCCTTCCTTCGGGATTAAGGAAAGAGGCGGCACATAAAATGCCGCCTTCGCTTTGTTCACCCTCACCCAGACCCTCTCCCGTCGAGGGAGAGGGAATTAGGGTGGGGCTTGTCCCCGTCTTCATTCCAATGTAGGCAAGTCTTTGCTTAGCTCAGCCAGGGATTCAATCCTCTTCTTAGTTTGCTCTAGCTGTCCCTTATGTTCTTTGGCATACTGCGTAGCTTGCTCGTAAAACTCTTTTATCCTGGGCACAAAGGATAACTGGGACAATATCAAGGCAACGTCGATGAAGTGCTTTTCTCCGGGAAAATCGCCGCCGCGAATCAGAGCGTCGGGTGCCAGCTCCTTGATGTAATCGCTAACGCTCTTGACCATGTCCATATTCAGCTCTTTTTCCGGACCAGATATGAGATATACAGCTTTGCCGGCATCCTTAGGGTCGCAAGTGAGGGAAAGGTCAGAGATAGTGGCGTCTAAGGCTTGTGTCCCTCTGAAGCTTTCCAGGGCTTTCTCGCGGAAAGTCTTCTTCCTTATCTCCCAGGGGAAGCGGAATGAAGGAAGCTCAGTTCTCCCCAGGCCAATAGCGGTCCATCCCTCCAGGCTGGCAATTATGTCCCCACCGTCTATCGTCCGTGAACCCACATATTTGGCCCTGGTTACCTCACCGGCACACATTAAATCATAGAAGGGCTCGGCAATCATCCTGTTTA
>CAZZAC010000082.1:0-4628 GCA_964652095.1 uncultured Dehalococcoidales bacterium | reverse complement strand
TGGGTTCCTCGCCGGGATTGGGCTTTTCCACGATGTGTAGTAACTCATTTTGAGAATTTACCTGGAGGTAGCCTCCCGGGAAGTATTTCTGGACTTGATAACCCAGAATATAGGAGGAGGCAGTGGCTTTTTCAGCTTCGGTGATGATTTTAGTGTACGCTGAGCTTGAGAAGACATCATTGGGATTTATTACCAAAAGCTGCCCGTGCAGGAAGGGCTCAGCGCTTTTCAGAGCGTCAGCGATGCCTGATGACTCCTTTTGCAGAGTAAGGTCGACTTTTCCCCCAGGAATTTTTTTGGTTATTTGCTCTATCTTCGCTATGTTTTCTGGATTCCCAATGATTACAAAATGACTCAAACCTGCCTCGCAGGCTACTTTTATTTGATGTTCAAGCAATGGCTTCCCGAGGAAATCAAGGAGGAACTTGTCTTCAGCGATGGGAAACATCCTCTTGCCACGGCCACCGCAGAGAAATACGGCTTTCACCTGTTAGCCTCCACTATACTTTGAACAAGTTTTTTGCCTTTGCTTATAAGCTCATCGGTCTGTGTCTGCGACTTTGACTCGGAGATTACTCGGATGACAGGCTCGGTGCCACTAGCCCTGATGAGCATCCAGGAGTCAAGGAAATCCAGCCTCAGGCCGTCAAGAGTATTTATCTCATCGGGAGCAAAAAGGTAAGCCTTTTCCTTTACCTGAGCCATGACCGACTCTCTGAGTTCATTAGGACAAGGAACCTTTGCTTTTTCGAAGAATAGCCTAGGAATACCTTGGAAATATCGCCTGATTTCGCCGGCATCGCTTAGCTGACTTAACAGGATGAGGGAAGCAAAAATGCTATCGGGGTAATAGCCCGCCTCGGGGATGATGTAGACGCCTACCTGCTCCACTCCTAAGGCAGCATCGAGCTCCTGGGCTAGATGAGCGACGGCGACATCACCGACTCTGCCTCTGACCACTTCCACCCCAAGGTCCTTCACTGCCAGGTCAAGAAGAGTTCCAGTTTCTACTGTGGTAGCAATCTTTTTCCTTCCCGTTCGCTTGACAGCCAGTCTCGAGATGAAGGCGATGGGCTCGTTGAAACCGAGGAAACCTTCTTTATCGCAGAAAACAACGCGGTCGGCATCGCCATCAAAGCAAATAGCTAAGTCAGCATTATGTTGTCTCAGGAAATTAACTGTGCCCTGGAGGGTATCCTCCTTCGGCTCGGGATTTCTCCCCGGGAAAAGGCCATCTGGCTCATCATTTACAGGTATTACGTCGAGGCCCATCTGGACAAAGATGTCGCTGGCAAACTTGGAGGCAGCGCCATTGCCAGGATCAACGACTACTTTTAGCTGGTGATTAAATCCTGGCAGAGAAAGCTTGCCTTTAATAAAGGAAAGGTATCTTTGTTTCATATCCTGTGCTTGCTCCAAAGTTCCTCTCTTCCCCTGGCGGAATTTCTGCTCAAAATAGACTTTCTCTATCTCCGCTTCTTGAGCCTGGCTATATCCCAGCGAATTCTCGGTGAAGAGCTTGATTCCATTGAACTCGGGTGGATTGTGGGAAGCTGTAACCATAATTCCAGCGGCAAAGCCCGATTCCCGGGTTAGCAATGCCAGCGCTGGGGTAGGCAAAATGCCCAAGTCAACTACGTTTATGCTACAGGAAAGCAAGCCTGCAGTAACCGCCTCCTTAATTATATCCCTGCTTATTCTGGTGTCGGTAGCGATACAAACTGTGGAAGTGGGAGGTAGGGTAGTGCCTATGGCTAAGGCAACCCGCCGGCAGAAATCAGGCGATAAATCCTGACTGACTACGCCCCGGATACCACTGGTCCCAAATAGTCTCCTTGTGTTCATCTCCTGCCTGCCCGTGTCATCCTGAGCGAAGCGAAGGCTCTCGAGATTCTTCGGTCGCTACACTCCCTCAGAATGACATGAGGAGTGAGTAGTTACATTAAATAGAGGATAGCACGGAATTAGGTGGTTGGCAATGAGCACGCTGTGTAATAACATATGTTAAACTATGCTTCCCGGTCATAAGCAACGCTGTTTTGGAAGCATATAATGACAAAGGAAATAGCTCTGACTCTGTTGATGACAGTTAGCCCCGTTTTCGAGTTAAGGGGTGGTATACCATTGGGCATATTATATTATGGGCTGGACCCCTTGTTTACCTTCTTTGTGGCGATTATCGCCAACGCCCTGATATTCTTCCCCGTCTTTTTTGCCTTGCGTCTTTTTTACGATAAGCTGCTGTTCCGAATTCCGTTGTTCAACAAGTATCTGGATAATTTAAGAAAACGAGGTAAGCCGAAAGTAGAGAAATACGGCTTCTGGGGATTGATCTTATTTGTGGCTATACCTTTGCCTGTCACCGGGGCATATACGGGGACTATTTTGGCCTGGCTACTGGGCATGGATTGGAGGAAAGCCTTCCCTGCCGTTGGGCTGGGTGTAGTTGTGGCTGGTGGCATAGTGCTCTTAATAACGCGCTTAATAGAGTTGGGGATACTCAGCATCCCATGGATTTTTCCAGGCTGGCTGAATTAAATTCCAACGACCGATTAAGAAACGATTTTTGCTGTGAGCGGGCATAACCACAACCCTAGATATGGTCGGTAATGAAAGGCTGGGTATCTTTTGTATAGATACCCAGCCTTTCATTGGTTCTGCCACCTATGATACTAGCTTTAAGCCTTCCCTATTCTGAACATCTTGGTCCCGCATACGGGACATACGCCTTGAGTGGCCGGCCTGCGGTTCTTCATGATTATGCTTCTGGTATTCTTCATTTCCCTTTTGGCGCGGCATTTCATACAGTATGCTTGCATCTGTTCACCTCCCTTTTTATAAAAGAATAAGCCATCCATTACTCGAATGTCAATAGTTTTCCTTAAATTTCCCTTAAATATTGTAAAAAGTCTCGTTACTTATGCGTATTATTCCCAATTCCAACTCAGAGAGAAAGCTCATCAAATGATTTGACACACAAGTTAGATGTGGAGTTGCTTTAGCACCTGACGTGCTTTCTGACTTGCCCGGGCGCGGTGGCTGATTTGATTTTTCATTTCCAATGGAAGTCCGGCCATGGTCTTACCTATCTCAGGAAGGGAAAAAATAGGGTCATAGCCAAAACCATTTTCTCCCTTAGCCTCAAAGGCAATCATGCCATGACACTCGCCGTAGCATAACTCTACATGGCCTCCTGGACTAGCTATAGCAATGACGCACTTAAAACAGGCTGTTCGTTTCTCCTGGGGAACGCCGTTAAGTTTAGCTAAGAGAAAGCTCACCCTCTCTGCATCGGTAGCAGCTTCGCCAGCAAAGCGAGCTGACTTAACACCTGGCTCCCCGTTAAGGGCGTCTACCTCCAGTCCCGAGTCATCGGCAAGAGCGGTGAGCTGGCTTAATTTGGCATAATTAATAGCTTTTAACCGAGCATTTTGCTCGTAGTTGTTCCCCGACTCAGTGACGATTTTTGTTATCCCTTCTTCGGTCAGCGTAGTTATTTGGTAACCAAGACCATCCAGGAGAAAGCGGTATTCTCTGATTTTCCCTGGATTGGAGGTAGCCAAGAGAAGCTTCGGCATTTTGTCGTTAGATGTCTTGAAATCTTGGTGCCAGCTTCTTTGCCACTTCGGGCATGGTGGTGTATTCCATTTCCTCAAGCGGCAGGCGATGTGGTTCAAATGGCCCCATTCGGCGCAGGAAATCCGCCACAATGTTTGCTTGATGACGAACCTCATCGAAAGCAGGGTCATCGAAGAGGTCACGAGGCCCGACGAGCTTGCCATTAGCAAGTTGGAAACCAGCGGCTATTACTCTTGGTGGACCGTCAAAGCGGCAAGGATTGCTTTCCCTGACAGCTACCGGCATTAACGGGCCGTGGTGCGAGCCTCTCATCCAGCCTTCTACTATGTTAACAGAAGCAAAGGGTTCCAGTATTTCACCCACGGCGGGAAATTTTCCCTGGGAGCGAACGATACAGACAGGGTCATCCTTGCCTATGTATCTGCCGGCCATGAGAGATAATCTCTGAGTAGAGGAGACAGCAGCGATTTCACCGCTCTCCTTATGGTACACCGCTTTAACGGCATAGCGGCCTGGTGCGCCAAGAAAAACTAGCATGTCGTAAATTTCCTCGGGAGCGTTAAACCTGATTTTTTTGTGCTCTTTGACGTCGTGGACTTCAAAGGTGAAGCCAGAGTGCATATTAGAGGCAATAACTAGCCCAATGGTGTTGAAAGGGTCAGCAAATATTTTATATAGCGGCAGATTCCAGGCGCCAGATGCCGTCTTATCTGCCATAAATATGATTATGGTTTCAGCCTCGCGCTCGGAAAATTGCATCTCAGCCGTACCAGGTCCCATCCCCTTGACATTACCGGAGAAAGCATCAGATAGAAGGTCCTGCCCGGCACCATGTAGCTTCAAGCGCTTAGCTACATTGGTGCATTCCACAAATGTATCCCAGGCTAACTTGTGGATTTTCTCGCTATCCTCGCCATGCTGATGAGTCATTATCAACTGGAGATCGTCGCCACAAACTGTAACGTGATGGTCTATGAGCAGCCCCTGGCCTTGAGCATGTTCCAGTTTTTCCTTAGCCTTTTGTATTACATCGGGGTGGCTGGAAGAAT
>CAZZAC010000081.1:0-4668 GCA_964652095.1 uncultured Dehalococcoidales bacterium | reverse complement strand
ATAAAGAAAGATATAAAAAAATATTTAAAAATTTTAGAAAAACACAAGGAGGATTATTTCATAGTTATTGATGTTCATAACTAATAATTAGAAAAAGGAAATAAAAAATGAGGCAAACTAACCATTCCGAATTAAATAATTTTATTAAAAAAGTTTATGATTCTAAACTTTCTTTACTTGTTTGGGGAAAAATAGGAATTGGAAAATCAGTTTTAATGAAAGAAACAGCGAAAGAAATAGCAAAAAGTAAAAATAAAGAATTTTTAGAATGGAATAAAATAAGTGATGATAAAAAAAGAAGTTTAATGAATTCTGAAAATGCGAAAGGAAAGTTTATTTTTGCAGATTTAAGAAGTAGTCAAATGGATATTGGAGATGTCAAAGGGCTTCCTTCTTTTTTTGATGGTGTAACTGAATGGAAAGCAAATATATTATTCAAGGTATTAAGTCAAAAAGAATCAGACGGAATTCTCTTTTTTGATGAATTACTACAAGCACCACCAACAATTTTAAGTAATTTATATCAAATTATTTTAGATCGACAAGTTGGGGAAATAAGTTTAAGTGAGAATATAGGAATATTCGCAGGAACAAACACAATAACAGATAATGCAGGGGTATTTAATATTCCAAGTCCTTTAGCAAATAGATTTCTTCATGTTGAATTATCAATCCCCTCTAAAAAAGATTGGGTAAATTGGAGTTTTAAAAATGATATTGATAATAGAATAATAGCATTTATTGAATTTAATGAAAAGTATCTACATACTTATGATAAAGTAAAAAATAATTTAGTATTTAGTAGTCCAAGAAGTTGGGAATTTTTAAGTAGATTAATTAAGGATAATAAAAACATAGATGAAATAGAAATCTCTGCACAATCTACAATAGGAGAAGGAGTTGGAATAGAGTTTTTAAGTTTTATTAAACTACAAAAAAAATTAAACATAGAAGATTTACTTAAACACCCGGAAAAAGTAAAAAATATAGTTGAACTTTCTGAAAAATATGCTTTACTCTCTGCTGTTTCAGATAGAATAAAAGAAAAACCAGAAGATTTACCAACCTACCAAGCAGTTATGAAATTACTTAATTATTTGGAAGAAGAATTTAAAATTATTCTAATGAGATTTATTTTAACTAATGCACAAGAGGGATTAATTAAGATTAAGAAAGCAAAAACAAAAGAAGAAGCAAGAAATTATCTAATTAAAAATATATTTGGTAAAATTCCTGAATGGACAAAAAATATTCAAAGATTTACTGAATTTCTTACTTTTTAAAATGAAAGAAAACGAAAATTTTGATGAAGATGAATTAAGAACAGAATTAAAAGAAGAATTAGAAGATGAGGTAAAACAAGAACTTCGTAATGAATTAGAAGATGAAATCAAAGAAGAGTTACGTGATGAATTAGAAGATGAAATCAGAAGTGAATTAGAAGAAGAAATAAGGCAAGAATTGGAAGATGATTTGGAAGAAGAAGTCCAAGAAGAATTAAGAGAAAAATTTGAAGAACAAATATTGACTGAATTAAGAACAGAATTAGAAAACATTACTACGAAAAAAGAATTTATAGAAAAGATATGGAATAAACTAAATAAAGAACTACTTGAAAAATTAGAATGAAAAAACCAACAAAAGAAGAACAAATCAAAGTAATGAAACTTTTAACTGATGAAGTTTCTGTGGAAAGAAGAATACATAAAGGTTGGGAAGAACTAAAAAAACTAAAAAAAGTAGATTTGAAAAAATATGGTAAATTAGTTGATATGAACCTATTTGGAAAATACCAATATATTTTTTCAAATTCAAAAGGAAAAATTAGTTTAGTTAGATTAAGAACACTTGGATTGGGAAAAGGAACATACTATTGGGAAATATATTGTTTGGAAAGTAATTTATTTGAAGATATTGAGAGATTCAAAACTAAAAAAGAAGCAGAAAAGAGAATTTATAAATATTTGGGGGGTGACAAATGAAAAAAACAAAAAAACAACTTTCAGAGAATGAAATTCAAAGATTCAAAGTTGGAGATATTGTAAAGATAAAAGAGGGAACAAGATATTCATGTCAATCAAAAAAAGAGGGTGTTATTAAAAGTATTAAATTTTATAAGAAAGGGGATCCAAGTGTAACAAATTATGGTTTTTGGTATGAGGTATTTTTTAATGGTGGTTATCAAAATATTTATCAAAATACTGATTTAGATTTAGTTGATGAATTACTTAAATTCATAAAAGAACAGGAGGAATATAATAAAAATAAATAAAATGGAATTAAATGCTGTTGATAGGATAAGAAAATGTAGGATTAAATTAGAAAAAGAAAATCCTTTTTTTAGTTATATTGCACTCTCACTTAATTTAAAAGAATTTGCAAAGGAACAAGAAGAAGCAATAAAACAAGAAAATAACCAACCAACAATGGCTGTAGATAGTGTTGGAAATTTATATTATAATTCTGATTTTGTAAATAGTTTAACCATTAAAGAATTAGAGGTTGTATTACTTCATGAAGTTTTGCATCTTGTATGTTTTCATACATTAAGGGGAAAAGGAAGAAAAGAACAAAGTCCAGAGATTTACAATATTGCAATAGATATTTGCGTAAATGATATTTTAAGAATTAATGATTATTCTTTTGGAAAATTGGAGAAAGGTTCTGTTATTCCTGATTCAGATGATGTATTCACTTATGGGAAAATTAGAATTGAAAAATGTATTGAAAAAACAGCAGAACAATTATTTGATGAAATATACAAACAAGCCAAAAAAAATAATATGTTGCAACAAGTTAATAGTTATTCTCAAGGTAAGGGATTTGATAACCATATAAAAGATAAAGGGAAAAATGGAAAAAGTTTAACTGAAAAAGAAAAAAACAAATTAGAAAATAATTTGAAAAAGAAAGTTAGTGAAGCAAGAACAAAAGAAAGATTACAAGGAAAGGAAACCAAAGGGATTGGTAGGACAATAGATGAAATATTAACCCCAAAGATTTCATGGAGAGATTTACTTTATAGATATTTAAGTCAAGCAATTATAAGTGATTACTCATTTAGAAAACCATCTAAAAAATCTGTGGCTTTGGGAGTTTATTTACCTTCTACCTTAAAAGAAAATTTAGAAATCACTTGTTTTATAGATGTTAGTGGTTCAATAGACAAATCAGATTTAAAAGAATTTATCTCTGAATTATTAGGAATTAAAAACTCTTTTGAGAATTTAAAAATTAATTTGGTATTCTGGGATACACAAGCAAATAATTCTTATGTTTTAGATAATTCTAATTTTGATGAAATAACTAATTTAAAAATCGATGGTGGAGGTGGTACAAATTTTACAGATTGTTATAATTATATTGAAAAAGAAATTCCAAATACAAAAATCTTACTCTTTTTTACAGATTCTTATGCAAGTTTCCCAGAAGAAATGAAATATAATACTATTTGGATTTTAACAAAAGATGGAAGGGAGGAAAACATACCTTTTGGAGATGTAATAAAATTAGAATGACACAAAGTAAATTAATAAATCAAAGAAAAATACTTTATTGCTCTAATTGTAAATTACTTTTAGGATATTATAATAAAGAAGAAACGACATTTTATAATTTTGTTCCAAACTCCATATTCAAAAAATTTTCCAGATTAGGAAAGGAAAAAAATGTTATTGTTTGTAAAAAATGTTCAGGATTTAAAGAAGTTTTTGATTCAGATACTTGGGTAAAATCAATAGATAAGAATAATAAACCAGAAATAAAAGAATGTTATTTGGAAGAAGAAGATATTGGTAAATGTGAAGAAATTTTTGTAAATGGAAATGATAGATATAAACAAATACCTAAAGATGTCTGGCGAATAATCCAATCAAAAGAATTAATGGAGAAATTAGAATGAAACAGAGGTTAGATGATTAAAAATGAATAAAAAGAGGGATTACAAAAAAGAATATGAAAGAAGAAAGGATAAATTACTTAAGAAACCATTAGGTAAGATACCTACAGGATATGTTCCTTTAGTTAGATTAGTTGTTAAGTTATTAAAATCAAATTTAAAGGCCAAAAAAGATAGACAATTATTAATTGATGCGTTAAAAAGATTAGAAAGATACCATAATTTATCTATTGAAAATATTAGATATTTGATTTTAAGAGAATACAAAGGAAATTCAGAAATGGATGCGAAAGAATTAATGAATTTAAATCAAGGTAGAAAGAAGACAAAAAAAGAGATTAGAAAATTAAAACAACTTCTAAAAGAACAAGGAATAAAATTTACTCCAATAAAATATTCTTATAAAGATTTTAGTGATAATCCTAATATTGGGATGAAAGTTCTAAAAGAAAAAACCTTTAGATTTTTCAAAATAGGATAATTTTATAAATTATATAAACAAATTTATTATAAAATGGATAAAAAAGAATTTATTAGATTACTTGAATGTATGTTACTTTTAAAAGATAATGTGAATAAAATTGATTTATTGACAAAATATAAATTTGGAAAGGTTCTATTTAAAGCCGAAAAATTAATTAATTTAATTGAAAATCAAAAGTTTTAAAAAGGAATAAAAAATAAGAAATGACTACTAAAATGGATTTTACCGACGATAAAATAGTTAAATTCGTAATTTAAATGTCAAAAATACTTATATAGGGTATAGA
>CAZZAC010000080.1:0-4679 GCA_964652095.1 uncultured Dehalococcoidales bacterium | reverse complement strand
TAGGCTCACCACCGGCCTCGAGTATCACATCTGTAGCTTCTTTGTAAGGACTTAGCACTTCCATTTCAACCTCGACTTTTCAAAGATTTGCTAAAAAAAGGGGTGGCTCTCACAAAAGAATTGTACCCACCCTTTTCTTCCGTAACCTAAATTGAAGCACGGCGGGAAAGTATAACAAACCCTGCCAAATGACGCAAACTTCTGTGCTAGCCTTCTGGCAAAATGGTTGATGGTTTATTTTCTAAAAGTTTTTATTACATTGGGTTCGGGGGCAGATGATGGTATCAGGAGAGCAGACAAGGCTCTCACGTCCCTTAGTGAGGCTTTATTGTTTTACGCCACGTTCAGTTGTTATTGAGCCCAATACACCGTTGATTAACCGGGGGGAAGAATCGCTTCCGAATTCCTTGGCTAACTCTACAGCCTCATTTATAGCTACCTTGAACGGAGTTTTATCATCAAATAAAATTTCGAAAATAGCCAGGCGCAAAATATTTCTATCTATGATAGACATCTGCTCTGGGGGAAAGGCAGGGGCAAATTTTTTAATAAGAGCATCAATCTCAGATTTGTTCTGTAGCACTCCTTTCACAAGCTCTTCACTGAAGCTAAGTGCTTCTTGAGCCAGTGTTTCCCCTGCTCTTAAGCGAGCTAAAGCTTCCTCCACCTTATGCTTCGTGCAATCAAGCTCATAAAGTGCCTGGAGAGCAGCGATTCTTGCCTGTCGCCTGATGCCAGCCATTAGTTAGTTGGATTCTCTGTACATGCTAGCTGCGTTATATCCTCAACTCCTGATATATTGAAAGTTTGGAGTTCTGAATTGATTCGCCTGATTAAACCGCTGAGCACTCTCCCGGGACCTATCTCATAAAAGGTGGTGACCCCACTGTGCATCATATATTCCACCGACCCTTGCCATTGGATGCAATTGCGAAGCTGCTTCACCAGCTCTTCTTTTATCGAATCAACGTCGGTTAATGGCCGAGCGGTCACATTAGATATTACAGGAATAACTGGTGGTTGAAACCTAACGTTCGAGACGATTCTACTGAATTCAGCTATGATTGGCTCCATTAAAGCGGAATGAAAAGCCCCGCTAACTCTCAAAGGAATAAGAGCGCGAGCACCTCTTGCCTTGGCTAATTTATTAGCTTCAGCCAGAGCTTGGGCGGCACCACTGACTACAATCTGTCCAGGACAGTTTATATTGGAAATTTCGGTCCCACTATGAAAACTTATATCTTTAACTGTTTCTTCATCAAGCCCTATTACAGCCAGCATGCTCCCGGGATTTTTTAGCCCAGCTTCATACATTAATCTCCCTCTTTCCCTGACAAGCAAAACAGCCTCAGTCAAGCCAAGCGCACCAGCAGCAACCAGAGCAGTATATTCACCCAAACTATGTCCAGCAACAAAAGTGGGAGAGGGAAAATTAGCTATGGTTGCCTCTTCAAGCGCTTTAAGGCAGGCAATGCTGATGACCAGTATCGCTGGCTGGACGTTATGCGTCTTCCTCAATTCCTCCTCTGGACCTTCAAAGCATAAACGGGAGAGAGAAAAGCCTAAAGAAGCATCAGCTCCATCAAAAACTTCCCTGGCTGAAGGATAGCTATTGTACAGGTCCAGTCCCATACCAGTGCTTTGGGAGCCCTGCCCTGGGAAAACATAAGCTACCTTGGGTAACTCAGCCATGCGAACTATTTCTTGGCGGGTTTGACCTCAATTGCTTCTCTATCATTGTACCAGCCACAGTTAGGGCAAACACGGTGAGATAACTTAGGACTGTGGCAATGTGGGCACACATCCATGGCAGGCCGAGTTAGTTTAAGGTGGCTGCGCCTTTTCCCCTGGCGCGCTTTAGCGTATTTCTTCTTAGGTAGTGCCATGTGAATTCGCCTCCTTCATTCCTGGACAGTCAGGTCGACATAGGGGTTCCATGGGCAAATTTAACAATACATATTGCCGTATTAACTCGCTCAGGTCAAGTATATTTTTATCATCAATAGTAAACTCTTCCGATTGTTCCGGCGAAGAAAGTTCTAAATCACCAGACACATCAGATATCGGAAGAAATTCTTCTTCCGCAGTGAAACTTATAGGGCATAAGAATGCATCAAGGCAGCGGCTACATATGAGTTTTACCTCAGCATTTAATTTACACTGAACCAAAACTCCTTGACCGATACGAATCACCTTTGCCTTTCCTTCAACAAAACCTTCAACTTCCTCACCAATTATCCCACTTATATCATGAATTTGGCTAGAGCCAACGGGCTCCTTCAGCAACTGAGCTACATTTATCAAAACTTTCCGAGGTTCTCTTTTCATCCGCCATAACCTAGAAATTTAGACCAACCACAAAGTATAATAACTATTCATAAGAGGTTCAAGTATTAGAAATAGAAAACGCCTATTTTATCACTTTGAGCGGAGAGCTCAAATCAACAGGAGGAATTGCTAAATGACCTTGGAGATAGAAGAACTTAAGCTGAAGATAAAGGATAGAGTCGAATCACAAAGGCAGCAACTTATCCAGTTGAGCCTGAATATCCATGATAACCCTGAGTTGGGCTTTGAGGAAGAGAAGGCGTCGGCTTGGCTTGCTAGCTATCTTGAGGACAGTGGATTTCATGTAGAACGAGGCATTGCCGGCCTGGCTACAGCCTTTCGAGCGACATATGGCCAGGGGAGCCCCACGATTGCTCTGCTTGCCGAATATGATGCTTTACCCAAAATAGGACATGCCTGTGGACATAATATCATAGGTGTTTCAGCAGTTGGGGCTGCTGTGGCTAGTAAGGCTATCATTGACAAATTAGGAGGCAGTGTTGTAGTTATGGGCACTCCTGGAGAGGAAGTCTTCGGTGGCAAGATAGACATGGTGAAAGCGGGAACCTTCAAGGAAATAGATGTGGCTATGCTAGTACATCCCGAGGTGAGGAACATGCCAACCGAAGAGGCACTTGCCTGCAGCTCCTTGGAAGTGGAGTTTTTTGGTCGGCCAGCTCACGCTGCTGGCCAACCTCACAAAGGCATAAACGCCCTTGACGCTATGATTTTAGCTTTCACATCAATAAATTCGCTGCGCCAGCACATAAGGGGGGATGCACGCATCCATGGCATAATCACTGACGGAGGTGAAGCACCCAACATAGTGCCTGCTCACAGCGCTGCGGTATTTTTGATACGTGCTTTAGATTATGATTATCTTGCTGAATTGAATGATAAGGTTTTGAACTGTTTTACAGGCGCATCTATAGCTAGCGGGGCAAGATTAGAATATAGGTGGAGAGACAGGACTTATGCTCCGATGAAAAGCAATATGACTTTAGCCGGGCTGTTTAAGCAAAATCTGGAATCGCTGGGACGCCAAGTAGAAACCTGTGACCCCCAATTTGGCATGGGCAGCACCGATATGGGAAATGTCAGTCAAGTGGTACCAAGCATACATCCCACAATAGCCATTGCTCCCCGTGAGGTATTGATACATACACCGGAGTTTGCTGCAGCAGCCGCCTCGCAAGCGGGACAGCAAGGCTTAATGGATGCAGCCAAGGCAATGACAATGACTGTGGTTGATATCCTCCAGCCAGGAACGATTGATAAGATTAGGCAAGAGTTCTATCGTGGTTAGAGTGGGCGTTCCCAATCCAAAGTCGAAAGTCGATGGTATAATTAGTATAAATCTTGTCCCCTCTTATGTGAGATTGCTCAAGTCTATGTGGAGGACAAAGTTCTGGCGAGGTGAGGGACGCTGTGATATGTGAGAGGGCACAGCTACAGATTAGAGTTTCAAGCTATGGCCGAAAATTACCAAGTAGTCATCATTGGTGATGGACCGGCGGGGCTCACCGCCGGGCTATATTGCGCCCGCTCGAGGTTTAATACTTTGCTTATCGAAAAGGGAGTAATTGGCGGGCAAATTACCAACGCCGAGCGGGTGGAAAATTACCCTGGCTTTCCCAAGGGTATCTCAGGTATTGAGTTAGGACAACTTATCCACGAGCAAGCCACTAGCTATGGATTGGAAACCTTGCTTGTCGAGGTTATCAAAGCGATACCCAACCAGAAGCATAATCTGATCAGCACCAGCGAAGGCGATTTTGTAGCTGAGTCGATAATCATCGCTTCTGGCTCGCAATTCCGCAAACTAGGCGTGCCTGGTGAAGATAAATTTGTGGGCAAGGGAGTTTCCTATTGTGCTACCTGTGGTGGCCCTTTATTCAAAGGTAAAACAGTGGCCGTAATAGGTGGCGGCGATGCTGCCGTCACTGAGGCTCTCTACTTGAGCAAATTTGCTTCCTCGGTTAAGGTCATCCACCGCCGCAGCCAGCTTCGAGCCAGCAAGCTATTTCAGGAAAGAGCTATGGCCGAACCCAAGATAGAATTTATTTGGGATACCATAGTAACCCGAATTGAAGGCGACGGGGTAGTTAAGCAACTCATGCTAAAAAGCACCGAAAATGCTAAAATATCATTATTAGAGCTAGCAGGTGTTTTTGTGGCTATCGGCTCAGAGCCCAATAGTGCCCAATGGCGGGAATTGTTGCATTTAGACGAAGAAGGCTACATAATCACCAATGAACTCATGGAAACGAAGATTCCAGGAATATTTGCTGCTGGAGATGTCCGCCATAATTCAGCCAGGCAGGCGATAACTGCTGCTGGAGATGGCGCTA
>CAZZAC010000079.1:0-4757 GCA_964652095.1 uncultured Dehalococcoidales bacterium | reverse complement strand
GTGGATAAGGATTCGAGTTCACCTGTGCCTGGATTTGCCTCTCGTTTGCAGGGCGCTGAGAAAAATAAAGAAATGAACTTCAGCTTGACTATTCCTGATGACTACCCCATTAAAGAAATGTGTGGCAAAGAGGGTGCTTTCAAAGTCACTGTTACCGAAATAAAGGAAAAAGAGTTGCCCGAGCTTGATGATAAATTGGCTCGGAGTGGCGGCTATGAAAACCTGGCGGATATGAGGAAGAAAGTGGCTGCTGATTTAAAAGCCAAAGCGGAGGCCAAGAATCGTTCGGAGTTGGGGCAAAAGGCGCTTGATGCTCTGGTGGAAATCAGCGAGGTGAGCTATCCTCCTATTTTAGAGGATGAGGAGATTACCGGAATTCTTAGAGACGAGGCACAGCGCTTGGGCTTTAGAGAGCTAGAGGATTACCTGAAGAAGACTAATAAACCCGAGGAAGAACTTAAACAAGAACTGCGTCCTATAGCGCAGAAGCGGCTTACTCAGGGTCTTGTCTTAGGGAAATTAGCTGAAGAGGAAAAGATTGAAATTAGTTCCTCAGAGGTAGATAATAAGGTAGATGAGATTACCAATGATGCTGAGGATAAGGAAAAAGCAAGGCAGTTCCTCTCACTGCCCCAAGTTAGGCAATCAATTGAACAATCTCTGCATACTCAGAAGACGATGGACCGATTATTACAAATAGCCATTGGCAATGCTGAGAATAAGACAAAGGGGGAATGATGGAAACAATATCTCAAGTGATAATTCCTACAGTGACCGAGACTAGTGCTCGGGGTGAACGTATTTTGGACATATATTCGCTCTTGCTCAGAGAGAGAATCGTTTTTCTGGGCACGCCCATCAATGACCAGATAGCCAATCTTATTATTGCTCAGCTCCTCTACTTAGAGAGGGAAGACCCAGAAAAGGATATAAACCTTTATATTCATTGCCCTGGTGGCATTATCAGCGCTGGCTTAGCCATTTACGATACTATGCAGATTCTTCGCTGCCCTGTATCCACCATTTGTGTTGGTTTAGCAGCTAGCATGGGCACCGTGCTTCTTTGCGCCGGGACTAAAGGCAAAAGGTACGCTTTACCCAACTCGACTATACATCTACACCAGGCAGTTGGTGGTGCTCAGGGGCAGGCGGCGGATATTGAAATTGCCGCCAGAGAAATCATGAGGATGCAGGAAATGATACGTAACATCATAGCTAAGCACACCGGTCAGCCGGTAGAGAAGATTGCCCACGACACCGACAGAGACTTTTATCTTAGCGCTGAACAGGCAGTGGAATACGGCATTGTAGACGAAATACTTAGCAAGCCAGCCAAGAAATAAAATGGATGCACTACGGTTAACAGCGGCCAGGGTCTGGTCAGATTAACCTGCCTGAGTGGTGTTGCCTGTAAGGGCTGAGGAGTCTTTTAGTTTTAACTGGTAGGATGATAGCTGGTGTGCCAGACTGGATGGAGGCAAGTGCTACGGTTTATGCCGCAGGTGAAGCATTCGGTGGGCTGGGTAAAGCGGGCTTAATTACCATCATCATCGTTTCCATAATTGCTATTGTTAGCTTCGTGTGGATCTTTCGTGAGACCGGAAAGCGCGATTAAGTAATCTATATTAGCCCAGTTTGGCAGCTTCTTCTCTAACCAGGCGGCGGACTCTTTTATGGATTTCCAAAGCCGGCGTTATATCCTTAGTTCCGTCTAGCCAATGAAACCACTCTCTATCCTTTGTTCCACCAGCTTTCCCTCTCTCCTTGACCACTCCTTCAACAACCCGGCGGCCACCTTTCTCCCAGGCTTCCAAAACTATCCATAAATCATCTAAGCTAACGGATGCCACACTCATGGTGGCATACTTCAGGGCGTATTCATTGGCATTGAAAGCAATAGCTAAGCCGCCCGCTTTGTTCACGGTTTGAAGCATTTTAGAATCCGTGATGCTATCCCCTACCACCGTCCAACGAGAAAGGGGATTTCCCATCTTGGTGCTAAAGTTCTCCAGTGCCTGTACCTTGCGCCTCCCACCTACCGGTTTCACCTGGCCTATAATTCCTCCCGAACTTGTTTGAGGCAATTTCTGCCAATAAAAAAAGTCCAGATATTCCCTTATTTTAGTATCATCAATGAAAGGATTAAGATTCACAATTTCGTGTTCTGTTTGCTCCAGCAAGGCAAATTCATCCTGGCCTAATAGTTGCCGAATCTGCGCCAGAGGAAAGGAAGTGCAAGCTACATTCTCACTAGGTATGCCCAGTCTCTGTGTGATGGGGAAGGCATATTGTTCGTAACTGGTACTAATACAAAATATGTACCACCCTCGGGATTTAAGTTTGAAGATTAATTCAGTTGCCCCTGGCGTTAACCCAGCTTTCTGCCCCATAGCAGCGATTTGTTCCTCTTCTATTCCATGATAAGCCAGGAAAGGAGTGATGAGAGCAAGTGTGTCTCCCGGCTCATAGTCAGGCCGACTTTCTAAAGTCAACAAATCATCATAGCGGCTGATGACTTCGAAAATCTTGCCGCCACGAGGGAATAGCTTCATCAGTTCATAGGCATTATCTTGGGGAGCCAAAGGGCCCTCGAGGTCAAAGCAAATCAAGTTCATCTCAGATTTTTCTTCACCTCCTCATCTGCCTTGCCACTGAGGTTATAGCCACTGATTAACTTTCCATGAGCATCAATTACTCTCCTGTCCTTTATGCTGACCTCGCCCCGGCTCAGAGATTGTAATGTCAAGGTGATAAGAGGGAATTCTCTAGCAAGTTCGTGCTGGCGAATAAGCCGAAACAGCATATTTTTGTCGTTCTTTCTCCAATATTCAGCGAAGGGTTCACCTTTAACAGAGAAGAGACAGTAGCTAACTACCGGACCT
Organism: uncultured Dehalococcoidales bacterium; assembly: GCA_964652095.1. Taxonomy (GTDB): domain Bacteria; phylum Chloroflexota; class Dehalococcoidia; order GIF9; family AB-539-J10; genus RBG-13-51-36. The sequence goes on along the minus strand of CAZZAC010000079.1, from coordinate 1,875 downwards.
CTGTCCAGCTCAGGGGTAACCAGATGCATCATTGCCCCGGCTGTGTCGGCTTTGTTTTCTATCAACGCCCAAATTACTTCCTGCCAGCTACCAGTAGGTCCGCCGGGAGGTGCGGGATGAAGATTAATCATATTGTATTTCTGGCATAGCTCTTCACTCACGATGAGCATATAACCAGCGAGAACACAAAGGTCGGGTGCAAATGGTTCAATCTTCTTATTTACTTCTCTATCGTATTTGATACGCCACTCTTTCTTGATACCCAAATCCTCTTCCGCTTTAACAGTCTTGAACTTTTTGTGAGATAAACAAACAAGAGGAATGTTGTAACTCCGAACAAGTTCAAGGAAGAGGTCGCTTTCCTTCGCCTCGCCAGATTCTCGGTTGCTAAACACGAAGCTAATTCTCCCATTAATGTCGCCCCTACGGTTCTTATCCTGCACAGCTTGCAAAAGCTGTCGGGCAGCTTCATCTCTTCCTGTGGAAAACCAACCAATGTTCAACAAGAACCTGCTTTCACTTCCTTAGTCATGTCATTTTGAGACCTTCGCTTTTTGGCATTGCGAGTCCCGATTTATCGGGACGAAGCAATCTCCTAGCGCTCAGAGTAAACTCCGCGAAGAATCTCCAAATATATGTTTCCTTATCCTGGCCCACATACTAGCAAAATGAGCTAAATAGCTGGATTTTTGCCCGAATATTTTGCCCTGAGCTAAAGAAATTAGGAAGTCGTCAGGCCCATCGAATTCGGGCATTTCCACATATGCTCGGCCAATTTCGCCTAAAGTATGGGCATCACTGCCAGCGCTGGCAGCCTTTCCCTGCTCTTTGGCTAGTTTCCCTGCTCTGGCGATACTATTAGAAAATGGCGTACGAGAATTAAAAGTTTCGATAATATCCACCTGGGATAAAATTTCCTTCGAGGTTAGCACGTTGGCCTTCCAGGGCAGCGACCTGCCAAATGGGTGTGGAATAGCCACCAGACCGCCTTGGCTTCGGATTCGAGATATTGTTTCCTGGGGAGACAATCCCTGGGCAACTTCTTCGCTAAGAAACATCCCCATTATTTCACCCACAGGCGTTAAGACTTCCTCAGCAACGATTACTTTAAACGGAGCAAATTCTCTTAACTTTAGGGCACCAGCAATGGTGTTGTGGTCAGCTACAGCAATACAATTTATGCCCAGCTTGAGGCAGCGCTCGACTATCTTCTCCAAAGGTGTGAGACAATCTATAGAATAGCAGGTATGGATATGTAAATCAGCTTTTATCAATTAGCTTACCTAAATATTAGCTAACCTTCTCCAGATATCCCCCGGTGCGGGTATGGACTTTGATGACGTCGCCTGTATTAATGAAAAGAGGAACCTGAATAGTTACTCCCGTTTCTAGTTTGGCTGCTTTAGTGCCCGCTGTGGCCCTATCTCCCTTGAAGCCAGGCTCTGTCTCCGTAACCTGAAGCTCTACCGAAGCGGGTAGCTCTATAGCTACCGTATCCCCCTTGCAGGTCTGAATCTCTAGCATCAGGCCCTCTTTTAGATAATTTGTGCCATCACCTATCTGAGCAGAAGTTAACACAATCTGCTCGTAATTTTCGTTATCCATGAAGTAATGGAGGTTGCCATCGTTATAAAGATATTGGACGGGGCGATGCTCCAGAAACACTGTTGCAACTTTGTCCCCAGATTGAAAATTCCTCTCGGTGAAATTCCCGGTACGAACACCACGAAGTTTCAACTTAACTACAGGCTGCCTTTGCTGCATCTTAACATGGTGGTATTCCAGGATTTGGTATATTTCGCCATCCAGCTCTATGACGACTCCCTTTCTCAATTCTCCGGCATCAATCATTTAGTAACCTCCTGGTTAAGCATT
>CAZZAC010000078.1:0-4907 GCA_964652095.1 uncultured Dehalococcoidales bacterium | reverse complement strand
AGTGACTAATAGCGAATATAAGAAAATCCGCCAGTCCTCGCCATAGTAAAGAGCGGTTACCAGAGGAACGATATAGGCTAAGGCGAAGTATTTTAAGAATGAGCCAATGATGTGTAGGGTTAATCTTACCCTTTGGCGAACCATCTATTCATAAATTCGGTCCCCTTTTTGGTAGATTCTCGATTCACAATGAGAGTCAGCCAATCTTTAGGCTGTATCTCCTTATCCGCATCCAGATATTTTCCCCCTCTTTGTACCACGAGGACCTTTACACCGTTTGGGGTTGCTAGCCTAGAAACACTTTGCCCGACACATTTCATGCCCTCCTCAATCTCTATTTCGAAGATCTCTGTTCCTACGAAAGAGAGAAAATCCTTCACATAAGGCTGTGAAATCAGGCGATAAATGTGCCTGGCTGCTACCACATCTGGGTTGACCTGTAGGTTAATCCCAGCCTGCTTGAATGTTTCCACATGCTCTGCTTCATCTACAAGAGAAATCACCGTTTTTACTCCCATTTCCTTGGCTACCATACAAAGCATTAAATTTTCCGAGTCATCGCCAGCTGCAGCCACAAAGGCATGGGCATTCCTGACTCTGGCCTCTTCGAGGGTGGACTTCTGGCCAGCATCTCCCGTGATCACCATAACGTCAGAATTCTCTGCTATTGCAGTGCATTTGGCAGGATCCCGGTCTATAACCAGTACTTCATTTCCTTCTTTGGCAAGGAGCTCCGCCAAATTCTTCCCTATATCACTTAAGCCTGCTATTACGATATACATTGCTTATTTTCAATATTGTGTTAACTTTGCCATACTTTCAATGAATCAGAGAACTAATGGTGAGAAAAGGAGTTGCGGATCAGGGAGTAAATAAACTTGAAGGTTGACTTAGAATACCAGACACTCTCCATTCATAGTACTTCGCTATTCCATTGCTTTTAAGCATCGAGCGATTTTACTCCCCCCTAACATGCTTGTCAAGTGCTGAGTTTACAGAGCGTTTAGCAAGGCCCAGCTGGCATTCTGAGCGAAGCGAAGAATCTCTGAGATTCTTAATCATCCCAATTCATTTGAATTCCTTAGAGCGACAATACTAAATACTCTCGAGTTTACATTACGGCAATTTCCTTTTTTAACTCCTTTAGCCAGGTCAGTGATTTAAGTTCTCGCTGCAAAATATATCTTATATACTCGCACAGTACTCGCTCTAACTCCCGGGATAATTCCGGTTTTACTCTAACCCGCCTTGCAGTGGCATAATCACAGCTTTGCCATAAACGAAGGACCTTCAAAGCCCCGACCGAAAGGGGAAGAGAGGGTTTTAATGGAATTGCTTCTATTTGCTCGTTGCGGTGATTTTCTTCAGAATTACAATGAGGGCACAAGAGCCCACCCTTGCTGGAGCTGAAAAAGTTGACTACCGGCTTGAGGGGCGAATCACAGCTAACACATCGATGCAACTGGGGACGGTAACCAAGATAATGAAGAAGATTTAGCTCAAAATAACGCAATACAGTCTCATTGCTGTCCGGCTCACTCAACTGATTTAAAATATCAAGCAATAAATCAAATAAAGGACGATTCTCACCGCCCTCAACAGTAAAGGAATCAATAAGCTCTAAGATGTAAAGGCCACAAGCCATGCGCCATAAATCACTTTTCAAAGCCAGGAAACCATTTATTGTTTGACTTTGGGTAACAATATCGAGATTGCGCCCTTTAGCTAGCAACATCAAGCTATGCGTCAATGGTTCTACATTGCCACCCAATTTGCTCTTGGGGCGACAAGCTCCCTTAGCTACTGCTCTTAACTTGCCAAATTCTGGAGTATAAATAGTGACAATCTTGTCGAATTCGCCCAGCTTAGTTTGTTTTAGGACGATGCCTTGTGTTTGATAATTCCGAGATGTACTCACCTTAAATCCCAGACTCTAAACACTAAATCTTAAACAGGTCCAAATATCTAACTTAAAGTTCGAAACCTTTATTTTGAGGCGTTTGGATTTGGGCAAGTATAATAAGGTTTCTCTCCATTGCTGTTACCTTTCCTTGTTGGTATTATACCCTCGCCAGCCCGGCAACCGTAATCAAGAGTAGCTACCCGGGTCTTTGCCTAAAACTCTTTGGATTGTCTCTCGGTGTGGTTCAGTACTAAATTGATGGCATTGGCGGCGGCAGCAAAGGAGTAGTACACAGGCAAGCCGGACGAAATACAACCATGAATAGCAGTCAGAATGGCCTCAGCCTCTTTGGGCATAATACTGGGTTCAAGCACCATTGCCACTGGCTTGGGAAAAAGCCCCTGCTTTATGGAAAACCTACTCATTAACAAGTCTAGTTGCTTTTCTGAAATCAGAGACGCTGTGAATTGACCTGTCCTGACAAACGTAACTAGGAAGTCAGCCCCCTCCCACCTTGATAATATACCGAAGGTTTTGATTACGCCCTCAAGGTTCATCATGGCCTGCGAATAATCCACAGGATTTCGCAAGATATTGCCTGCGATGGGAGTAAACTCCCGTATCTGAGCAACGATCTCCGGGGGGATTGGAGGGACTCTTAGCCCTCTGCTTTCAAACTCGTCGGCGATTAGGACACTGGCTCCACCTCCAGCACCGAATAACAACGCATTCCTGCCTCTGGGAAGCGGCAAGAACAGAAGCGTGACTAATACATCGATCATTTCTTCGATGCTACTGACACTAATGATTCCCAGCTGCTTGCAGAGGGCATCCCAAGTGGTCCGGCTTCCAGCGAGTGCCGCGGTATGGCCGGCGGCTGCTCGAGCGCCTCCCTCGGTAGCCCCACCCTTGAGCAATATCACTGTCTTTTCCTTCGTTGCTTCTTCCAGAGCCCTGCGGAATCGTTTCCCATCCTTGATTCCCTCGATGTAAAGGGCTATTATTTTGGTATCTACATCATTAGCAAGATATTCGAGCAAATCATTTTCATTGATGTCACATGCATTGCCGTAGCTTATGACCTTGCTGAAGCGAACGCCTCGCAACGCTGCTTGCCTGACCAAATAGATGGAATTGCCACCGCTTTGACTAATGACTCCCACCGGGCCACTTTCTTTGGGGAAAGCCGGACTGAAGGATAGGCGTGATTGGGGGCAGTAAATGCCCATACAGTTAGGGCCGATAATCCTGATCCCCTTCCTGCGGGCGACTTCCGCCAGTTCAGATTCCAGCTTTATTCTCTGTTCATCACCGGTCTCACTAAAGCCCGCTGTACAGAAGTGAATTGCTCGTACACCTTTTTCGGCACATTCTTCCACAAGCTTGGGAGCAATCTGGGCGTTAACCAGGCCGATTACGTAGTCGATGTTGCCAGGGACATCTTTGAGACTGGTGTAAACCTTATGACCTTTGATCTCCCCTCCCTTGGGATTAACGAGATAGAGGGGGCGGTCGAATTCAATTTCGATAAGGCCCTCTAGGAAAGTGAGCGTCCAGTGCCAAGTCGTGGCAGTTGTGATGCCAACAAGGGCGATCGAATTAGGGTGGAAGAGAAAGTCCAAGTTATGCTGAGGCGTGTTCTTCTTACTCATTACTCAGTAATACTTCGTTAGCTCAGGTGGATAGTGAGGCAGCTTCATGGTAAGGAAGCTGCATGGCTATAATGGCCTGTGACCGATAACTCTTAATATCAACCTTTTTGAGATTGCCATGCTACTTGGTGTTGTATGGGCGAAGATGCATGGCTACCTCCGCCGAAGTATAGCAAAGAGTTTATGGATTGTAAATGCTCTGTACTCGTTCATATGATTAGTGACACTTCTTTTTGTATCATTGCGAGGAACGAGATTACTCGCTTACGCTTCGGAACAGGCTCTGCGATCTTGTGGAGCTGCTGGGGATACAGATTGCCACGCCCCAACAAGTCGGGGCTCGCAATGACACAGGAGATTACTACCCAACGTTACAAACATATAAAGTGTCACCCATCTATCTGAACTAGATCAGAGGCATGTGAAAGGAATTTTTCTGGACTATTAGTTGGAAGGTAATATTATTCCCTATGGTGGGCGGTAGAGGACTTGAACCTCTGACCTCCTGTGTGTAAGACACTCTTGTTAAAAGGCGGAGGCCGCTTGCCTCTTTTCTGAGTGAGGTTCTAGCAACCAGAAACTGAAGAAACTAAGTTCCCTGTTTAGCTATCTGTCAGGCGTAACAGTCTAGGGTAACATTGTGACGGACTGTGACTCACTAACCAGAACAGGCTCCTGTTACCACTTTATTCATATCAATGACTTCCATCATTGGCTCAAATATTACATCTCTAGCCAATGTCCTTCCAAGAGCCATAACAGTAATCAGACCTGATCAGCTTTTTCTTTCAGCGATTCCCTTTTCTCCAAGATGATTTTGGTCGCCATTCTGGCTACTTCTCCTACAAGCGTTGAACATTTGTCCACCATGCCTGCTTTATAAGCTGCTTCCATCTCCTTCGGGTCGTAGAGATTGAAGAATCTGCCAACAAACTTGGTCTGGATGTCAGCACATCGGCAGGTGCCATATTTTTCAATGAACTGGTCATGCAGTTTTTTCGACAGTATGAGAGCAGGTACCTGTTTCATCATATCGCCGGAGTCTTTACCCTCTCTGCCGAAGAGATAACTTATTGCCATGACACCCCCGGAAAGTGCTCCGCAATGCCCATCTCCTGTTAAGCCTACTCCATCAGCAAACCCAGTGGCGGCTTTGAAAACATCATCGTTTTCAATGCCAAGTGCCTCGAAAATTCCAGCAATTGTGCATTGCGGGCAGCCGCTACTTTGCATCTCGTGCCGCTTGCCACTTTCGAATGCCTTGTTTAATACATTTTCATCAATTTCTCTCATTAGCCTGCTCCTTTAAAATATATTTAAGCCCATTCCCCCCTTGTGTTTCATAATAGTCT
>CAZZAC010000077.1:0-4996 GCA_964652095.1 uncultured Dehalococcoidales bacterium | reverse complement strand
GGGAGTGGAGCGGTGTTGTCGCTGAACATTTCCCCACCGTCCGTGATATGGTATCGGCTCCCCAGTCCGTCTGGGCTAACTTGGAGAAACACTCGGATAACGGCAGAACTCGGCGACTTGGTAAAAAGGTAGCAGAGAAAATAGTAAAATCTCTAGGAGGTGTTGAAGGCTAAACAATGGGGGTTGCCTACCCTCGCGGTAAGACAAAAAGGAGGAAAAACATGAAAAAGAGAATATTTATATCATTGGCGCTAGCGGTTGTGTTACTACTTAGCGTGTCTGGTATAGCATTAGCCGCCGACCCGACTACGGTACACGTAGAGTGGGACGGTACTGGAGTGACCGAGGGTAGTGTGACTTCGGGGAACGATGCTCACGCTGATTTCTACTCAGGTGGCAACACGAATGTCGGTCAGTTTGATGCCAACGACCAGAATGATAACCCGTATGGGTATGGTGTAGACTCGTGTTCATTTGCTCTTGATACTGCCATGACTGGTTCTGGTAGTGCTTGGCTTACGGTGTATCGAGACGACGCCAAATCTTCCTACGGGGCACCTGGTCAGGTATCAGACACCTTTGTCGCGTTCTCGGGAGGCTCAGCTTCATTGCAGAATCGCTCTAATACTAATTATGCTAGTATGCGGGACTGCAACTATGGTTGGAACTCTAACGATCATGTTACTGTGATGGGGGCTGCTGCCTATACTTTGGCTCGGTCTATGGATAGTGGAGCTGGTAACTACGCAGCAGTGTCTGCGATTGGTTCCGGGGACGCCGACCTTGACTGTATGAACGCAGAAGCAAGTGCTGGGCAAGTTCGTCTGGGAGCAGGTTGTGGCTGTTACACGAATGCTGATTTTACAGCAACAGGAACAGGTTCCATGACACTTGCTGGTGTAGGCAACAACTCGGCTACTACTGCAATGGCACCTGGGATGGTCGGAGCATCTAGTTTTAGCTTTATAGCTAGCTGGGTTAACAGCACATTCACGGTTCCTGATTACTCTACTACAGCGAACTAGTGCTGTAGGAGGGGGTGCGCATCTTACACGCACGATATCAAGTATGCAAAGGAGGTGTGATGTGAAAAGGTTATTGTTGTTGCCCGTTGCTGTTCTAGCACTGTGCTTGTTTGCTACTCCTGTATTAGCCGCTGACCCACCAGGTATGGATGTTGACATCAGCATAGTAACACCAGGCGATGCTGATGTCGGTATTGATGTACAAGCAGGTGGAAGCTCCAGCATCATTGTGGATGGGGTTGACTTCAAGCATGTGGAGGGCATGGCTAATCAGGCATGGTTGAGAGCTAACGAGCCATCCTTCACCATGTGGGACTTCGGTTATTACTGGGAGCGAACTGGGTTGAAGGAATACTACGACCAGCAGTTAGCCGAGTATTACCAGATGCTGGATATACTAGCTATTGCGCAAGTACAGCTTATTGGGGCTACCGAAGAAGGGCAGGCAAATATCGCGCAGGTTGCCCTGACGTTGGATAGTCTGGATTCTAATGTAGTTAGTATGAGTAGCGAGATAGCAAGTCTCCAGGGGCAAGCAGAGGAAACGTGGAACCAGCTTATGTATGGCGCGGAAGCACATATTGATATTTTAGAGGATAGAGCCGATGCTTCCGATGCTAGGGTAACGTTGCTTCTTGATGCCATTGTGACTTTGCAGAGCAGAGCCGACAATATGCAACAGGAACTAGATATAGTCCGCGCTGACAACGGGGTGCTTATAAGCTACACGGAATACCTGCGTACGCAATACCTCTATTATTTCTGGATTCTGGGGGGAATTTGTGCAGGTCTGCTCGTTTTGTCTGTTTGGGCGTTGCTCCGTTCAAGGCGGAATGGCTAATTCTCTTCCCGAGTTCCTCAGCAATAACAGGAGGGAGTTAGCAGACAAGGTTCTCGGAAACGGAGGTAAATAATGAAAGATAAAATCATGTTCGGTCTATTCGTGCTTCTCGCATTCTCCGCTGGTTTTACCCTCGGTGGGGTAGGTAAGAGTGATACCGATATACCCCAGATAACTGCTAACGCATCCTCCTCGGAGAACGCACTATCCTCGGAGCAAGTCCTTGTATCTGTGAACAAGGTGCTTGAGCCATTTATAGCAGACTACCAGAAGCGATACGATGCCTTGAACGCCGAGCGGGTTCAACTGCAAGCAGAACTGGGTACTGCTAGACAGGAGCTGGCTACCGTCCAAGTCTCTGGTGATACTGTATCTGTTCTCAAGTCCCAAGTATCAACACAACAGTCTGAGATAGGTAATCTGAGTGCCAGTCTACAGAACGCTGTGAACGATAGTGCTTCGTGGCAGCAGAAGTTCCAGCAGACCCAGCTGACTGTTAGCGAGACGCAGAAGCTACTGATGGCTTCGCAGGACGAGTATGGTAAACTCTCTAGCAAGCTGCAGGTAGTGAATGGTCGTACCAGCGATACTGTAAACGGGTTTACTGCTGAGGAAAAAGCTACGTTCTACAAGGTCTGGGACGAGTGGTGGGAACTGGTGGTAGTGGGGACGGATTAGCCCTTCTCCCGACTGTTTTTGGGAATCTTTGAAAAATAGTCCCAAAAGGTATTGACAAATAGGGGAAAGTAGTTTATAATGACTATTATGAGCAATGAAGTATTGAAGCCGAAGGAAGCCGCCGAGTATTTGCGTATTAACCGAGAGGTGTTGCGGAGATTGTCCGAGCAGGGCAAAATACAAGGGGCTTACAAGGTAGGCAACCAGTGGCGGTATGTGAAAGCAGAGTTGCTCAGGAAGGATGGATAGATATGTGGAGATATATTACGCTGACTTGGGCGATGTGCTACCTGCCTATGCGGTACAGATGGTGTGGCTACTCTTGGCGTGAGTGGTGGAGAAGCGTGCTTGGAGTAGCTTTCGTTTCCCTGATGTTGCCCTTATTTCCTCTTCTGTTAGCCGAGACATGGTGGCGTTGGCATCCTTGTACATGGGATGGTATTGGCTGGGTGTTTCCACCTACAATGAAAGGAGAACACAATACCGATGAGAGTAGTAAATAGGCTAACCAAGCCTGGAGATATCCGCCGTGTAGACCTGACACCAGATACAGTCCGAGTTATCTTCTCTGACGGTACGGAGAAGGTATATCGTGACAACGAGCCACGATACAGGGAACAATCCGATCCCGGCTATCTGGATGCTCTAGCAGACATGAGGAGGGATTCCCAATGAGAATAACTCTCCGGTATGCTATTAACCTGTCCGTTCTTCTTGCTTCTAGCAAAGGGACAGGCTGGGAGTATGAAGAAACGGATGAGAACTGGTGGGGTATACGTCTGTACTTTAGGAGGAACTGAAGATGGCTGTCTATGACAGAGAACAAGGATTCCAATCCATACTCAATGTTGCACTGGGTGAGTATCATTCCAAGGGATTCCGGCTGGTAGAAGACGGAGGCCATTTCCTGAAACTCTACCGCTGGGATGATTTGGTCGCTGTTCTAAACCAGAACAGGGCGACTATTCCTACTATTCATGAGACTTGCCGAGAACACTTGGATGCTCTTGCGCTATGAAAGGACAAAACTGGTGTGCGTTCTGGCTCGCTGTCTACCGTGGAAGCTAATAAGAATATATACAGGGATGAGTTGAAGAAACGTGGCTGGCTGGAAGAAATAGAGGGTTTGATTAAGTCCAGCCTCTCATAGGGAAGGAGAAGAATGAAAGGTATGGATTACTGGAGTCCCAGTAGCAAATTTTTTGTGAGCATAACATCAACTCGTAGTAGGGCTATAGATTCTACAATTTCAACAAGGTGCCAAATAGTAGGGAGTTGGGGTAAGGCTTTTGAGGTAGCAGAGAATTTTTTGCGGGACAATCGCTTCTCGGCTGACACTATAACGATATTCACCACACCAAGATTATGTCAGGAATGTATGAAACACGCTACTCAGCCATTGGTATTTGATGATGCCGAACATATAGAAGAATGCCTCTGCGTTCTACTAGAGACCCCTTGTGGAGTGCATAAACATAATCTGAAGGCATCTACACCCTCATAGGAGAGAAGGAGAAGAATAAAGACCGTTATAGACAGGAGGGATGATGGACAAAAGAATTAAGATAAGTGCCACAATAAGTTTAATCTTTAATTTATTATTAGTGATATTGGTATGTGTTGCTGGATTGAGAATTGAGGCTCAGAATGAGAAGATAGACGGAAACGCCTTGATTATATCTCGTATGGAATCAGAAAAAGAGATTTTGCAGCATGATGTAGACAGATATCAAGCAGTATATGACAGCAACCAACGAGAACTTCTTGATATGGAAAATACCTTTGTAGATTATACGGTCGACTTAACTTCAAGACTGGCAGGGAAGGAATTGACTGAAGAGGATATAACTGAGGAATACCTTGAAGCACTTATTGCGGATTTAATTAGTAGACCAAGAACCATTGAAGTTGTCAGTGAGGTTGAAAAGCTAGTCTATATTACTGGGAATGTGACAACAGAATTAAAGGACTTTGAAAGTTCGCAGGAGCTTGGTGACTTCTTGACGGTAGACACTATAGAGGAGATACCGGCGTATTGGAGTATTGGAGATAATGTTACAATTCGCTTCTGGTGCTACGACTACGCGGAAATGTTGAGGGATGCCCTGTATGATGCTGGTTATCGTGGAAATATTCAATGCTTCAGTGCGGGACTGCTACCAGGTACTGATGAAGTAATAGATACTGCTCACGTTATGATAAGTGTGCGAGTGGGTGATGAGGTATGGCTGGTAGAACCACAAACTGATGAATATTGGCACGCTTGGGATATTCATCTCATGGAAGTGGAGTAAGCAACAATGCCAGCTAATCACTATTACAACCGTCCTGCTCCGGTACTGGCTCCTGCCGACTCGCTCCCCTTTCCAGGAAACCTTGTCGTGGAGTGTTCGGCTTGCGGATTAAGAGCAGGTTGTACTCGCCCAGTCCCAGCAGAGAATTGTAACCCGTG
>CAZZAC010000076.1:0-5130 GCA_964652095.1 uncultured Dehalococcoidales bacterium | reverse complement strand
TGTCTCAATAACAACCTGGAATCGATAATCAAGGCAGGCGATATTTGCGATCGCTACGGGATTGACACAATCTCGGCCGGGGCTGCTATCGCCCTGGCTATTGAATGCTTCGAGAAGGGACTTATTACCAAGGCCGACACCGATGGTATCGAAATGACCTGGGGCAACCATAAATCTATCGTTGCCATGACCGAAAAATTGGCTAAGAGAGAAGGTTTCGGTGCCGTGTTAGCCGATGGAGTAAAGGTGGCAGCGGAGAAGATTGGCAGGGGCGCCGACAAATACGCCATACATGTTGGGGGGCAGGAGCTTCCGGCACATGACCCGAAGCATGCGTTTTACTTTGCCACCAGCTACCGGCTGGACCCAACTCCGGGTCGTCATTTTGTGGGCTCAGAGTTGTCGGATGCACCCGCATATCCTTCAGGACTGCTGCCTAAATTCGACTTAAAGTCCTTTTCCGGCAGGGGAGAAGCGCGCAAGAGAGGCAGCAATTTCCACCAGGCCGTGGTTTGTACCGGGACGTGCCTGTTCGTGTTCTGGGCTTTTCCCAATGTTGACCCTATCGCTGATTTTATGAGGGCGGTTACCGGCTGGGAAATAACCGATGACGAATTGCTTAAGACGGGGGAGAGAATTTCCAACATCCGGCAGGCTTTCAATATTCGAGAGGGGTTGAACCCGCTGGAGTTCAAAGTCCCCGACAGGGTTCTGGGCAGGCCACCGCTAAAGGAAGGTCCCGTGGCTGGAGTAACCGTTGATGAGGACACCATGATAAGAGAGTACCTTACTGCCATGGATTGGGACCTCAAGACAGCCAAGCCCAGTAAAAAGAAACTACTGGAACTGGGGCTGACAGACGTGGCTCAGGAACTCTGGCCTTAGCAGGGGCAATTCGCGGCGGCAATATTGGCCACTTAAATTAGAGCAGACCCCAGGCTCCTATTGCCTATAGCATCACGTGTCCACCATCTACCATGATAGCCTGACCAGTGATTAAATCCGAGTCTGCTGAGGCTAGAAATACCACAGCCCCCGCCACGTCTTCAGGCTCTTCACGCCTTTTTATCATTTGGGCGGCGACAACACTTTCGAATATTTTTGCACTGCCTTCTTGGCCTAAACTGGCTTCGGTGGCCGTATATCCCGGAGCAACAGCATTGACATTAATACCGGATGGACCTAAAGCAGCAGCCAAAGCTTGAGTCATTGTATAAATCGCTGATTTGGTTAAAGCATAAGGCAAAAACCACTGAGAGTCCGGAACCTTAAAGACATCAGAGGCAATATTGATAATCTTGCCCTTTTTTTGCTTTATCATAAGGGGGGCTATCGCCTTACAGACCAGCCAATTTCCCCGGACATTAACCGTAAACATCTGGTCCCATTCCTTCACCGTCCAGACATCCCATGGCTTGGTATTGAGTCCATACCATATAGCAGCATTATTGACGAGGATATCGACCCTGCCATACTGCTGCATAACCTTTTCGGCTATCTTCTCACCAGCATCTTCGTGCGAGATATCAGCCTCCATGATTGCTACTTCCCCGCCTTTGGCTTTTACCTCATTAACCGTGCCCTGAGCCCTTTCCAGACTGGTAGTAGTTAATAGTAGCTTGGCTCCTTCCTCGGCAAACCTCAAGGCGAAGACCTTCCCGAAACCACGGCTAGATCCGGTTATAATGGCTACTTTGTCCTTTAATATTCCTGACATATCTCCCTCCTTTTAATTTGTCAGTCTGTTTGATTTCGATTTCGCATTCACTTTCGGACTTCTGGGACCCCGGCTGAAGGATTCAAGCTTTGCCTTCAGGGCTGCCGACATACCCTTTCACATTCCCTTTTTCAAATTCATCCAGGATAATTTCCGTGGTCCACATAGCTGTCTGCATAATAGTACAGCCGCGTGATATCCCCAAGAATTCTACGCTCATGTCATCGCGCGCCAAGTCCCACGCTTTTCCAAAAAACTTCCTCTGGACATCCTTGCACAGTATGGAATTATATTCTTGGTAATACCTATTCAGAAGAGCATTCCGAACGGTAGCGCAATTCTCACGGAAACAGGCCTCATTGAAGGTCTCCCGTTGAATTCCCAAAGCCAAGCCAACCGCCAAAGCACCGCTCGCTACGGCGGCACAGGTACCATCTCCGCTCAAGCCAACACCCCCGGTCAGAACACATACCCCGGAAAAAAGCCTATCTTCCATATCCTTGGGAATAATCTCCAGGCCACCCCACCTCAGGGCATCAATTATTGCCAAAAATGTACACTGGCCGCAGCCCTTGTATTTTGCTTCATACTCTATAGCCAGTTCATTGGATTTCTGGATAATCTCGCCCTTAGTCTTTGTGAGCTTGACCATAATTATCCTGCCTCCTTTTCTGCTCTAAGTTGCCTGCATTGTATCACAAATAAACGGCTTCCTGTCAATGTGTTGACTTGTTGACGGATAGGTAGAAAAATTTCTATGTCCTTGTTATAATGCACTTTCAAATAGCATTAACGCCAGCGGACTATAAAGTCCAATACAGGTATAGGAGGGTAACAAAGATGGCTAAAGACCTGGTTAACACGTTAGCTGATTTGAAGGAACAAGAGGCTATTAAGATTGTAAAAGATAGGCTGAGCGCCGGTGAAGACCCACTCAGGATCCTAGGAGATGCCAGACAGGGCATGCAAATCGTGGGCCAGCGGTTTGCCAGCAGCGAGTACTTCATACCTGACCTCGTGTACTCCGGCGAGATACTGAAAGCAGTGACCGAACTGGTCAAGCCCAAGCTAACCAAGACGGCTGAGAGCAAGAAGCTGGGCAAGATTGTTTTCGGCACTGTTGCCGGGGATATACATGACATCGGCAAGGACATCGTCGTCTTTATGCTCGATGTCAATGGCTTCGAAGTCCATGACCTCGGCGTTGACGTGCCGGCGCAAAAGTTTGTGGAGAAGATAAAGGAGACTGGTGCCCCCATTGTTGGCTTAAGTGGATTCTTAACGCTGGCTTTTGATTCCATGAAACAAACCGTGGAAACCATGAAAGCCGCTGGCTTACGAGACAAGGTAAAAGTCATGATTGGCGGCGGCCAGATTACTGAAGAGGTAAGAAAGTATACCGGCGCTGATGCCTATGGCAAGGATGCTATGACGGGCGTGTCCCTGGCTAAGAAATGGGTCGGCGCCAAGTAATAATCGTCAAATAATGCGGAGGTAATAAAATGGAAAAGAAATGGGAAGAGATGACATCGGACGAAAGGCAGGAGGCACGGTTTCAAAAATGGCTTTCGCCGGAGGGCGTCAAGTTTGCCAGCCCCGAAGCTGAGAAGCTGTACAAGGAAAGGGCCACCAGGATAAAAGATGCCATCCAGATGAAGAAAAGGCCAGACAGGGTGCCGGTGTTGCTGATACCCAGCTTTTTCCCTGCTTTTTATTCCGGGCTGACCCCTCGCGATGTCATGTATGACTATGAAAAAGCCAATAATGCCTGGAAAAAATTCTATGTTGACTTTCAACCGGACGCGCACTTCGGCTGCGTGGCGCCCGGGCCGGGGAGATTCTTTGACATCCTGGACTACAAGCTATACAAGTGGCCGGGCCACGGAACGGCCCCCGAGCACACCTACCAGTGCAACGAAGGCGAATATATGAAGGCAGATGAATATGCTGCCTTTTTACAGGACCCGACGCATTTCTTCAACACCACCATTCTGCCGCGCATATTCGGAGCCCTGGAACCCTTCAAGCAGCTCCCTAACGTCACTACAATAAATGAAATGTATGGAACTGGCATTATTTTTTTCCCCTATGGTCTGCCCGACGTTCAGGCTGCCTTCAAGAAGCTTCTGGAAGCCGGGAGTGAAGCCGCAAAATGGCTGGGATATTTCATGGCCTTCGAGAAGGAGATGCCGGCGTTAGGATTTCCCTCAGGTCAAGCCGGCTATACCAAAGCGCCTTATGACATACTCGGTGACACCCTCAGGGGCACCCGGGGGATAATGTCTGATATGTACCGCCAACCAGAAAAGCTCATCGAAGCCATGGATAAAATGACGCCATTTTGGATTCAGAAAGGCATAATCGAGTCAAACATGAACTCGAATCCTTTGATATTCTTACCTCTGCATAAAGGTGCCGATGGTTTTATGTCTGACGAGCAGTACAAGAAATTCTACTGGCCCTATCTAAAAAAGATACTCCTGGGCTTGATTGATGATGGAGTGGTGCCGTTTCTCTGGGCTGAAGGGGGCTCTAATTCGAGGCTGGAAGTTATCCAGGACTTGCCTAAGGGTAAGACAGTCTGGTTGTTCGACACAGTAGATATGATTAAAGCCAAAGAAATACTGGGTGACGTTGCCTGCATAGCCGGCAACATGCCTATGGATCTGTTGACCATTGGTACGACCCAGCAGGTGAAAGACTACGCCAAGAAACTTATTGATAATTGTGGCAAAGGCGGCGGCTATATGATGGCTAACTGTGCGTTCTTCGATGATGTAAAGCCAGAGAACGTCAGGACTATGGTAGAGTTTACCAAGGAATACGGCGTATATAAATAGCTACCTAACGGGCTGGGGTGGTAACATAAGAGCAGAGGAAAGGTTGAGCTATGCCCGTGATCCGTGATATTCCCCTGAGCCTGAAGACCAGGGATGTGCTACGGCGGCAGGGACTGGGGGGAGGAGCTAAAGTCAGGCCTGAGATAAAAATTTTAATTCGGGAATTACTCGCCAGTGTCAAGAAGGCTCGCCTGCTGGAGCCAGCAGTGGCTTATGAATACTATATGGTAAGCAGCATGAACAGCAGCCAGATATCACTGGAGGGTGATAAAGCGATACACGGCCCATTAATACCAGCAATCTTCCCCGAGGCGAAGGAGCTTGCCGTTCTCCTCTGCACCATCGGCCCCAGGCTGGAAAAACAGGTAACAGACTACAGTAAAAGCGGCGAGGCTATGCGGGGGATGATTCTGGACGGTATTGGCAGCACCGCCGTGGACATGACGGCTCTGGAAGTCCTCAGGCGTCTCGCCAGTGAGGTCTCGTCTCGGGGTTATGAGATAAGCAGCCCGGTTAACCCGGGTATGCCCGGTTTTCCCCTGACCGAGCAGTGGAACCTGCTGGGACTGGTCA
>CAZZAC010000075.1:0-5259 GCA_964652095.1 uncultured Dehalococcoidales bacterium | reverse complement strand
GACAGGTTGAGCTAGCTAAGCTTTGTTGCTATACTTGATTCCGAAAATGATTGATTGGAACGATTGCCAGAAGGACTTAGGAATATCTTTCCACCAGGAATCTTTACTGGAGCAGGCCTTCGTGCATCTATCTTATCTTAACGAAAATCCTGGTTTCGCCCGGCCTAGCAACGAGCGCTTAGAGTTTCTTGGTGATGCCATACTTAACTTCATTGTAGCGGAAAAGCTGTATGAAGAGTTTCCCAAACTACCTGAGGGAGAACTAACTGAGATTCGTGCCTCTCTAGTTTGCCGCGATACTTTGGCTGAACTAGCTTCTTCGCTCAAGCTTGGTGACTGGCTCTTGTTGGGACGAGGTGAAGAAGCAAATGGAGGAAGGGCGAAGGCGAGCAACTTAGCAAACGCTATGGAAGCACTAATCGGTGCCTTATATTTAGACCAGGGGCTAGCCAAAGCCAGGAGATTTATTCTCAGGCAGCTCAAGCCAGAATTGGAAAAAATAAAGGCAGGGAAGACAACCCCAAACTACAAGGCATTAGTGCAAGAGCTCATCCAGGGACAAAAGAAGCCAACGCCAGTTTACCGTTTGGTGGAAGCTACTGGTCCTGACCACAGCAAGCAATTTACCGCCGAAATCCTGGTAGAGGGGGAGGCATTGGGCAGGGGGACAGGAAGGAGTAAGAAAGCTGCTGAGAGCCAAGCAGCAAGAGCAGCTTGGGAAAAACTGAGGTGTAGCCATGGGTAGACGAGATTATAGACGGCGAGAGCCAAAGAAACCCAAGAAGGGGACGCAGAAAAGCAAACCGATTTCGGAATTCGTGCCCCAACTGGAGACAGAGGTAATCAAGAAAAAGAGGAAGCCCGCTGAGGAATACGAGGAATAGATAGTTGGCAGCTTACCTGGAGCTTTACCGTAGTGGCAAGCTAAAGGAACGGGTAGATGCGGCTGTATCTTTGCTTGAGAGTTGCTCCGTATGCCCTCGCAGTTGCGGTGTAAATCGCCTGGCTGGCGATGTAGGCAAGTGCCGTACACCCCGCGAAGCAATGGTGTCCAGCTATGGGCCTCACTTTGGCGAGGAAGCCCCGTTAGTGGGCAGACATGGTTCGGGTACTATATTTTTCACTAACTGCAACCTTAGATGTCTGTTTTGCCAGAATTATTCCATTAGCCAGCTAGGCGAAGGCCAGAAAGTGAGCAAAGAAGAGCTGGCTTATATGATGCTCTCCCTTCAAGCTAAAGGATGCCACAACATAAACTTGGTATCCCCAACCCACGTAGTTCCTCAAATTCTGGAAGCACTGGAGCTAGCAGTGGAGTCAGGCTTGCATCTTCCCTTAGTATACAACAGCGGTGGCTACGATCCGGTGGAGACCTTGAGGATACTCGACGGCATTGTCGATATTTATATGCCGGACATGAAATACGACGCTGAGGAGACTGCTCGAGAATTGTCGGGCATTGAAAACTATCCTGAGGTAAATAAAGCAGCAATCAAAGAAATGCATAGGCAAATAGGTGACCTGGAGATAAACAAGGAGGGAGTGGCTCAACGAGGACTCCTGGTTCGACACCTGGTTTTACCCCACGGTTTGGCAGGGACAAAAGGGATAGTGAATTTTCTCAGCAAAGAAATTTCCCGCGACATCTATGTCAATATCATGGCTCAATACCATCCCTGTCACAAAGCTCTTAAAATTCCAAGTTTAGAGCGGCGAATATCATCTGCAGAATTCCATGAAGCATTATCCTTAGCCCAGGAAGTAGGGCTAAGTCGGCTGGATACAGTCCGTACCGTAGAGATTCTTCGCATGAACTCAGAATGACAAGAAATGGCTCAGAACGACGAGGATAGCTGTGAATGAAGAGGGTAACTCAGGATAACGAAATGGCTGATATGGCACTGCTTTCCGTTACAGTTTATGGGCGGGTGCAAGGTGTCTACTTTCGCTACTTCGTTCGGAATGTAGCCAGGAAGCTAAGCTTAAAAGGGTATGTTCGCAACCTTGCCAGCGGCAATTCTGTACAAGTTCAAGCTGAAGGAGAGAAGCCACAGTTGGATAGACTACTAGAGCAACTTAAGACGGGCCCGCCGGGAGCCTGGGTCAAGAGAGTGGAAGTAGCTTGGTCGGACTATTCAGGGCAGTTCGACAATTTTAGTATAAGATATTGAGAAAAATCCTAAGCACTAAATCCGAAAGCGGGAAGAATTCAGAATTCAGTAGCCAGTAAGTGGCTTCTGACTACTGATTACTAATTTCAGGGGTTAGAGTTTAGGATTTAAGTTAATTCAGGACCCAACTTAGTCCTCAAGTTGAACTCTACCCTCATTAATCAATTTTAAGTGCCCGCAGTCAACTCCAGCTATTTGAGAAGCCTTAAGGTCAATTTCATGGGGTTCGCCAACCAAGATCTTCCCGTAATCATCCACTTCCCCTTTCGTGGGGTCATCAGTGTAAAAGAATTTTTGATGGGCTTCGATAATGCCCAAATCGAAGGGCAAGGTGAAGTAAAGGTCAGCAAGGACTTTCTCAATGCCTAACTCATACAGAGTTCCCCAGCCACCCGGCTTGTCTTTTTTATACTTGCTCACAGGCAACAGACTCAGAAGGTTTGCTACACTGAAGTGACCAGAGCGACCACCAACCTTGAAGGGAGTAACGCTGATCAAAAAGTCGCTGCGCAATACTACATTGGGCACCCAGAAACTCTCCACAGCATAGAATTGAGATAAAGGATTCTGCACCTCTATAAAAATGGAATCCCTGATATCGAGCATAAGGACGTGATGAAAGTTATATCCTAAAGCTTGATATATTGGGTAAATCGATTCACCGCTAGGAGTCCCGTCCGCAATGAGGATATCCGCATTACTAATTTTTCTAATACCTCTGATAATAACATTCAGCAGTTTGGGACTTGTGGTTACAGGGTACGGCATGGGATAACCGGCATTTGGTTTGATTAAAACTCGTCTTGCCCAGGCCAGCTGTGGAGGAGGAGTGAACACAAAATCCGAATCTTTGACAATCATGGACTTCATATCAGTGACCAAATTTCAATAGCTACAAAGCCGGTTGCAACAGCAGGATTTCGGTGGCAGCCGGAAGCTTTTCGCGCCCGAACTCCACTTCACTACCCGCTACCTTTCTTACATTTTTCTTGCCCTTAAGGAAATCCTCAACACCGGCTATGGGATAGGCACACTTGGGCGTCTTAAAATGCATGGGAATAACCATTTTCGGCTTTAGTTGGTCACATACCTGGCTAGCTACGGGGGCATCAATGGTGAAGAAACCACCCACAGGAACAAACAATATATCCACGGCACCAATTTCAGTGACCTGCTCTGAACCAAGCACATGCCCTAAATCACCGAGGTGACAAAGCCTTATATCATCTATGGTGAAACAAAAGACGGTGTTAGGTCCTCTTTGTGTGCCTTGAGAGGCATCATGATAAGTGGCGATGCCCCTAAACTGAATTCCTTTAGCAGTTTTTTTGCCGTCACCTTTAACCACTTCAGGTTTCCCTTGTACTGCAGAAACGTTACTGTGGTCGTCATGGTCATGGCTCACCACAACGACATCAGCAGTTTCCTTGATAGGAGAATAATTAATACCTCCACCCACGGCATAAGGGTCGGTAATTACTCTTAGGCCATCTCTGGAGGTAATCAAAAAACAAGCATGACCTAACCACTTTACTTTCATATAGCCTCCTGACTTGTTGCTTCGCTCAAAGCTAATTCGACTAAAGTTCTGACGCCGACTCCAGTAGCCCCTTTTGCTATATAGCCACTCTCCTTGGTCGAGAAGGCAGTGCCAGCTATATCAATATGAACCCAAGGGATATTGGCAACAAATTCAGCCAAGAAGAGGGCAGCAGTGATGGCTCCGCCATATCTGTTGCCGGTATTCTTAACATTGGCAATTTCGCTTTTGTTTTGCTCTTTATACTCCTCGGGCATGGGCATTTGCCACATTCTCTCGCCGGTTCTTTCCGCAGCTTTGCGGACTTTATCTATCAAGTCTTGGTCATTGCCAAAGAGACCACTATAAAGGGTGCCTAAAGCAACACGACAAGCTCCTGTCAAAGTAGCTAAATCTATCAGGGGAGATAAACCAAGTTTCTGAGCATAACTCAGGGCATCAGCCAGGATAAGCCTTCCTTCGGCATCGGTGCTTATCACTTCTATGGTCTTGCCATTCATCGCCTTCAGTACATCGCCTGGTTTCAAGGCGGTGCCACTGGGTAAATTCTCGGTAGCCGGAATAATAGCGGTGACATTAATCTTCGGTTTCAACTGAGCAATAGCCCCAACTGCTGTCATAACTGCAGCAGCACCAGCCATGTCATCCTTCATCTCGCCCATCCCCTCCGACGCCTTAATGGAGATTCCCCCGGAATCAAAAGTTATGCCCTTGCCCAGAAAGCCAAAGACTTTTTCAGAACGTTCATCTCCTTTATAGCTGAGAGTTATTAGCTTGGGGGGCTGGTTGCTTCCTTTCGCCACCCCCAAGAGTGCTCCCATGCCCATCGCCTCCATGTCCTCTCGGTCAAAGACTTTGAATTCTAAATTATATTTGCTAGCTATTTCTTTAGCTGCTTCAGCCATCTGGCTAGGTGTCATGTAGTTAGCTGGTTCATTAACCATATCCCGAGCCAAGTTGGTAGCTTCAGCTACCAGCTTCCCCTTGCCAATAGCCGGCTCCAGGATTGGGACTTTTTCCTTTTCTCTTACCACTATCAGCATTTCTTCGATATCCTCATATTCAGGCTTCTTATATTTGGTGAAGCTATAAAGCCCGAGAAGAGCGCCCTCAGCTATTGCTTCAGCTGAAGCTTCAAGCTCAATACCACCTATGCCAGCACCATGAAGTATTGTAGCTATCTTGTGACAATTCAATTTACGCAATGCCCGACAAAATTCTCCGGCTACGCCGCGAATTTTATCCACATTGAAATCCTGGCGCTTGCCCAACCCAGCAATAGCTGCTATCCCTGCTGGCAGTTTCCCAAACGTATGGACAATGTTAACTTCTCCAAACTTACCCTTAATCTCACCTCGACTGATGAGAGAACTAATAGCTCCGTCCAAAGCTTTATCCACAGCAGCAGTAGCGCCGCCCGGTTGTTCCACACCTTCAAAAAGATTTATCACAATGGCATCAGCTTCGATTTGAGCTATGTCTCCAGCTATAATTTTAATCTCCAAGATTCGTCTCCCTAAAATGTGTAAATTTTAGAACATTTATTTT
>CAZZAC010000074.1:0-5580 GCA_964652095.1 uncultured Dehalococcoidales bacterium | reverse complement strand
GTATCTCTGGCTCTTTCCGGAAGCTCTACCGGATTATTGATTGCTACCTTTATGGACTCGGAATTATAGAGAGCAGGTGGAAAAGATATGTGCGAAACATACAACTTTCCGCAGTGCTCATACCCGGGATAAAGCATAGTTCCAACCTTGGGAAGCCCAAACGTTACGGTATAATCTGCCTCTACTGCCACACCCATCACCTCTCCGGTATCGCCATTTATGCCTGAAGGAATATCCACGCTAAATACTGTACTTTGGCTCTCGTTTATCAGTTGAATCACATCTTTGTATATCCCGCTGACCTTTCGGACAAGACCTGTACCAAATATGGCATCCACAATGGCATCACAATCAAGGAGCTCAGGTATTACGGAGTCAATTGAGCTAACCCTGAACATCTCTATGGGCATTCTGGATACTATTTCAAAGTTCTTTTTTGCTGCCCCTTTAAATTTGGCTTCATCGTCCAAAAGAAAGATTTTTACTTCCCCACCATTGGAGTGAATCTTCCTGGCAATAACCAACCCGTCCCCCCCATTGTTACCACCGCCACAAAAGACTACAAATTTGTTGTTCTTTATGCCAAGTTCCTGCAACATGACGAAGTATACTGCCTGGCCGGCGTTCTCCATCAAAAGGTCTTCCGAGATGCCAAATTCTTCCGTAGCACGCCTGTCCAGGTCCTTCATTTCGCCCACTTTAGCTACTTTCATTTTCACCCCCTTGCCAGAGATTGACTTGAAGTTCATATTTAAGTATGGCACATAAAGTACTCAAGTAGAATGGTACCTCACTCTTGATAGAAAGCACAAGGGTAACACACAACCCAGCGGATATATCACTACCCTCAAACAAGTGACCTTATTACCTTATTACCTTGGGCTATCCCGGCTGAAAACTGGCGGCTGCCACTTACCGATAGTATAATAAGCCTATTCACCTAATAAGGTCTAGCATAGAGAGGAGGGAAAAAGCGATGTCAAAGACGGAAGAAAACTTAAGAGACGCCTTTGCCGGAGAATCACAGGCAAATCGCAAATATCTTGCCTTCGCCTCTGCCGCTGACAAGGATAGCTATCCGCAGGTAGCAAAGCTATTTAGAGCCGCTGCTGAAGCTGAGACTATTCACGCCCACAATCATCTTAGAGCGCTCAAGGGAATCAAGAGTACCAAAGAGAACCTGCTGGAAGCTATAGCAGGTGAGACCCATGAATTCAAGGACATGTATCCTAAGATGCTGGAGGCTGCCAAAGCTGAAGAGAATAAAGAAGCAGAACAGTCATTTTATTATGCCAATGAGGTAGAAAGGATTCATGCACAGCTTTATCAGAAGCTCCTTGATAATCTGGGCGCTACCAAAGAGACCTCTGCCTATTATGTGTGTCCCGTCTGCGGCTATACCGCGGAAAAAGAACCACCTGATAGCTGTCCCGTGTGTGGAACCAAGGGCAAGATGTTCAAAAAGATAGACTGAGCTTGTTAGTTCATTTTTCCGGCTGATACAATCTATTGCAGGCTCAGCCATGAGCGTGTCAAGGAATAGTCAACATGGGAAACAAAATTCGGATAACATCAGGAGCGATTGAAGCAACGGCTGAGCTAAATAATACCAGGACGGCTCAGGCAATCTGGGAAGCCTTGCCTGTTAATGGCCGCGTCAACCTCTGGGGAGACGAAATATATTTCTCGATTCCCCTTGGCCTCAGGTTAGAGGCTGGACAAGAAGTGGTAAGCATAGGAGATTTAGGTTACTGGCCTGATAGCAATGCGTTTTGTATCTTCTTCGGTCCCACTCCTGTAAGCCAGAGAGATGAAATTCGCCCGGCGAGCCCGGTTACTGTGTTCGGCAAAGTCATGGGCGACGCCACGATATTTAGAAAGGTAGCCACAGGAACGGAAATCACCATCAGGAGCCGGGAATAGTTCCTGAATATCGCTTAGGAGGCAAGGACGTTGGAAAACAAAGCAAAGACTAAGCAAGTACTGGTCATTCTAGGTAGTCCGAGGAAAAAAGGAAATAGTTCCACTTTGGCAGCCCGGATTTCGCGTGGGGCAAAATCCGCTGGCGCAGAAGTGGAGACTTTGTTTCTTCAAGACCTGAAAATCAGTCCCTGCCGGGGTTGTGACACTTGCCAAAAGCATGCTAGCAAAGGATGTGCAATCAAAGATGAGATGCAAGAAATATACCCGAAGTTAATAAAGGCAGATGCCTGGGTCATTGCCAGCCCGGTTTATTGGTTTACAATGTCCGCTCAGACAAAGATATTTATGGATCGCTGTTACGCACTCCCTGCTTATACAAGGAATCCTTTTGCTGGCAAACGGATCGCCATCGCAATGAGTTACGGGGGTGTTGATCCGGTCAAATCCGGGTGTGTGAATGCATTGCGAACATTTCAAGATGCTTTCCGTTACACAAGATCAAAGATCGTTGGTATGGTGTACGGCAGTGCGATGAAGGCCGGTGAAATTGAAAATAATGAAGCATTGATGCGGGAAGCTGAAGAACTGGGGAAACTGCTGGTGAGCCGTTAATTGGACAACAATGTCTAATTTAGGTATGATGCCCCAGAATTTTTGAGGCCGCTGGCGAAATCTTCTGCTTGTTTTAAGTCCTCGGCATTGGGCCTGCCCTTGTTTACTCCACCAACGAGCTTAGTTGCCCTGTATGTATCAAGTCCCCGACAAGAAAATTCACCGATAATATCGAAATCTTTTCGTTGCAGTTTTTCTTTCAGCGGTTTATCGAAATTATGGATAAACTGTATTTTCCTTAGTCCACTTGTCGAAAAAATGAACGCTTTTTTGTTTCTTAGCATGGGTAGCATATCGACAAAATCTAATAGACTTTTATGATGTTTGCCAAAATAAATCCCTGAGCCAAAACCAATTAAGTCATACTGCTCAGGCATACTTGCATCCACTTGCTTCATCTGCAACAAGTCGGCATCAAGAATATTTGCCATTACCTTAGCAACTCGTTCAGTATTGCCATGGTGCACGGAGATATAGATTATTAGAGCTTTCATTATTTGTTGTCTTCCCTATTTCAAGTTTAAGTTTGACGGCAAAAGTTCTCCCTGACTGGAACCAACTAACTATTGCAGACAACCAGTGATGGCGTATTCCCAGGTTTCCAATATAGGCGCGCAACGCAACAGGCTTGTCACATATAAGAGCATTGCAGCTTCTGGTTGGGTTATCGGCTCAAAAGACTTGACACAGCAAGTACAGATGTAATATCCAGCTTAAATCCCGGCCCCATGCTGGTAGACAGGAACGCGCTTCTGATATATTGCCCTTTAGCCCCACTGGGCTTTGCTTTAACAATAGCTTCGACCGCCGCTGCCAGGTTCTCCAAGAGCTTGTCCTTATCAAAACTGATTTTGCCAATGGGCAAATGGATAATAGCTGTCCTATCCAAACGAAATTCAGTTCTACCTTTATGAGCTTCTTTCACAACTCGCGCTAGATCCTGAGGCTGTACCACGGTGCCAGACTTGGGATTGGGCATCAAACCTCGCCGCCCCAAAATACGACCGAGCTTGGCTACTTTAGGCATCAAATCAGGGGTAGCAACAGATACATCAAACTCAAGCCAGCCGCCTTCAATTTGTTTAATAAGCTCATCTGCTCCAGCATAGTCAGCACCTGCTTCCTCCGCCAACTTTATCCCCTCACCTTGGGTAAAGACGAGCACTCGTGTCTTCTTCCCCAGTCCATTAGGCAGTAGAATTACACCACGCACTTGTTGGTCAGCACTGCGGGGATCGACTCCCATCCTCAAATGGAGCTCAACGGTCTCATCAAATTTGGCATAGGAAGTCTTCTTAGCCAACTCGATTGCTTCTTCAGGCGAATAGGCTTTGGACTTATCTATAAGTTTACTAGTTTCCTGGTATTTCTTACCATGTTTTTCCACTTACTTATACCCTCAAAATTCTATGAACTTTTAAGAACTTAAATTTGTTCTACCTCAACTCCCATGCTCCGAGCCGTGCCGGCAACAATGCTTGCTGCCTTATCAATATCAGTCGTATTGAGGTCCTTCATTTTAGTTCGCGCGATCTCATAAACTGTATCTCTGCTTATCTTGCCTATTTTCTCGCCTACGGGATTACCGCTACCCTTTTCCACTCCCAAAGCGCGCCGTAATAGATCAGAAACGGGTGGCATCTTGGTCACAAAGCTAAAGGAGCGATCCTCATATACAGTTATCTCAGCAGGAATGATGAAACCTTCTTGAGAAGCAGTTCGCTCATTATAGTCCTTACAAAAAGCCATGATATTAAGACCATGCTGCCCTAAAGCAGGCCCCACAGGTGGTGCCGGAGTAGCTTTACCCGCAGGTATCTGCAACTTAATGACCGCTTTAACCTTCTTTGCCATTACTGATTCTCTCTTTCATTGCGTTCTGGGCTCCTACTCAGGGCAGGTCATATCCTTTCTACCCCTAAGAGGTCTAATTCCACGGGCGTTTCCCGGCCGAAGAGCGATAGTAAAACTATTGCCTTACCTTTGCTCAAGTTAACTTGCTCCACTTTGCCGATGAAGTCAATAAAAGGTCCACTCGTTACACGTACACTATCTCCTTCCTTGAAAGTCATCTTAACGTCGGTAGGAGCTTCGTCCATGCGTTGCAGGATGGCGTTTGCCTCTTGCGTAGGTAAAGGAACAGGTTTGGTACCAGCGCTCACGAAGCCAGCGACACCAGGAGTGTTGCGTACGATATCCCAGCTATGCTCGTCTAATTTCATATTTACCATGATATAGCCTGGGAAAGCCTTTTTACTTATCGTACGACGCTTTCCAGCTTTGATTTCAATCTCTTTAGCTGTGGGTATTACCACATCAAATATCTTGTCACCTATATCCATATATTTGATACGCTGTTCTAAATTTCTCCTGGCCTGCTCCTCGTGACCCGAAGAGACATATAATAAGTACCATTCCCCATCAATCATTGATACTAACCACCTAGAAGCAAGAATAGTCTTGTAAAAGCCCAGTCTAAAGCACCCAAAATAGCTCCGACAACAATACACACACTGAGCACTAAAATACTTAACCTCAAAGCTTCCTGCCTTGTTGGCCAGTGTGCTTTTCGCAGTTCAGCTACCACCTCAGCAAAGAAACTGAACCTCGATTTTTTAGCTGGAGCGGACTTGGTACTCTCTTTCTTAGAACGAGCTGTCATGAGTTACTTTGTTTCTTTATGAATAGTATAGCCACGACAATAGGGGCAATACTTATTCAGCTCCAGCCGTTGCGAATCATTTTTCTTGTTCTTCGTCGTAGTATATGTTCTCCGCGAGCATTGATTGCAAGCTAGCTGGATAATTACGCGTAAACCACCCTTTTTCTTAGCCACGTTTATTCAAAAGTTTACACAATGCGCAGGAGTCGATATTTATGCAATAACCTTGCTAATCACGCCAGCCCCGACTGTCTTGCCACCCTCCCTGATAGCAAAGCGTAATCCTTGCTCCATAGCCACAGGGTAAATGGTCTTAATCTTCATGTGCGCCAGGCTGTCACCGGGCATAGCCATCTCCACACCCTCAGGAAGACTTATTTCGC
>CAZZAC010000073.1:0-5639 GCA_964652095.1 uncultured Dehalococcoidales bacterium | reverse complement strand
GAAGCCAATGCCTGATTTCCCCTTCGCTGCGCGGGCGATAACTGAGATAATGGTAAGCTGCATTGAGGCAGTCCTGCAAGGAATTACTATCGGTCAACTGGCTTCTTCCTGAATTACATCAATCTTCTTGCGATAAGGTTTCTGAACCTTTTCCGAGAGAGATGCTGGGAATAGCTGTTGAAGCTCTTATTGTGCTTTCTAGTTGTGAAGCTAGTTCAGAGTGCTGCCTCAGGTAATCCTTGGCATTTTCCCTGCCCTGCCCCAATTTCGTATCGCCGTAAGTAAAGAAGGCGCCAGCTTTCTTTATCACATCTGTTGCCACCCCAAGGTCAACCAGATTCCCCTCCTTGCTTATCCCGTGATTAAACATAATATCAAATTCAGCGCTGCGAAAGGGAGGAGCTACCTTATTCTTAACCACCCTGGCCCTTACTCTTGCGCCTACCATTTCTGTGCCCTGCTTGATGGACTCACCCCGCCTCAAATCTATCCTCACCGAACTATAGAACTTAAGCGCCCTTCCCCCGGGAGTTACCTCCGGATTACCGAAAACAATGCCCACCTTTTCTCGCAACTGGTTAATAAAAATAACCGCTGTTTTAGACTTACTGATAGCAGCACTCAATTTTCTCAGTGCCTGGGACATCAATCGTGCCTGCAAACCAACATGGGCATCGCCCATCTCGCCTTCTATCTCAGCTCTGGGCGCTAGGGCGGCTACACTGTCGATGACTATTACATCTACAGCACCGCTTCTCACCAGGGTTTCAGTAATTTCCAGAGCTTGCTCGCCGGTGTCAGGTTGGGAGATAAGTAAATCGCGCAGGTTGACACCGCAGTTAGCGGCATATCTAGGGTCAAGGGCATGCTCAACATCAATATATGCAGCAATACCGCCAGCTTTTTGAGTTTCAGCGATTATATGCTGGGCGAGTGTAGTTTTACCTGAAGCCTCAGAACCAAATATCTCGGTAACTCGCCCTCTAGGTATGCCACCTATTCCTAAAGCCAGATCCAGAGCCAGTGCCCCGGTGGGAATGGCATCTCCAGCTACTCTGGCTGGAGCTTCGCCTAACTTCATAATCGAACCTTTGCCATATTGCCTCTCGATTTGCTCAATAGCCAATTCGACTGCTTTCTCTTTCTCAGTAGCCATTGTTAAAGCATTATATCATGGCACTATAACCCATTCAAAGGGAAAATAATGCCAGATCTATGCTTTTTAGCGTGAAAATTTGCCCGAGTTTACCACTGTCGCTAAAAAGCAAAGCTGTTGACTGCAGGGGGCAACTACTTATAGCCCAGGAGCTCCTCCAAGCCTTTAGCTTGTTCCACATGATAAGGGCCCACTCTAGTGCGGCGGACTTCCACTACAGTAGCGCCCACCCCGAGTTTCTCTCCGATATCATGAGCAAGGCTTCTAACGTAAAATCCTGAAGATACCTCACAAGCAAAAGTGAAATAGGGGAACTGGAACTCCTTGAGCTCCAAGGAATAAATGCTCACCTTTTTAGGTGGTATATCTACGCTGATACCTTTTCTGGCTAGTTGGTAAGCTTTTTGTCCCGCTATTTTTTTAGCTGAAAATGGTGGAGGAGTCTGCCAAATATCACCATAAAATTCCTTCATCGCCCTTTCCAATTCTTCTCTGGTTACTTCGCTATCGCTTCGTCGCAAAATCCTTCCTTCAGAGTCAAAGGTATCTGTCTCAATACCGAGAACAGCCTTAACTTCGTAAGCCTTGTCCAGCTTAAGAAACAAAGAGGCGTTTTTCGTCCGTTTGCCGGTGAGAACCACTAAAAGCCCCGTAGCCAGGGGGTCCAAGGTCCCCGTGTGGCCAGCTTTCACGTTGAATTTCTTTTTTATCCGCTCTACCACCCGGGAGGAGGTAAGCCCTTTAGGCTTGTCCACCAGGAACATTTTATCCATCCCCGTAAGTATACCGAAAAACCTGGCGCTTAGCACTCCCCATTTTAGGTTCTGTCGTTGCGAGGAGCCTTCTTCCTTTGTCATTGCGAGGAGCGTAGCAACGAAGCAATCTGGGAGGTGGTAATGAGATTGCCACACACCTTTCAGGTGTTCGCAATGGCGGGGGAGAAACAATAGAGTCGACACCATTTTTTAGACCAGGAGGTGTAAAATGGAGAAGAACCTCGGGGCAGAGCTTGCGGTCAACAATGTATCTACTAAACTCAACCCCTTCGTCGAGGAGTTTCTGACTCGAACTGTGGTCGGTGCAGTCTCTTGCTTGAAAGGAGCTGAAAACATACGGGACCTGGAACTTTATCTGGAGCGGGGCGATGTCAAGCTCGTCGTTAATGGGAATGAACTTCCCCTTACCCCTTTCCCTAAGGAAATTTTCACCAACACAATAATTGGCTTGGTCTCTTCATTAAAGGGAGTGGGTAAAATAGACAGCTTGAAGATTAACGTTAAGGCACACTAGTCAAATTATTGATACAAAAGTCACATACAAGAATGGCGGTGGTTTTTATAATTGAATAATATGTAAGGTAATTCCCGGCGACGATAAACAATAAGAGTTTAGAAAGGAGGGTAAGATGGTCGAGCAACTATGTCCGGTTTGTGGCTGCACCATCGTGGGAGCGGGCTATGAGAAAGAGGGCGTTAAGTATTGTTGTGAGCCCTGTGCCACCGGTAGTGGGCCTTGCAAGTGTGGATGCTGCCACCCCGTTGAAGAAGAGAAAGAAAAACATTAGATCGCTCTGGAATATAGTGGTTCTGCTCAGTAGCAGGGAGTTTTAAATGCCTAACCATCTGATAAACGAGGCTTCTCCTTATTTGCGTCAACATGCTCATAACCAGGTGGACTGGTACCCATGGGGTCCAGAAGCGTTCGAGAGAGCTCAAAGGGAAAATAAACCCATCTTTTTATCTATAGGGTATTCAACATGCCATTGGTGCCACGTGATGGCACATGAGTCTTTTGAGCATCCTGAAGTAGCCAGGCTTATGAACGAGGCTTTCGTTTCCATAAAGGTAGATCGTGAGGAACGTCCTGATATAGACAATGTTTACATGAGCGCCTGTCAGGTGATGACAGGCAGCGGGGGTTGGCCTCTCAGTATCATCATAACGCCGGATAAGAAACCTTTCTTCGCCGCCACTTATATCCCTAGGGAGGGCCGATTTGGGCTGATTGGAATGATGGAGCTAATCCCACACATTAGAGAGCTTTGGGCAACGCGGCGAGGCGAAGCATTAAGCCTGTCCAATGAAATCGCTGCCGTACTTCAACAGACCTCGCAGGACACACCCGGTGAATACCTAGATGAAGCGACACTGGAGCTCACATATGAGCAGCTGGCCAAACGCTTTGATGGACAGCACGCTGGTTTCAGCAGCGCTCCGAAATTTCCCACCCCACACAATCTCCTCTTTTTGCTCCGCTACTGGAAACGTGGCGGCAACAAGGCAGCGCTGGATATGGTGGAGAAAACCCTTCAGGCAATGCGGCGTGGCGGCATCTATGACCACGTTGGATTTGGCTTCCACCGCTATTCCACAGATTCGCAATGGCTTGTTCCCCACTTTGAGAAGATGCTTTACGATCAAGCTATGTTAGCTATGGCCTACACCGAGGCTTATCAGGCAACGGGAAAAGAAGATTATGGAAAGACAGCACGGGAGATTTTCACCTATGTTCTGCGGGATATGACAGCGCCAGAAGGCGGGTTTTGCTCGGCTGAAGATGCTGATAGCGAGGGAGAGGAAGGGAAGTTTTACCTTTGGACGCAGGAGGAAGTTCGACAGGCACTTGGCAATGAGGAAGCAAATTTCGTCGCCAAAGTATTCAACATTGAAAAAGATGGCAATTTCCTGGAGCAAGCCACTAGAAGGAAGAGTGGCGTTAACATTTTGCATTTAAGAAAGGCGCTTGGAGAGCTCGCCTCCGACTTGAATCTGTCTCAACAAGACCTTCAGGCGCATCTGGAATTGATACGGCAGAAATTATTTGCTTACCGCGAAAAACGTGTCCATCCTATGAAGGACGACAAGATTTTGACTGATTGGAACGGTCTCATGATCGCTGCATTGGCGAAAGGGGCCCAAGCCTTTGATGAGCCTGAGTATGCTGAAGCGGCCTGCCGTGCTGCAGATTTCATCCTTGGGAATATGCGCAAACCGGACGGCCGGCTCTTGCACCGCTATCGAGATGGTCAGGCTGGCGTAGAAGCAAATCTGGATGACTATGCTTTTCTGGTTTGGGGTCTAATAGAACTGTATGAGGCCATTTTCGACGCAAGGCATCTTGAAGTTGCTCTCGAACTGACTAGTGATATGGTAAGGCATTTCTGGGACGAAGATGGCGGTGGGCTTTATCTCACGCCTGACGATGGCGAAAGCCTGTTTGTTAGAAAGAAGGAGATTTATGATGGCGCTATTCCATCGGGAAATTCTGTGGCAATGCTGAACTTGCTTCGTCTAGGGCGTATGACTGCGACTTCCGGTTTGGAAGAGAAAGCAGCGAGAATCGGTAGTGCTTTTTCCGGAAGCGTCAAACAATCACCATCGGCGCATACTCAACTCATGGTTGCCCTGGATTTCGGAATTGGGCCTTGTTATGAAGTGGTTATCGCCGGCAAGGCACAGGCAGAAGATACCAAAGCT
Source organism: uncultured Dehalococcoidales bacterium (assembly GCA_964652095.1). GTDB lineage: Bacteria > Chloroflexota > Dehalococcoidia > GIF9 > AB-539-J10 > RBG-13-51-36. Next base: position 1,007 of record CAZZAC010000073.1, on the reverse strand, counting down.
ATGGTAAAAGCGTTAAGAACACGTTTCTTGCCGAACAAGGTGGTACTTCTCAATTCCGATGAACAAGAATCGCCTGAATTAGCTCAGCTTGCCGAATTTACCAAAAATCAATCGAGCATCGGGGGCAGGGCCACGGCTTACGTCTGTCTGAATTATAACTGCAAGTTGCCAACGACGGATGTCAGCAAGATGCTGGAATTGCTCAGTGTGGGATAATTATTTTAGCAATTAAGCTTCGCCCGCAATATTTGGGGCGTGACTGAATCCCTTTCTTCACGATTTGGAAAAATAGAGTTGCCTCCTTCCCTGTGATACACTACCGACATGGTTAAACTTACGTTCTACGGAGGCGTCGGAGAAATCGGAGGCAATAAAATCCTCCTTGAAGATGATAAGGGGAAGCTTTTCCTGGACTTTGGCTATCCCTATAGTAAGTATCGAACCTTCTACGAGGAATATTTAAAGCCTCGACCCGGAGCAGGACTCCTCGACCTGTTAATAATGGGGCTGCTTCCCCAGCTTGAGGGCATTTACCGCACTGACCTGGAGACAGAAAACCTGTGGCAGCGATTTCGCCGAGCCGAGCATTATCGTAAACTTGAAGATATAGATGGAATTCTGTTAACCCATGCCCATCTCGACCACTCCGGCCACATATCCTTCCTGAGAGAGGACATTCCGGTATACGCCACGGCGATCACAGCATTTATCGCCAAGGCAGTACAGGACTCAGGCAGATCAGCCTTCGACCAGCAGGTGTGCTATTTCACCCCCAGGGTGGAGGAATGTCTGAAGGGATGGAAGCAGGGGGCTTATGTTGCCAGCAGCAGTGTTGACCGCCAACGTCGCTTCTGCGTTGCTGATAAGCTCGAGTTGAGCGAGGAGGCCGAAAAATTTTGGGAAAAAGCTACCCGAAAGAAAAAACTTGCCTCGCAACTGCTGGGCGATATTAGTAAATGTAGCTTTAATCTGCGTTGCTTCCCCGTAGACCACTCCATCCCCGGTGC
>CAZZAC010000072.1:0-5819 GCA_964652095.1 uncultured Dehalococcoidales bacterium | reverse complement strand
ACGGAAACACGGTAATTGTCATTGAGCACCACCTGGATGTGGTCAAAAACGCCGATTGGGTCATTGACCTTGGTCCTGGAGCTGGTGACGATGGTGGCTACCTTGTGGATGCCGGCACGCCTGAGGAATTGACCCGAAACGATGCCTCTTTTACCGGGCAATATCTACGTGGTATATTATTAACGCAGCGGGAAAAGGTATTGACATGACATCAAGGCCCAACAGGGACGAAATTCTTGATTCCATCCATGGCAATGTCCAGGATAAGAATATGATTAAGCATATGCTAGCCACCGAGGCTATTATGCGGGCTTTGGCCAGGAAGTTGGGAGAGGATGAAGAAGAGTGGGGCATTACCGGGCTCATCCACGATATAGATATGGAACTGGTTGAGGGTGATATGAGTAGCCATAGCAAATTGGGAGCTGACATCGCCCAGGAGCTTGGAGCCAGTGAGACTATGGTCCATGCTATTTTGTGCCATAACGAAGCTCATGGCGTTCCCCGAGAAACGAAATTGGATAAGGCCCTTTTTTGTGCTGACCCCCTGAGCGGGCTTATCACCGCGGCCGCTCTGGTTCGCCCCGATAAACTAAGCGGATTGACCACTAAATCGGTAATGAAACGCTTTCGCGAAAAAAGCTTTGCGGCCGGAGTTAATCGGGAGCAAGTGGCTCAATGTCAGAAAATCGGACTGGAACTGGAAGAGTTCATCAGCCTAGGAATCGAGGCCATGCAAGGAATCACCTCACAGTTGCAATTGTGACATCCTTGAATTTTGGCAAACTTTGTAGCACGAAGCTAAAGCCTCTCACTAAATTTCTGAATATCCCCTGCTTAGAAATAAGATTCCTGTGATTAGTATTTCAGATTCGGCATATGCTCAATTACCTGGATAGCGTGGACTTTAAGCTGAGACTGAACTCTCACCATCCCCACAACCAAATCCCTATTGCAAACGGATTGATCTGTTTGATATAGTTAGGTATATTTGATTATGATTAGAGCACGATGATAAAGACAAAAACCCCGGAGGACCGATTATCCCCTCCGGATGCCGACCGTGAAAGATATCACCTTCATCCTCAATATTCATCCCAACACAGTCACAAGAGGACACCAGTGCTTCCTCAGGTAAATCCAGAAACGAAGCAAGGTGCAAAGGAAATATGGCTGAATAGAGCCTGAATTTTTTAGCCGGGCAGGGAAGGAAGTAGGTATGGTAGTAAGAAGAAAAATCGCTTATGGAAGAAATAGAACCACCACACAAAGAGTTAGAAGCGCTACCTAGAAGCAGAGAGATATACAAGGCCCTCGTAGCATACTCCCGGGATGTCATACTGGGGGTGAATCGCAAAGGGACGATAATATTCTGGAATAAAGGTGCAGAGCAAATTTTAGGCTACTCGAGCGAAGAGATACTGGGCCAGCCAGTAACCAAGTTGATGTCGGAGAAACATATAGAAGGTCACACAAAAGAACTGACGGATTTCTTGGGCGGAAATTGCGGGGGAACAGGGACCATCGAATTTGAAGCATTGAGAAAAGATGGCTCTACATTCCCCGTTGAATTGTCTTTATCCACTTGGCAGCAAAACGGCAAATTTGTGGGACTTGCCATCGGAAGGAACATCACCGAGCGCAAACACATGGAGCAGGCATTAGGGAAAAGTGCAGAACACTATTGCAATCTTTTTGCGACTTGCTTGGAGGCAGTTTTTTCTGCGGACATCCAAGACAATACTGGAGCGGGTAACAAGGCGCTTGAGAAACTGTGTGGCTACTGTCTGGAAGAATTAACCGAGATGAAACCAACAAACATCCTCCCTCCAGAAAGTAGGGAATATCTTTCCAAGCAAGTAGAGAAGATACTGAGCGCAGATGAACCTGTATCCAGCATAGTGCATGAGATTTTCAGGAAAGATGGCAAAAGAATACTGATAGAGCAGTATTTAAATTTCATCAATAGAAAAGACAAAATTGTAGGATTCCAGGGGTTTCGCAGCGACATCACCGAGCGCGATAAAACGGAAGAGCAATTGAAGAGTTCTTTTATCAACCTGGCAAAAATCATTTCTCGCGTGATTGAATCTTGTGACCCATATACGGCGGGGCATCAACAAAGAGTAGCTGAACTGGCCTGTCTTGTAGGCGAGAATATGGGCTTGGCTGAGGATATGGTTGAGAGGCTCTATCTCGACGCATTGCTCCACGACATCGGCAAGATTTCCATCCCAACAAGTATTCTTACCAAGCCGGGTGAACTAGCTGAGGAAGAATGGGCTCTTATCCGTGCCCATACGAAACAAGGTTATAACATATTGAAGGATGCAAATCTTCCCTGGCCAGTAGCCGACGTAGCACTGCAACACCACGAACGGCTAGATGGCTCGGGTTATCCTGACGGTATCACAGGGGATAAGCTAAGTCTGGAAGTCAGCATTCTCGCTGTCTGCGATGTGGTGGAAGCTATGAGTTCCCATCGTCCTTATCGGCCAGCAAGGACCACGAGTGATATTCTAAAAGAGCTCAAAGACGGCAGGGGAACAAAGTACAATGTCAGTGTAGTGGATGTGATGCTGCCGATGATTGAAAGTGGGGAATTTAAGTCTATTTGGAATCGTAGAAATTCAAGGAGCACGGCTACAGAAGGGCTATGTCCCTAACGGCATCAATGAAATTTTCAAAGGGTTTATATTTAAGATTGTTCTCTCTGCAGTACGCCAACAGCTCGCCTGTGGCAAAAACATGGTGAGCGTATTTTGCTGGAGCAACATCGGAATCGCCATTCCCCATATATATTACCCTGTACCCTAGCTTTAGAAACGATTTGATATATGCCTCTTTAAAGCCATCATCTACTCTTTCGCCATCCGGCCCCACATATTGAACTTTCATTCCTTCAGGGTGGAAGGAAGCTTGCGCAGCATGCACTTCGATACTATCCAGCCCCAGGTCTTTCAGCACAGCCCTTATATAAAAATCCAGACCGTTGCTCACAATGACCAATCTGAAGCCTTTTCCCAGGCAATAATTTACCAGTTCGTGAAATCCAGCTCGCACCTCAACATTACCTTTTAGAGCTTCAAGTAGCGTATGTTTATCGGCTTTAACCATGGCAAAAGCCCTAGTATTGAACTCCCCGACAGATATCCTATGCTCCTTATACTCCCGCAGCAGTCGTCGCCAATCTCCCTGAGCGAAGGTGTCCAAAAGAAAGAAGCTAGCATCTTCTTCGGTAATCGTACCGTCGAAATCACATTGAACTAAAGTTTTCACAGTCTCAGCCTAATCCCCACGGGGCAATGGTCAGAGCCTATCACATCAGACAAAATGCTTGCCTCTGTAACCGAGCCTAGCAGATTCTCAGTGACAAAAAAGTAATCCAGTCTCCAGCCTATGTTCCGCTCTCTGGCTCTCGTTCTCAAACTCCACCAAGTATAGTGCTTTGGTTCTTTGTTGAAGTGACGAAAGGTATCTATAAAACCATGAGCCACAAAGTTGTCCATCCACGCCCTTTCCATGGGCAAAAACCCCGAGACATTTTCATTTTCCTTAGGCCGAGCCAAGTCTATTTCCTTATGGGCGGTGTTAAAATCACCGCAAATAATGAGCCTTCCCCCCCGTGCCTTAATGGGATCTACAAAATCAAGGAAAACATCGTAAAAATCCATCTTGTACTTTAACCGCTCTTCGCTCATCTTGCCATTTGGGAAATAAACATTAAAAAGAGTAAACTCCGGGTATTGAGTGATTGTGACCCTTCCTTCTATGTCAAATTGTTTAATGCCAAAACCATTCTCAACTTTGATTGGCCTTTCTTTGGTAAAGGTGACAACTCCGCTGTACCCTTTCCTTGCCGGGAAATTCCAGTAAGCGTAATAGCCAGGTGGTTGTCGAAGCTCTTGGCTAATTTCGCCAAGCTGAGCTTTTGTCTCTTGAAGGCATAAAATGTCAGGAGACATTTGCTGTAACCAATCTAAAAAGCCTTTTTTCTCCGCCGCCCTAATTCCGTTGACATTCCAGCACAATATATCGATTTCCTTTATAGCCCACCTTTTCTGTTTAGCACTCAGGGACAAATGTAGTTAGATTAGCACACTATGCCAGGAAGATAAAGGCTAAATTCTCTCCACCAACATGTAAATTGACAGCGTCCATTTTTGAAGCTATCATTTATTTTCCGTGGGAAACATAGAGCGTACTCCGACACTTGCTGAAGTAGCTGACGCTTTTCTATCACATTTACCTCCGGAAGAAAGGGGGAAAATACAGGCAGAGATATCTAAATTCGTCAGATGGCTTGGCTCATCCAGGCATGTGAAGGACATCAGCCCTGTGGATGTGGCTAGCTATGGCGAACAGATTATCCCATCAGCAGTCAAACCTCTCAAGTCTTTTCTTACGTACATCCGAAAAAAGGGATTCAGCAGCATAAATTTGGCTCCCCACCTCAGGGCGAAAAAAACCTCTTCAAAAACAGCCGCTGTTTGGCAAAATAGTCAGGTCCAGGCTACCTTGACCGCACAAGGCTACGCAAAATTAGAGAAGGAATTAGCTAACCTGAAAAATCAACGCTCTCAAGTTATTGAGGAGATACAAAAGGCAGCCGCTGACAAGGACTTTCGAGAAAATGCCCCTCTAGCAGCAGCCAGAGAACAAAAGGCATACTTAGAAGGGAGATTTAAGGAGATAGAGTCAATCTTAAATCAGGCAAAGATAATGGGGGAAGACCAGGACACATCCAGGGCAAAATTCGGAGATACAGTGGTACTTCGTGATTTATCCTCAGGTAAAGAGTTCAGCTATACTTTAGTCGATCCCCGAGAAGCAAATCCAGCCAAGGGTAAACTTTCTGTTGCTTCCCCCCTGGGCAAAGCAATCCTGGATAAAGAAAATGGACAAACAGTTGAAGTTGCTGCTCCTGCTGGTATCTTCTGCTGCCGCATTGAAAGCATTATTGCCTTATCAATTGAAGGAAAAGTGAACCCGTAGTGGCATAAGGAACTGATGGCCGCAAATGAGTGAGACGGGACTTAAGCTGCGCTAATCTTCGTCAGCTTTGTCTGTGAAAAGATTTTAAGGTTTGTTGATTCGTCTGACGTATGGCATAATGAATTAAGTCACAGGAAGTGGAGGGATCGCATAGTGGTCTAGTGCGGGCGCCTGCTAAGCGCTTACTCCGAGCAAAATCGGGGTCGAGGGTTCAAATCCCTCTCCCTCCGCCAAAATGTCGAAGAATTAAATCATGCTTATGGATTATGATTGATTACAGACCATTCCCTCGCCAGACATAGGCATCTAGGTTATCTGCCAGTCTTCTTATCCTTCTCTAGCGGTACAGTGACGACATCAAAGCCCTGATCAAGCCATAACCTGGCTGCTCAGGTTTATCAAAATCTGGTCTTTACTGCAAACTTTATCGCCCTAAGGTGCAGGGCCCTCTGTTAACCGAAGATTATAAATTGACTGCCCGACCCAGGCAACGCTTCCACCGGGTATTTACCCGACCCTGCAGTTCGTTAATCTGCTCTTCGGTAATATTCTTGAACCTCCCTTGTTCCACGAGATATTCTCTCAATGGCTTCAGGTTACCCTTCTTGGCAATGGATTCGCTCGCCGAAGTGAGGCGGAAAACACCGTCCTCAACCCCATAAAGTATCACCCATCCCGTTTCCACTGCGAGCTTGCCGATTTTGATAGTGTCACTGAAGTGGAAAGACCATCCCGGGGGGCAGGGTGTGAACACATGTATGAACCTAGGCCCTCGTATCATCCTCGCTTTCCTGACTTTTTCGTAAAGGTCTAGAGGATAAGAA
>CAZZAC010000071.1:0-5906 GCA_964652095.1 uncultured Dehalococcoidales bacterium | reverse complement strand
AAGCGTGGTCAGGTTGGTAAGTGAGCTCAGCGGTGAGATATTGAATATCCAGTTATCATTAAGGTAAAGCGTGGTCAGGTTGGTAAGTGAGCTCAGCGGTGAGATGTCGGATATCGAGTTACCATTAAGGTAAAGCGTGGTCAGGTTGGTAAGTGAACTCAGGGGTGAGATGTCGGATATCGAGTTACCATTAAGGTAAAGCGTGGTCAGGTTGGTAAGTGAACTCAGGGGTGAGATGTCGGATATCGAGTTACCATGAAGGTCAAGCGTGGTCAGGTTGGTAAGTGAGCTCAGTGGTGGGATGTCGGATATCGAGTTATACGAAAGGTCAAGCGTGGTCAGGTTGGTAAGCGAGCTCAGCGGTGAGATGTCGGATATCGAGTTATTATAAAGGTCAAGCGTGGTCAGGTTAGCAAGCGAGCTCAGCGGTGAGATGTCGGATATCTCGTTACGATTAAGGTCAAGTATGGTCAGGTTGGTAAGCGAGTTCAGGGGTGAGATATCGGATATCCGGTAGTTACAACCAAGGTCAAGCGTGGTCAGGTTGGTAAGTGAGCTCAGGGGTGAGATATCGGATATCCGGTTAGCATAAAGGACAAGCGTGGTCAGATTGGTAAGCGAGCTCAGCGGTGAGATGTCGGATATCGGGTTAGCATAAAGGACAAGCGTGGTCAGATTGGTAAGTGAACTCAGGGGTGAGATATCGGATATCCGGTTAGCATAAAGGTCAAGCGTGGTCAGATTGGTAAGTGAACTCAGGGGTGAGATACCCGCTATCTGGATCTGGTAATCAACCATTACCATTACCACGTCTCTAAGGTAAAGCGCGGTCAGGTTGGTAAGCGAGCTCAGCGGTGAGATATCGGATATCCCGTTATAACTAAGGTCAAGCATGGTCAGGTTGACACAGTATTCTAAACCCGTAAGGTCAGAGATGCTTTTACCTGAGGCATTAAGACTTGTAAGCCCTTCAAGGTCGGACTGGTAGATGTCTCCGGTAGGTTTCCCTATTGCCTCACGGATGGCAGCATCGAGTTTTGCATCAGGGAAGGTGACCACCGGGTCGTCAGCCAGGACAGGGCTTAACGGGGTTGCCAGGCCAGCCAGTCCCACAACTATCACAAGCGCAAGTGCAATCCGCGAGATTTTGCCTATCAATTTGTCTTTTTTTACTGCCGTACCTCCCTTTTGTACTCTTTTATTATTGATTCATTGATTAGATAATCATATAATATTACAGGAAAGGAGGCAAGCGGCCTCTGCCTTTTCTACTAGTTACATGGGGTATGGGTTATGTATAAGAACGCTGTCAAGAACAGCTGAAAGCTGGGTCAACCTTTTGGTTTAATCTGCATCATAGTGAATAAAGATGGGTAGGGAGGCACCAACATGACAGGTAAAATGAAGCTCTACATTGGGCTGCTGGTGTTGGGATTGGCAGCTATAGGAAGTGGAGTATGGATGCTGGCAAAATTCCCGCCTCATATCGATATTCCTGAAGAGCCTCCGGTCATATACGAGCAAATCGACTATATCATGGGGGGAGAGTCCAGCTACCTCTACATTTACGATGATGGGAGTATCATCTATATCGAAGAGAAAGGATTCCGACCACCTGGAGCCCGACATACCAAAACCTGGAAAACGGGTAAACTTACACCCCACCAGATGGATAACCTCCTGACGTACTTCGAGAACAGCGGTCTGCACGAACTAGACGAAGACTACTGGTTCCCGGGAGAACCAGCCGGGCGTGGTGGCATGTATATTGGTGATATGGTGTTCACTATTTCCGTCAATAGCGGAAACCTGAGCAAGACGGTAACGGCGTCGCACTACCTGACGCCTCCGGATATGCCGCCTCCGCTCAATGAGATATACACAAAGCTCAAGAACATTGCTGAAACTAAAACGGAGGAGGTTTACCACGAACTTATCAAATCAGGGATTGGACCCTGTTGGGCTAGATTATCGATGCACTAACTATGGTTTGCTTAATGCAGCCAGCAGCACATTAGTCCATATTGTTCAGTTCAGGCAACAAAAGCCTGAATTGTGGAGTGGCTTTTCATAATTGCTATCCTTACTCCAGAAGGAGGCAAGCGGTCGCTGCCTTTTCTACTAGCTACATGGGGTTTAGGCAGGTCTCCTTCTACGCACGAAGAAAATCACCAGTCCCACTGCCACCACCCCTGCTATAATCCCGCCGATAAGAGCCCAGTTGACTAGCCGCTTAAAGTTAGCCGTTACGGAATAGTTGCCGCGCATAGTGATGGTGGTCGCGGCGACATTGACATTACCGATGGTCCTCACATCACCGGTCCAGCGGACAAACCGGTAGCCCTCCTCGGGCTCGGCAACTAGGGCGACCACCGCCCCACTATTATAAGTGAAAGCCCCCTCGCCCGGGGTGGTTGCGGAACCGCCAGCGGCACTGGAGATGGTCAGGACACACTGCGAAGGTGGCACCGCAAGTACTAGATTCCATTTGGCGAGCTCGATCGCAGCGCCAACGGCGACCACCGTGCCGTCGTCCTTGAGCCCCACCGTGTGACACCAGCCTGCGGCGACCTGGATGATGCCCGTCCAGCTGTCGACATTACACTGCCCCCAGCCATAGTCTCCCACGGCGACCACCGTGCCGTCGTCCTTGAGCCCCACCGTGTGAGCGGCGCCTGCGGCGACCTGAATGATGCCCGCCCAGTCGCTGATATACTGCCCCCAGTCACAGTCCCCCACGACAACCACCGTGCCGTCGTCCTTAACCCCCACCGTGTAATAGTAGCCTGCGGCGACCTGGATAATGTTCGTCCATCTGCCGACATCGCACGCTTGGAAGGCGTTCCATCCCACGGCGACCACGGTGCCGTCGGACTTGAGCCCCACCGTGTGAATCTGGCCTGCGGCGACCTGAACGATGTCCGTCCAGTTGCCGACATCGCACTGCCCGTAATTGGGCCATCCTTCGGCCTCGGGTCCTATAGCGACCACCGTACCGTCAGCCTTAAGACCCACCGTGTGATAGTAGCCTGTGGCGACCTGGATGATGTCCGTCCAGCCGCTGATATTGCACTGCCCGTAGTTATTCAATCCCACGGCGACCACAGTGCCGTCGGCCTTGAGCCCCACCGTGTGATAGCTGCCTGCGGCGACCTGGATGATGTCCGTCCAGCCGCTGATATTGCACTGCCCGTAGTTATTCAATCCCACGGCGAGCACGGTGCCGTCGGACTTAAGCCCAACTGTGTGAAAGTCGCCTGCGGCGACCTTGATGATGTCCGTCCAGTTGCCGACGTAACACTGCCCGAAGTCTTTTTCTCCCACGGCGACCACCGTGCCGTCGTCCTTGAGCCCCACCGTGTGATAGCTGCCTGCGGCGACCTGGACGATGTCCGTCCAGCTGCCGACGTCGCACTGCCCGTAGTTGTTCAATCCCACGGCGACCACGGTGCCATCGGCCTTAAGCCCCACCGTGTGCAAGCTGCGGGCGGCGACCTGGATGATGCCCGTCCAGCCGCTGACATTGCATTCCTCTTCCCAGTTGTATCCCACGGCGACCACAGTGCCGTCGGCCCTAAGACCCACCGTGTGATAGCTGCCTGCGGCGACCTGGATGATGTCCGTCCAGCCGCTGATATTGCACTGCCCGTAGTTATTCAATCCCACGGCGAGCACGGTGCCGTCGGACTTAAGCCCAACTGTGTGAAAGTCGCCTGCGGCGACCTTGATGATGTCCGTCCAGTTGCCGACATTGCATTGCCCGGCCCCGTTATCTCCCACGGCGACTACGGTGCTGTCGGCCTTAAGCCCCACCGTGTGACTATAACCTGCGGCGACCTTGATGATGTCCGTCCAGTTGCCGACATTGCACTGCCCGTACACGTAGTATCCCACGGCGACCACGGTACCATCGGCCTTAAGCCCCACCGTGTGCCAGCCGCCTGCGGCGACCTTGATGATGTCCGTCCAGCTGCCGACGTCGCACTGCCCGTAGTTATTCCGTCCCACGGCGAGCACGGTGCCGTCGGACTTAAGCCCCACCGTGTGCCCTTCGCCTGCGGCAACCATGGGCGTTACCTGCCCTTGAGCCATAACAGAAGTCATATTCAGTACCGAAGCCGGAAGAATAAGGCTGAAGACCAGAGCGATAGAGAGCAGAGCTAGTAAGAGGATTTCTCTATTTTTCACTGCTACGCCTCCCTTGTGCACTCTTTTATTATTGATTCATTGATCAGATAATCATATAATGCTACAGGAAAGGAGGCAAGTGGCCTCTGCCTTTTTCACAAGCTACATGGGGCACTAGGTAGCGAGTCCCGCCGCTTTCAGGATATCCGGAACCACCTCTTCCTTGCCTATAGCCATGACATGAACTCCATCGCATATGGATTCTTTTTCCAGAGTGGCAATCATCCGACCCGCGATTTCTATACCCTTATTGATTGCCTCGCCTTTGGGGGCAGCCGCTAATTCATCAATCAAGTTCTGGGGCACAAAGACGCCCGGGACATTTTCGTTCATATACTTCGCCATCCTGGCTGACACAAGCAGAATGATGCCAGCCAGTATCTTGACCGGGAACTGGCGGGCATATTCCATAAACTTGGCAAATTTGTCCAGGTCATAGATGGCTTGAGTCTGAAAGAATTCGGCACCGGCTTCAATCTTCTTTTCAAACTTGATTAACTGAGGCTCAATCGGGTTTGCCTCAGGTGTGACTATGGCTCCGGCACAGAACTCCACAGCCCCGTCGAGCTCATTCCCTCCCAGGTCTTTGCCCGCTTCCATCTGCTGAATTGTCTTCAGCAACTGTGCTGAATCCAGGTCGAAAACGCCCTTGGCCGCCTTGTGGTCGCCAACTACAACAGCATCTCCAGTCAGGCAGAGGACATTTCTTATGCCTCTGGTGTATGCGAAGAGAAGCTCGGCTTGAAGGGCAAGACGATTACGGTCGCGGCAAGTCACCTGTAATATAGGCTCGCCTCCTTGTTCTTTAATAGCCAGACAGCCGCCAATGGAGGGAAAGCGCATTACGGAACTCTGGTGGTCAGTGACATTCAGCGCGTCTACTTTATCCTTGAGAAGGTCGATATGGTGGAGCATCTTCTCAATGTTTGTCCCCTTTGGTGGACCGATTTCGCTGGTTATCACAAATTTATCAGATTTGAGAACTTCCCTAAAACTCGACGCCATAGCTCCTCCTTCACGTAATCCTGATCGTTCGCGGCCTGAGGACCGCGTTGTAATCTCTGGGGGAATAATACTTACGCATCAAATCAAGCCGGCCCTGTGCCTCCAATCGCTGATATATGAGAGTCCAGGCACAATCCTTTTCCTTATCCACCTCGCACTTACCATTGTCGGTGCCACCACATGGACCGTTCAGCAAACCTTTGTGACATGCCGTCAGGGGACAGATGCCAGCAGTTTGCCCCAGGACACACTGACCACACTGGGCACAAACCTCTTGAAAACAGCCCGGACTATCCTCGACGCCTATGAAGAGAGTATCCAAAGCTGGAATGACCGGTTTGTCAATATAGGTACTCAGCTTATGCACCCCTAAAGCACAGGCCATGACCAGAATACATTTGGCATTCTGAATGGCTCCATTATTTTCTTTAATAGCTACTTCGGTCATCTCATCACAGGCGGTAGGGATAACTGTCCAGCCGGTGACTAGCTTGCCCAGCTCTTGTAGACGCTCTCTCATTTCCAAGACTTCTTCCTTCCCACCAGTTTTAGTCATTGTGGCGCATGTGCCGCAACCGGCAATATACACCCGGTCAAACCCGTCTAACTGCTGCTCGATTTCCTCAAAAGTCTTTTGTTTAGTAATAGATTTCATGCTTAACCTCCCACGAATCAAAAAAGTCAAAAGTTAAAGGTTAAAAATCAAAATTACA
>CAZZAC010000070.1:0-6057 GCA_964652095.1 uncultured Dehalococcoidales bacterium | reverse complement strand
TGCCACCAGCACCACCAACCACTACAGCAGTCTTGCCTGTCAAATCAAATAAATCGCCGATATTGCACCTCCTTTTTCAGAATTTCCTGCAGTCACGCAAAACTGATGTGGTAGTTAAAAACAGCCAGATCCTGGCTTAAGCTTTCGTTCATCTCTTGTCTTCATTACCTCCCATCTGGATGATTTCCTGACCAGAGATAACCCGTCTCAAGAATATCACCGCCAGGTAGCAACTGTCAACCCTTTGTGCTGGCTGATGGAGGTCTCAATTCAATGTTTTTTCCGCGCAGCTCTTCTGCGGCGTTGCCTTTCTGTCCTTCTAGACTAACATTATAGTTGGACTCCTTTTTGGGGGGCACGTTACCCCACTTATCACTTATGCTGACGATGCACACCCTAGAGGTCAACGTTTTCATGATATCGATTGTTATGTGAAGAATCGACTCTCACGGAAGTTGCTGGGTTAGGTTTCACTTGAGTCCCGCCAGCCTCTCAGCCAACCCTTTCTTTTGCGCCCAGTCTGTCGAATTATAAGCTGCCATTAATGCACCGTATGGTACCCCACCACCTACCCATGTACCCGCTCCATGTAGTCCACACACCCAGTTCTGCAGGAACTTGCTAATCCTCAATCTCTTTTCCGCAGGCGCTACCGACTTGAGGTATTTCTTAACATACTCACTGGTTTCTGGATTTTTCAGTTCTTTTTCAGAAGGCATTGTTATTACAAGTCCACCGGCCACATCGGTTGCCTTTTCTATGGCTTCCCAGAAGCCATAGCTACAGTACACTAATGCCATCCTGGCAAATGTAATATCAGGCAGGAAAACACCGGAACCAGGGGGTTCTTCCTTGGCTCTGGCTACAGCGGCAACGGCTAAGGCATGGCATATCTCCCTTACTTTGATCATATCTGCTATGTCCATCTGAATATGTGGAACATTTTCTAGCCCGCTGTATTCCGCACTTAGCCGGGCAGCTCCTATCATTAGGTCTAGCCAACCTGCTTTGCAGGCTCCCTCGCAAGTAGAATGAAGTCTAGCTGAAGCATCACGGAGTTTACCCGTGAATTCAACCTCGCCACATATGAAGACCCTATCCTCAGGAATAAAGACATCATCGAAGATGACCATGGCGGTTTCTCTCTGACCATAGCGAGGATTACCAATTTGGGATACATCATCTTCAAATTCCCGTTCCACTGTATAAGGGTTATACTGACAGATATAAGTTATTCCTTTCTCACCGTTAGGGACAGCAAAGGCTACAGCATAATCCTCTTCTCCCTTCGAATATAAGGAACCAGGCAGAATAATGTGCTCATGAGCGGCAACAGCGCCCGTCTGGTGAAGTTTTGCCCCTCGAACGACGATACCACCATCCTTTCTCTCCACCACCCTCAACGCCATATCAGGGTCCTGTTCCTTGACCCTCTTGGTACGGATACCCTTAGGGTCATTAACGCCGACACTCAATACTAGGTCACTATCCTGCACAAACCTTAGATACTCATTGAACCTCTTGTTGTAATTTGTACCTAGTTTCTTGTCCATTTCCCAGGTAACGCTTGCCAGGTGTGTTAGTGCATTTGAGGAGCCACAACGATAATAGCATGTGCCCAGTTCCTGCCCCATGAGAACAGCCATCTCCACCCGTTTCTCCAAGTCGCTAGTACTCCTGTTGATGTGGGTTGCTCGGCTGATTTCCTTTGATGTTAAGTGTGATTTGGTCGTCAGTATATCTTTGTATAGAGGGTCATTTGACATCTCGTAACTTCTGGCCGTTCCTTCTATGATGGATATTGCAGTCGGGCTTTGCAGAATGTTCTTTATCCTCTTGCCGCCAAGATATGCTCTTGGGGCAAGTTTCTTGACACTCTCAAGGTATTGCTGAACTGTTTTAATAGCCATCCTTTAACAACTCCTTTGCCCTCTGTCCTTTTAGCCAAACCTATCAGGGCAATTTGGGAGGGCTCCAATCACCGGATGATAAGGTACGGCGACATTCTATAAAACGAAAACAGTGGCAAAAATATAGCTACGAATCTCAGTGTACTTTAGTATTACGGGAAAGAGTTGGGATCTGGAAATGGCGATTCTCCTAATCATTTATAAGCTCCTTCCACTTGGAACAGCTCTAAGTTCACTTGATTATTTTCCAAAGTGCCTCCAGCTAGTTGCTAACGCCTCTTCCTACTCTCTAATATCTTGGCCATATAATCGTCGAATGCTTTCGCATCTGCAGCCATTCTATCCCTAAAATCCGGCCCCATTTCCGTATGGTCCCTTCGATCAATTATTGCCCACAGGGGAAAAGGTTCGAGTGGAGGACACCCGATGGCAAATGAACCTTGTCCGCGGTACTTCCTGAGGCAGTCACCTATTATGATAAGGTCCTTACCGGGTTTCACTCTCTCGGGAAGCTTCTTCTTAGGCCCTATAAGGATTGAAATGCCTGCATTTTTCTCGTACTCGCCCAGCGACTTTAGCT
This sequence comes from uncultured Dehalococcoidales bacterium, assembly GCA_964652095.1. Lineage (GTDB taxonomy): Bacteria > Chloroflexota > Dehalococcoidia > GIF9 > AB-539-J10 > RBG-13-51-36. The sequence continues at coordinate 3,567 of CAZZAC010000070.1, read as the reverse complement.
TCTCCATGGTAAATGCCAACAAAGACTGGCAACTGCTGCAGGCATTTTCTGCATAGATGTTGTACTCAGGCCATTGTTCGAATCCTCCTAGGTAGGGTAACCACAGCTGCTTGAATACTTCTTCTAGCCGCTTCCCGCGGATTTCTATTTGGTCTTCATCTATATTCCCAATGCCCCGCTCTCGAGCAGGTTTGTAATAATCTACCTTTTTGATATCCAGACCAACCATTCGGCAAACGGTAGCATCTACCGCTGCTGGATCCTTGCCGGCAACGATACAGCCAAAGTCTACGGGGCTTGTGGCGTGGGGGCCGAAACCCTCGGCAGGGCGAATCATATCCACTATTGACAGGTCTGGCTTGATAACCGACCACAGGTCTACCAGTGCCTCAGCTAGGTTGGTCAGGTGCATTTGTTGATGAACCTTATCCTGAACAACCCCTTTTATGTTTTTGAGCGCGCAGGTGAAGACCACACTGACATGGGCTTTGAAGATAGGCAGGTTCACTATGTGGTCCGCCTCAATAAGAAACCGGGGCAAGAGTACTCTAGTCAAATCTGACCTAGCGTCACGGATTGGAATGCTTATTAGGTCTTTCTCCGCCTTGATATCGATGATTCTGTCTGCACCAGCATCCTCCGCTGCCTTCCGTATCCCGCTTACCTCCAGAGACTCCATTGTGTCGCAGCCTATGGCTGATGCCTCAGCTAGGATAATCTGCTTGGGCTTAGCTTTGCGCAGTACTTTAATAACGGCGGAAACAACCGTCGGGCTGGTGTTCACGCTAGTTTCAGGCGGGAACGGGTGACCGGCGTTAGGTTTAATGACCACTATCGAATTCGGCTTGATTAGGGAGTCAACGCCACCTAGAAGTGAAAGTGCTTCATCCACCAACTTCTCGGTGTCGGTTCCCTTAACTATAGAAACGATTGATTTGGACATAATGTTAGCTCCTTTTTACATATGTCGATTAAAACGGTAACAAAACGATGGTGTGTAGCTAGGTAACAAAACAAGTGATTGTTACCAGAGTTAAACAACACGCTCTATTGTTTGATTGCGTTTGCCAAGGTAAAAAGTTCGTCTACCTTATTTTACCTCTCGTCAAGAGTGGGATACAACCGGTCACCAAGATTATTGGGGTCTAACGCCTGTTTAATCTTACGCTGCCAGGTGTGTGTGGCTGGCTGCTTGGCCAGATCTTGCTGCAGTTCTTCGTGCGTTTTACCTACAGCAAGGTACATGCCTTCCTTCCCGGGCGGGATATTATGCCTGGCTTCTTCTTGTATACAGTGCTTCATCCACTCTATGGCGGCAGCAGTCGATATTTTATCGGCCACATCATAAAAACCGAACTGCTCCAGCCCGCATTGCCCCCCACCTCCGATGGAGCCGACGCACCCCATCATCGAATCGCTGCCGCAGTCCACCAGTAGTCCCTTCTCCTGGTATTCTTCGGTCGCATCTTCGGCAAGCGGTTCGTATTTTTTCACAAAGTCTGGCGTGCCGGACTGCATGAAGTTGCCTACCCAACCACCGGTATAGACGAAGTTCAGATTCTTCTTACCCATCCTGAGCAGGTACAACAACGAAAACTGCTCCATTTCCGGCTCCAGCCACTTCTTGACTTTCCAGCCCCCGGTTTCTTTCAGTATCCATTCCAGCACCTTCTCCTTATACTCAATATCCCGCTGGCTCATGCCCACCAGCACCAACTGGAATGATATCCTCATTTCTTCAGTGACTTCTTTTACCTCCCGCTTCTGCACAAACTCCTCTATGTCATCAAGCGATTTGGTGGGGTCCTGGTAGAGCATCCAGAAAGCCGGACCCAGGTCCGCACCCAGCATGGTCCACTGCCGGTGCGCATAGTAACCTATCTCGTTATCATATAATCTGTAATAGGCTTCGAATAAACTATCCCAGTCCTTAAAGGCCAGAGTATATGCCCTGAAGTTTCCGGGCAGCGGAGAGCGGTAAGCGGGCACGGTACCCTCAACAGGAAACTCCGCCGGTCCCGGCCAGGGAGACAGCTTCACGGCGCATTTGGTATATACGCCCAGACCACCTCTGGCTCCCAGCGCTCCCCTGACGATACCCCTCATGCTCGGGCCCGGGCCTTCAGCACAGAACCAGCCGCACCCGGAACCGATGGAGCCTGTTCTTAATATTTCACCATTGGGCATAACCCACTCCGCCCCCAGCAGGTTCTCCCTGAGCTCGCCGGTGTAAATCGAGGTGCCGCCGCTTCCGTGATAACAGGTAGCGCCGACTAAGGTAGAGCAGCTGGCCCCGGCGCCGGTCACGGTGCAATTCAGCCCCCGTTTCATCACCTCTGCCTGAAGCACGCCGGCGATAGCATACGGCTCTATCACGGCGAACATGTTCTTCTCATCAATCTCAAGGATACGGTCCATACGCCGCATGTCCAGCTGGATAACGCCCTCCGTACGGGGAGCACCGTAAAAGTACCATCCTGTGGAATAGGGTTTTACTTTTATCTTGTATTTGTTGCAGGTTCTTACTATCGCCTGGACTTCTTTGGTACTGCCTGGCAATAAAGCGGCTTCCGGCCGGGGCATGAACTTGCTCTGGTTGGGACGGACGGTTTCAGCCAGCCACTGGTAAGCGTATGAGTCCATTACAGCGGGGTCTTCTGAGATATATCTGGGGCCCACTATATCTTCCAAAACACGGTACGCGTCTCTTGATAATGCCATTTTCTGCTCCCTTCCGTTATTATAGCGCCATCTGAACAAGGTCTATAATGTCATAGACCTCGATTCTTTCATCTTGGCTTTTGACCGTATCGGCAAAGTTCCTTTCACACCACGGGCAGGCGCTGATTATCGCCTCTGCACCAGTGGCCTTTGCTTCGGTAAGCCTTTCTGCGGCGGTCCAAGCGGCAAAGTCCGGGTATGCTTCCAGTACCCCGCCGCCGGCACCACAGCACCAAGCATATTCTCTGATTCTTTCCATCTCCACCAGCACTAGGCCCGGTATGCTCTTTAAGACGTTCCTTGGGGCATCGTATACCCCCCAGGCACCGCTATACCTTGGTTTGCTCGGTTTCCACACCGGAATCTGCCCGTATATTTTCTCTCTACTGCCCTGCCAGCGCACGTACGGTTCGCCCAGCCTACCCAGATGGCAAGGGTCATGATAGGTAACGGTCAGGGGCACATTCCTGGTCAGTTTTATCTTGCCTTCCTTGATAAGCCGGTCTATATATTCCACTACGTGAATAACCTCAAAGGTGAAACCTATCTCAGGATAAAGTCGCTTAAAGGTGTAGTAACACTCAGCACAGGGTGTAACCACCGTCTTCACTCCGGCATCAGCCCATGCCCGAGCATTTTTTTTAGCAAATCCGTTCAGCTCTTTACGGTATCCCCACTGGTAAGCCCTGCCGCCGCAACATGATTCGTTCTCCCCCATGATACCGATGTCCACCCCAGCATCCTTGAGCATCATGACGGCCGTCCTGGCTGTCTTCTGCAATTCCTTGTCGTAGCTGTAACGGCAGCCGGCATGAAAGACCACCGCAGCCTTTTCCTCGGCCAGAT
>CAZZAC010000069.1:0-6265 GCA_964652095.1 uncultured Dehalococcoidales bacterium | reverse complement strand
AAAGAACTTGCTAAAATCCGCAGTCCAGTGTTACCTATGTGGTCAGCCAGCACAATAGCTACTTTAACCACGGAATTAATGCTAGAATAGATAAAAACTGTTATTCAGAGGGGTAATATGTCATCTGTGGGACAAAAAGAACTGAATGTCCGCTCAATTACGGAACGCAAGCTGACTTGGTTCTATATTGACAAGCCTACTTCTAGCGAAGTTGAATTCTTGGCTCAGCGTTTCCATTTCCATCCTCTTGATCTGGATGATGTCCTCAGCCGCATACAACGTCCCAAGATTGATGAGTATGAAGATTACTTGTTTATGGTGCTGCATTTCCCGGTATTTGATAAACAGAATCACATAACGAGGGCCAGCGAAGTGGATATCTTCACTGGTGAGAATTATGTTGTCACCGTTCATTGCTCTGGCGACCTCAAGCCACTGGCTAAATTTTTCCAGGAATGCGAGACTGACAAGGAAAGCCGCAAACGTTACCTGGGGCGAAGTTCAGGATTTCTTCTCTATCACATTCTTGATAGATTGGGTAGCTATTGCTTCCCTATACTTGATAAAATTACCCAGAACATTGAGGATATAGAGGACGTTATTTTTGATAAGACTGTTCCGCAAACTGTCCGCCAGATTTCCCTGATTCGACGGGATCTTATTTCCTTCCGCCGCGTCATTCATCCCCAGATTGCGGTAATTGAGACACTAGAGAAAGGGGAATATCCTTTCTTAAAGGAGGAGGAGGAAATTTATTTTGGTGATATTGCTGACCACATTCGCAAAATCTGGGGCGGGCTGGAGGATTGCAAGGAGGTCATAGATGGGCTTGCTGACACCAGCAATTGGTTAACTTCACATCGAATTCAAGAGATAATGCGGATACTGACTATCATAATGGGACTTCTGGCACCACCTACCCTGATAGCTAGCATTTACGGTATGAATATCCCGCTACCTGGTGGAGTGAACTCTGGAAGCCTTTTACCTTTGGGTATTTTGTTTGCCCTTATGGCGATTACAGCGGGAGGCATATTTTTCTACATGCACCGTCGGGGATACCTCTAAATCGTCCAGCCAAATCAATTTCTCTTGTTCTGGCCAGCTATGGAAATTAAATTCATTGCGGATAACAACGTGGGCAAACTGGCTCGATGGTTAAGACTGATTGGCTATGATACTCTGTTGTTTAAGCAAAAAGACGACGGTCAAATGATTAAAATAGCTCTTAGTGAGAACAGGGTGATTTTGACTAAAGATAGTCAATTTATGAAAAGGCGCTTGGTCACAAACGGCAAACTCAAAACTATACACATTAAGCAGGATGACCCTAAACTCCAGGTGCAGAAAGTAGTGGAAGCTTTGAATTTAAATTATCATTTCAAACCCTTCTCGCTTTGCCTTGAATGCAATCGAGCATTAATAGCTCGGGATAAAGAAGAGGTGAAAAACCTGGTCCCTGCTCACGTTTTTGAAACTCAAACTCAATATACGCAGTGCCCCGCCTGCCAGCGTATTTACTGGCCGGGTACACACTGGCAAGCCATGGGCAAGAAGTTACAAGACTTGCAAGGAGGGGGTGGCGAAAATCAGGCTTCTACCTGATGCCCGTCTTCCTAGAGTTTCAATAGTGGCATGGATTAGATAGTAGTGCTATACTCAGCCCGTAATATCAGGAGGATAAAGGTAAAGCTAAGCAACTATGTTATTAGCAATTGATATTGGGAACACCAACGTTAAGGTTGGTATATTTGATGGTGATGAGCTAAAAGCCACCTGGAATTTAGCTACCGGCATTCACCGCACTTCAGACGAGTACGGTGGGTTATTGCTCAGCCTTATGGAGCGAAAAAAAGTCTCGTCTTCCAAGGTGACCGGAGTAGCATTGTGTAGTGTCGTGCCACCGCTGTTGCCTGCATTCGTGGAATTGTGCAGGAAATATTTAAATACTAAACCCCTGGTCGTCGAAGCTGGTGTTAAGACAGGCATGCGCATTCGCCTGGATAACCCTCGTGAGGTTGGTCCTGACCGCGTAGTCGACGCCGTGGCTGCCCAAAATCTCTACGGAAAACCGTTAATAATTATTGACCTTGGCACCGCTACCACCTTCAGCGTTGTTTCCCAGGAAGGAGATTACCTTGGTGGGGCTATTGCCCCGGGGATTGTCATAGCTACTGAAGCTTTATACACTCGTACCGCTGCCCTCCCTCGAATTGGGCTAAGCCGCCCGGAGCAGGTCATCGGCAAAAATACTATCTCGGCTATGCAATCAGGTATAATATTTGGTTATATCGGGCTTATCGAGGGCATGATCCAACGGATAGAACAGGAATTGGGAAGCAAAGCCAAGGTAGTAGCTACCGGTGGCCAGTCTTACTTTTTAGCCCAGGAAATACCGGCAATAGAGGTAGTAAATCCTGATTTAACTTTAATTGGATTGCGTCTTATTTATGAAATGAATAAGGAGCAGTAATGCTTAGAAACAAAACCATAGTTCTGGGAATAACAGGAAGCATTGCTGCCTACAAAGCAGCAGAGATTGCCAGTCAGTTGACTCAGGCGGGGGCCAAGGTGAATGTAATTATGACTGAAGAGGCCGTCCAGTTTATATCACCTGTTACCTTCCGCGCAATTACGGGGAGGCCGGTAGTCACGAAGATGTTTGATTTGGCCTCTGAATTCAGTATTGAGCATGTCTCTTTGGCCGAAGCTGCTGATATAGTGGTTATTGCCCCTGCTACAGCTAATATCACTGCCAAGCTGGCTGCTGGCATTGCTGACGACATGCTATGCTGCACGGTGCTGGCTACCAAGGCGCCAGTGGTCATAGCTCCAGCTATGGAAACCAATATGTATACTAATCCAATCACCCAGGATAATTTAGCTAAGCTTGAAGCTCACAATTTTGTGATTATTGCTCCAGCCACGGGCTGGTTAGCCTCGGGCAAAGAGGGTCTGGGCCGACTAGCCGATATCAAGGATATTATCGGCAGCATTTGCCAGGTGCTGGGTAAAGGTGGCGACTTGGAGGGCAGGCATATTGTGGTTACGACCGGCGGTACTCAAGAGCCTATCGACCCTGTTCGCTACATCAGCAGCCGCTCCTCGGGGAAGATGGGCTATGCCCTGGCTGAGGCAGCCCGTGACCGGGGAGCTAAAGTAACATTGATTACGGCGCCTACCTCATTACCCGAGCCCGTAGGCATTGATGTCATCCAAGTCGGCACTGCTCAGGAAATGCGTCAAGTAGTAGAGAATGTAACTCCCCAGGCTGACGCTCTAATTATGGCAGCCGCCGTAGCTGATTATCGCCCGATAAAAGCAGCTAAAGATAAGATTAAAAAAGGAAAGGCAGGGTTAACATTAAAGCTGGAATGCACCCCGGACATTTTAGGCACTGTTAAAGGAAATTTCATCAAAGTAGGCTTCGCCGCTGAAAGCAGCAACCTGGTGGAAAATGCCAAGGGGAAGCTAAAGCAAAAGAGACTTGACTTCATCGTAGCCAATGATATTACAGCTAGCGATAGTGGATTTGGCACTGACACCAATCGAGTGATCATAATTGACCGCAAGGGCAAGGTTGATAGCCTGCCTCTTCTGGCTAAGCGAGAGGTGGCGGATAAGGTTTTGGATAGATTAGCTGCGCTTCTTCCAAAGCCAAAATCCCGGCGACCAAACAAGCTTTGAATTTGTTCACATATCAAGATTTCTTTCAGCTGACAGCCGACAGCTAAGATAGGTTTGCAGTTAATGTCCGAAATACCTAAGGCCTATGAGCCAGGCAAGATAGAAAAGAAATGGTATGATTTCTGGCTCAAGCAAGGCTACTTTTCTCCTAAGATAGACCCCAATAAGAAGCCTTTTGTTATTATCATGCCCCCTACCAATGTTACCGGCGAACTCCACCTTGGGCATGCTCTGACCGCGACATTGGAAGATATCATGGTCAGGTGGCACAGGATGAAAGGTGAGCCCACCTTGTGGTTACCGGGAACTGACCACGCTGGCATCGCCACACAAGTGGTTGTGGAGCGGCAACTGGCTAAACAAGGGCAAACTAAGGATAAGATTGGCAGAGAAAAATTCACTGAGTTAACCTGGGAATGGGCTAACAAGAGCCGGCGGAATATCAGGCGTCAACATCAACTCCTGGGAGCTTCTTGCGATTGGACTAGAGAGAAATTCACACTGGACGAGGGTCCGAGCAAAGCAGTGCGTACTGCCTTCGTACGTCTGTACGATAAGGGGTTAATCTATCGTGGGGAGCGGATGATAAACTGGTGTCCCCGCTGCCAAACTGCCCTGTCTGACCTCGAGGTAGAGCATAAAGACATTGTCGGACATCTTTATTATATTCGCTATCCTCTAACTCAAGGTAAGGGTTTCGTCACCGTAGCTACTACCCGACCTGAGACTTTTCTGGGCGACACGGCTGTGGCGGTAAATCCCACAGATAAGCGCTACAAGAATCTCATAGGCAAGAGTGTCACACTTCCTATCATAGATAAGGAAATCCCCATAATCGCTGATGATGCGGTTGATACTTCTTTCGGCACCGGGGCACTAAAGATAACTCCCGCCCATGACCCCACGGACTTTGAAATAGCCCAGAGACATAATTTACCCCTGGTAAATATCATGAATCCCGATGCCACTATGAACGAGAACGCCGGTCCATATCGCGGACTGGAAAGGTTTGCCTGTCGGGATAAGGTATTAGCTGACCTGGAGTATAAAAAACTTTTGGAGAAAATCGAGCCCTACTCTCATTCGGTAGGACATTGTGGTCGTTGCCAGACAATGATTGAACCCAAAGTCAGCCTGCAATGGTTTGTCCAAACACAGCCATTAGCTAAAGCTGCTATCGAGGCTGTTAAAGATGGCAGGGTCACTATACTTCCGGAACGTTTTGCCAAGATATATTTTGACTGGATGGAAAATATCAGGGATTGGTGTATCAGCCGACAACTATGGTGGGGACATCGCATCCCAGTATGGAATTGCCAGGACTGTGGCAAGTTGACTGTATCGGTAGATGAACCTTCAGCTTGTACTCATTGTGGTTCAAAACAAATCATCCAGGACCCTGATGTCCTTGACACCTGGTTTAGCTCAGCTCTATGGCCGCATTCTACGCTAGGCTGGCCAGAGGACACTGATGACCTCCGCTATTTCTATCCCGGCTCGGTAATGGAAACTGGCTATGACATCCTTTTCTTCTGGGTCGCCAGGATGATTATGATGGGACTGGAGGATACCGGTGAGATACCTTTCCACACTGTTTACCTCCATGGCCTGATTCGCGATGAAAGCGGAGAAAAAATGAGCAAATTGCGAGGGAATGTTATAAACCCTGCCGAAGCTATAAGCGGGTATGGTGTTGACGCTCTCCGATTTGCTCTAACTACGGGGACTTCACCGGGGAATGATATAAATCTGGGCAAAAGTAAATTGGAATCCAGTCGCAATTTTGTCAATAAATTGTGGAACGCCACTAGATTTATCCTTCAGAGCCTGGACACTGAAAGGCTAGAAGCTCAGGCGATAGGGCTCCAACCGCAGAAAATAGAAGACCAATGGATTGATAGCCAGTTAAACCGACTTATCAAAAGTGTCACCGAGCTGATGGAAAAGTTCCAATTTGGTGAAGCAGAGCAGCAGATTTACGATTTTGTCTGGTCGAAGTTCTGTGATTGGTATATTGAAATTGCTAAAATACGACTTCGCCCTCACCCTGCCCTCTCCATGGCTGGAGAGGGTTTTGGTGAAGTTTCACCTTTGCCCTTCCTGGCCAATACATTGGAAAAATCACTGCGTCTTTTGCATCCTTTCATGCCTTTCGTTACCGAGGAATTGTGGCAAAGTTTGAAGCAATATCTACCTGACAAAGGCCAAATGCCGGCTTCCATAATGATAGCTCCTTATCCCGTTGCTGATGATAAGGTCTTTGCTCCGGAGGCGGAGCGGGTGATGGATTCCGTAATAGAGGTTGTCCGCTCTATCCGCAACGTTCGGGCTCAGTATAAGGTGAAGCCAAGCAAATGGATTGAAGCCCGAGTTTATACTGGTGAGCTTCTTTCGAGTCTTATCGGTGAAGCAAGTATGATAGAAACACTGGCTAAAGTCCGGCCCTTAATAATACTCGCTCGTCAGGAAAGGGAATCCACTAAAGATAAAGACCTGGTCTTGGTGTTGAAAGAAGCTGAGGTTGTTGTGCCTTTGGCAGGCATGGTGGACCGGCGTGCTGAGGAACAACGACTGGTAA
>CAZZAC010000068.1:0-6302 GCA_964652095.1 uncultured Dehalococcoidales bacterium | reverse complement strand
TTGCCACCATTGCTACTACAACGGCCACAATGATGAAGTATCCAACCTGAGTATGCTCGTAGCGCTTAATCATGATATCTTTCGTGTAATTATACCCAAGGGTGTGTTTGTTAACAATGAATTGGGGTGCCAATAATGGTCCATGTTTTGAATGATTACTCGTATTCTGGGGAGATAATACCTGATTTGTAGTAGGCCTGATTGGTATGGCGTCCCTGGAATTTATCGTAAGTCTTGACTTTTTTGTCATCGCTCATTACAATGAGCACACGCTCAATATTTGGAGCAGATAATATATGCTACAGGCGCATTTAATCGCTACGGTCAACCAAAAAGTGCTGAGCCTGCTGGCAAAATTCTCAGACCAGGAATTCTATGAGCGAGAAGTAGTTCGCAAGCTTGGAATATCTACCGGCTCGGCAAACCGGGCGTTGAATGAGTTATTCTCGTCCGGAGTCGTGCGGCGCCGACGAGAGGGCAAAATGTATTTCTATTCTGTTGATTTCTCTAATGCCGCCCTCATCGAGTTCAAGGAAATGGTAAATCTCCTGCTAATTGAGCCGTTAGTAGAGGAACTAAAGAAGATTTCAAGCCGTGTAGTATTGTATGGCAGTTGTGCTCTTGGGCTAGATACTTCGGAGAGTGATTTAGATTTATTCATCGTTTCTAACAGCAAGGAAGACGTGGCGAATGTTATCAGTAGTTTTACATTCCCGAGAGGATTTGAGAATATCCGTATTCAGTCAGTGATTAGAACGCCTGTCGAGCTGTTGGAGGCAGGGGAGTCAGAGCGGATTTTCATGGAAGAAGTTGAACGTGGCATAGTACTATGGGAAAAGGTTGCCAGTGAATCAAGAATTTAAACAGTGTCTCGATAGCAAGAAGATTGTTTCCTTCGCCAGAGGCAAGAAACTGGTTAAGAAGGAGCTCTCAGCCGCCAGAAGTGACCTGTCGGATGCCAAGGCAGGCTACGAAAATGAGCGATATAAGTGGTCAACAATTCAAGGCTACTATACCATGTTCCACGCTGCCAGAGCCCTTGTCTATTCCCGTGGCTACCGTGAAAAGAGCCACTACTGTTTGGCTGTAGCGTTAAGAGCTCCACTTGTGGACGAAGGCAAAATGGACGCTCAGTTAGTTCGGGACTTCCTCAATGCCATGAACCTTCGGGAAGCAGCCGATTATGAGGCTGAATTTTCTCAATCCGGAGCGAAAGCGGTTATTGCTTCAGCAGAAAGGTTCATTGAAAAAGCAGCTGCTATTTTAGATATTAGTATTCTGGGGACATAATACCTGATTTGTAGTAGGCCTGATTGGTATGGTGTCCCTGGAATTACGAAAAGGGGCCGGGGAGTGAGAGATGATCACCCGGCCCCTTTTAGCCCTACAGCATCTCGATCCTGTAAGTTAGTACGCTCTCTCTCCGTTTATCATTTGCTGGCTATTTTTTAGTCTTATCACTATGAGAGCCAGTCTTGGTCCAGCGAGCTAGAAGCTCACCGGCAACCTCACGACCGCCCAGTCCAAAGGCAATAGCAGCTGCTATAGCAGCTGCGCCCAGGGCCAGTCCAAAGCCCAGCAAAATGAGATCGTCGGCAAAACCCATTGCGCGTATTCCGAGGAAGACACTCAACACAATGATGGAGATCCTGACGAAGGAAACCAGAGATTCTGACCTGGCGCCTGCCCGCAGAATATTCGCCACGAAATTGGCAACAAAAATGCCGACGCCGATAATAACAACACCCAGAAGAACCAGTCCCAGAAATTGGGTCAAGACGGCGATCAACTCGTTCACAACGGTAAAACCGAGCAAGTCCGCTGCCATTATTAGGGCAAAGAGCATTATGAATACCATAATGATGTAGCCGACCACATTGGAGGGGGAGCCGGCGCCTTCAGCGGGCTTTTTTGCCAGACCTAACTTGACCGGCAACTCATCAAAGTTAATGCTGGTTAGAAATTTGGTAACCAGTTTGACTAAGAGTCGGCCTACGAGGTAAAAGATAGCAAGAATTACTAAAGCGCCGATAATGGGCGGAATGGCGGCAAAGATTCTTTCAAATACAACCACAATTGCGTCAAAAATACCTTCTACGCCCAGAACTTGCAGTATGGCCAGTATGAACAATATCCATACGATCCAAAAAACTGCTGTGCCCGCACCTTGGGCCACCGGAAACTGGCTTTCATCTTTGGGGTCTTTACCCTTACCCAGCCTCTTATCGATACCACTGGCCCGCATGAGTTTTCTAATGCCTGCCCTGAGGACTTTGGCCAAAATCCAGGCTAGGAGCAATAGGATCAGTACGGCGACGATAGTGGGCAGGAAACCTATTAGCGTTCCGAAGAAATTCTGGAAAGACTGTAATACGCTACCCCAGTCCATTCTTAGCACACCTCCTTTCTGTTAATTCTAATTTTGCTGCTGTACATTCATATGCACCAGTTTAGTTTCCCCAAAATCTTAGTTCATAACACATCACCCCCCTTCAGTGCTGTAAAGCTTATTCTAGGATTTCCGCCAGATTGTTGAAAAAGTCGGTAAATTAAGTGATAAGACTGACTCCCGCTCTCCTTCTAACCAGCAATAACAAGTCGGCAGGCCGACAAACTGACAGCCTCCTCACGTTTTTTGTAAGAGCCGACCTGTTACCTCTATATTTATTATAATGCTAACTCCTGTTTTGTCAATACGGGTGATATTCTGGGGAGATAATGCCTGATTTGCAGTAGGCCTGATTGGTATGGTGTCCCGGGAATTTCAGAGAACTGTAAAGGCTTGCTAACTATCCCCGCCGGTGCTATTATTAAACAAAACAGGCATTTTGTTTAATAAGGAGAAAACTTACTAAACTGGCGTTTAATATGGATACTGCTCTGTTTAGAAATAGCCCTTCCGGCAGGTTGGTACGTGCTATAGACGGGTACTGGGCTTTTGTGCCCAACCCGCTGCCTCCGAAGCTTGACTGGAGTGATGCTCTGGTATCACTGACATCCAAAGCTGACCTGGCTCTGGGGACTCTCTCCGGTCTTGGTGAGACTTTGCCTAACCCCCATCTGCTTATCTACCCCTTTGTCAGAAAGGAAGCTGTTCTTTCTTCTCGCATTGAGGGCACACAATCATCACTTTCTGACCTGCTGTTGTTTGAAGCCACCAAGGCTGAGAAACAGAGAGATGTAAGGGAAGTGCAAAACTATGTCCATGCCATGGAGCACGGGCTGAAACGCTTGGATGACCTACCTTTAAGCCTGAGGCTCATCCGTGAATTACATGCTATTCTTATGGAGGGAGTGCGTGGGGAACGGGCTACCCCCGGTGAGTTCAGACAATCCCAGAACTGGATTGGCCCCCCAGGGTGTACCTTAAATGACGCTACTTTTGTGCCTCCACCCGTGGCAGAAATGAAGGAAGCCCTTGACCAATTGGAAAAATTCCTGCATGCCGATACACAGTTACCACCACTGGTCGAACTGGCTCTAATCCATTACCAGTTTGAGACTATTCATCCTTTCCTCGATGGTAACGGGCGTATCGGGCGGCTTCTCATTACTCTTTTTCTCTGCCAGCGCAGCATTCTCAATAAGCCTTTGCTCTATCTCAGCGCCTTTTTTGAGCGCCATCGCCAGGAATACTATGACCGTCTTCTGGAAGTCAGTCAGCGAGGTGCGTGGCGGCAGTGGCTGGAGTTCTTCTTGCAGGCAGTAGTTAAGCAATCGGACGATGCCGTCCGGCGAGCTCGCCGTCTCTTAGACCTTCACCGCACTTATTATCAAACCAGCCTGGGAAAACGTCTACCGCCCACGGCAGTGGAGCTTGTGGAACTCATCTTCGTGAAGCCAGTATTAAACGCCAAGGTCGCTCAGGAATCTCTTAAAGTGACATTTCCCGCTGCCCAGAAAGCCATTAGGGCCCTGATAGAAGAAGGCATTCTGGCCGAGATTACCGGTGGCAAGCGGAACAAAGCCTACGCGGCGAAAAAAATCCTCGAGATCCTAGAAGAAGAGACCCCATCCCCGACGGAGGGAGGCCGTGGCAGTAAAAAGAAATGACAATCGACGGATTACCTCGCTGCAGAGCCTGAATATCTACGTCAAAGGAATCTGTTGCTGCGTATTCGCCATCCCTCCGCCTTCTCTCCGCTTCAAGCCCCTAAAGTGCTTTCAATTCCACTATTGTGGTATTCTGGGGGCATAATACCTGATTTGTAGTAGGCCTGATCCTTCACCGCGTGAAGGATGGTGTCCCTGGAATTCCCGCGTACTCTCTTATTATGGACAAAAAGGCAAGTTGCCTAAAAAGATGGGTACTATGCTTGACATGCCATTTAGGTAAATCAGTCTAGATAGCCCTTGAGCTTTCGACTGCGGGCGGGATGACGCAACTTGCGCAGGGCCTTGCCTTCAATCTGTCGTATTCTTTCCCGAGTTACATTGAATTCTCTACCCACCTCTTCCAGTGTTCGAGCACGTCCGTCTCTAAGGCCAAACCTAAGCTGGAGCACCTTTTTTTCTCGTTCGGTAAGTTCATCGAGCACTTTATCTATTTGTTCTTTGAGTAGCTGCTGTGAAGTGGCTTCAGTTGGTGCTAAACTGCCGCGATCTTCAACAAGGTCACCTAGACGGCTATCTTCATCTTCGCCAATGGGCATGTCTAGCGACATTGGCTGACGGAAAAACACAGCCATGACTTCTTCTACTCTTTCTGGCGGCATATCTAGGCGGCCGCCAATTTCCTCGTAACTTGGTTGGCGTCCAAGTTCTTGAACTAACTGCCGCATTGTGCGTAATAGCTTGTTAATTGCTTCTACCATGTGTACCGGAACGCGGATGGTACGGGATTGGTCAGCTATAGATCGAGTGATACCTTGCCTGATCCACCAGGTGGCATAGGTACTGAACTTGTAGCCTCTTCTATACTGAAACTTCTCTATAGCTCGGATGAGGCCAATATTCCCTTCCTGGATAAGATCAAGGAAGGGCATGCCACGCGCGATATGCTTCTTAGCTATGCTAACCACCAGGCGCAGGTTTGCTTCAGTGAGGTGCCTTTCTGATGCTTCTGCTTCGGTCCTCACCTTTTCAAAGTAAGCTTTGCACTCACTGCTGTGAGAATCGAGTTGAGACAGGAACATGTTGTTAGTCAGGAGGGCCTTTAGTTTCTGCCATGAAGTTTTATCTCTAGCCAGGAGCTCTAGCAATTGCGGGGGCAAAAGTTGACTGTTTATGGAAAGATTTACTATGGCTTCTTCGGCCGCAGTGGTCTCTTTATCTATCCCCTTAGCGATTGCAGCTATTAGCGATGGATCTATAACAACGTCGATGGCGGAGCGAAATTCAGGATTCTTGATCGTCTCTACCACATTGCTGGAGGGATCGATACCAATACGCTCTTCGACAATCTGAACAACGGGATATGCCCTGGATAATTGAGAAATTACGTGAATAACTATGTCAACGGGTAAAGGGAATTCCTGGTATTTCCTGAAGTGGTTATCCTTGACCCTTTCTACGTATCTACCCAGCTCTATCTTCCGGCATAGTAACTTCTCTTCCTTGACATTTAGAAGTGGCACTCTGCTAATTTCCTGAAGATACATACGAATTGAGTCGTCAATTACCTCATAGTCCCCTGGTGGTGCCGGAGGCTTGCTCTCCTCAGCTTCCTCGGGAAGGAATTCTTCGATTTCTTCTTTCTCGTCAACTTTCTCAACTATGGCGCTGACATCTCCAATTTCGGCTTCATCGCTGAGTAAGCCTTCAGCCGTTACCTCATCACTACCCAGGTTGATGCCGTCTTCTTTCATCGAATCCATGGTTTTTCCCTTTTTTAACGAAGACCACGTGAAGTTGTTGCCCGGAATTTATGGTTGTGTTAGTTTGTTCGGCGAAAATTCAACGCTTGGCTTGCTTACCCTGACCAGAACCCATCCCAGTCGCTCTTATTGTAGCACAACGTTTGCAGTTTGAGAAGATCGTTCACTCCCTCGGTAGACGAGCTCTCCCCGTGTCTCTTGAATCTCTCACCGGTTCTGGTCGGAGCGGAGCTATCTCTTGGCGACGAAAAGTTATGTCGCAACTATTCTCCACCAAACTCCAGTGGCTTTGGCTTCAAGGAGATTGCACAAATGTCAGTTTTGTTCAACGATAATTCGATACATCACACATTCCGCCCTTTTGTGCAGTGAAAAACCTCCTTCAGGTATTCTGGGGACATGATACCTGATTTGTCGTAGGCCTGACTGGCATGGTGTCCCTGGAATTCGCATCCTACCGGCGTGTCATTGCCAGGTCCCCGGCCA
>CAZZAC010000067.1:0-6343 GCA_964652095.1 uncultured Dehalococcoidales bacterium | reverse complement strand
TTACGGGATAGCCCGCCTTAGGACCAATATCCCCGAGTCCCAGCACCCTGGTGCAATCAGAAACAACAGCTATAGTGTTCCATCTGTTAGTTAACTCTGCAAATTTCGACACATCTGCCTTTATCGCCCGGCACGCCTCAGCAACACCGGGGGTATAATAGATGGCAAAATCATTGAAATCACGAACCTGGCATTTGGGCACTGTCTGCATCTTACCCCGATAGAATGCATGCAATTTCATAGCATCTTCCGCTGGCTTCTTTGCTTTGGCCAAAAGTTCTTCCTTAGTTACTTTTTGTGACATAACTTCCTCCTTTTAATCGACTCCGTTAAGTACATTAGCTACACAAGCTGGGCTTCTCTCTTTCGCTTCTTTAGCACGCGTAGCAGGTCACACTTCTGGCACTAACCAGTAACTGCCCGAAACAGTGCCCAAGATAAACAGCAAACGCTGCGGTCTCAGCCGCCTTCTGCACCTTCCCATTACTCCCAGACTTCGTCTTCGGCGAGGTCTTCCTCCAGCCCTAATTCGTCAGCCTCGTCCTCCATATAATTCAAGGGGCCTTCATGGCTGAAGGATTCTTTTCGGCCCAGGAATGGGCGAGAAAAGAGCTTCCTTATCTCGGCACCGCATTCGGGGCATCTTTTCAGTGGTTCATCGTTTATCCCCTGCCTGACCTCGAACTTATTCTTACACAACTTGCAGTGAGCACCGTTTCTTGATTTATATTCATAAATTGGCATCGCACCCTCCTTCTTCGATAAATTCAAGATATGCTCTTAATCCTCTCCCATCGAGGGAGAGTGAATTTAGAAGCATTATCTTCGATAAATTTCCTTGCGGTGGCCAACACGCAGCACTATTATTTCATCACCTTCAATGTCAAATATGACTCTGCAATCTCCTATTCTAAACCTATAACTTCCTAAAGAAGGATCGATCATCTTCCTAGCATGATTCAAAGGGTCTTTACCATAGCTTCTTAGGGCATCTCCCATTTTTTCTTTAATCTCTGGCTCCAATTTAGAAATATCCCTCATTGCTCTTTTAGTGAAGACAATCTTGTAGTTCATCGGAGTGGAATTTATACCCTGAACAGCTTTTCATAGGGAGTAGTCTTTCCTTCTCTGTAGTCCCTCCGCGCCTCGTCAATGCTTTCCAGATACTCAGGGCTTGTAGCGGCTAAGAGATTTTCAATAAAGAATTCTCTATCCTCGTCGCTTAGCTGCCGTAACGCAGCGACCAAGTCTGCAACTGAAAAGCCGATTTTGACCTCAACTTCCGATGATTTTTTCATGTATCTCCTCTCTTTTATAGCCACCGATCGCTTCGCTCGCAATCACAAGTCCCGACTTGTCGGGACAAAGCTTTTTATTTCCCGCAGCAATACTTATATTTCTTGCCTGAGCCGCACGGGCAGGGGTCATTACGCCCAACTTTTTTGCCCGCCATCACCGCCTCCTTCTTCTTCGGAGCTTCCTTGGCAATACCAACGTGGTAAATACTATGGGCAACATCATGCTGAATGCCCGCTAAGAGCGCTTCAAAAGAGGCATGACCTTCCCTCTTATACACTACCAGCGGCTGTTCCTGGCCGACAGCCCGCAGACCTATCCCCTGACGCAGATGCTCCATTTCAGTAAGGTGCTCCATCCATAACCGGTCAATAACTCGCAACATTACCAGCCTCTCCGCTATTCGCATATTAGCAGGGCCTAGCTCCTGCTCCCGCTGGGTGTAAAGCTCGATGGCATAATCAGTCAATTTTTCTGTGATTTGCTGGGCGCTGAGTTCAGAAAGCCCATCGCTTCTGAACTGCGGAGGCAGGGGGAAAATAGTGGATACATCCTCAAGTAAGCCAGATAGATTAGATCGCTTCTCTTCCAGCTCGTTGCTAACATTGCTGAGACGCCTGGCTACCAGGCTTTGGATTTCATCCTGGACCATAGATATTATATTTGCCTTAAGGTCGGCGCCACTGAGGATTTTTCTCCTTTCGGCATAAATCACCTCGCGGTGCTTGTTGATGACATCGTCATATTCCACAAGGTGTTTACGAATATTGAAATGATAGCCTTCGGTCTGGACCTGGGAATTGGTCATAGCCTTAGTGGCAAAGGGATGCTCAATGGGGCTATTTTCATCCATACCTGCCCACTGCATAATTCCCTTAACACGTTCACCGCCAAAGCGGCGAAGAATTTCATCTTCTAAGGAAGCATAAAAACGAGAACTGCCCGGGTCTCCCTGCCTTCCTGCCCTTCCCCGGAGCTGATTATCAATGCGTCTGGCTTCGTGGTGCTCAGTACCTACAATGTGAAGCCCACCCAGCTCAACTACATTTCTATTCCTCGCCCTCCACTCTTTGAATTGCGTTCTAACTTCCAAGATTTTCTTCAAAATCAGATCAGTAGACTGTTTCGGCTCTCTCTGCGTTTTGTGGCCGAGTAGATCTTTGATTTTTTGCCATAACGCATCTTTGCCCAGATTTTGAACTTCTGCCGCCTTCCGTTTCAGTTTTTCTTCAACTTCTTGCGCCCATTCTTCATATTCTCGCAAGTAACCTTCCACACTCTGCCTTAACGTCTCCTCCATCTGCTCGATCTTCTTCAGTTCCAATTCCCGCTCGGTTCCCCCTTCAGCCACTTCATTTTCTTGCCCAAATTCCTGATAATACCTTGCTATAAGCGGCCCTAATTGCTCCTGAATTTGTCGTATTCTTTTCTCTTCATCCGCTAGTCTCTGCCTGTATGCGTCCGACCACCCCATATCTTCCTTTTGGTCATTCAGAAACGCTAACCCGTCTCCCACAAAGGTCCTTATGTCTTTCAGAACATATTCTCTTAAATCCTCGTAGGGCTTATAACCGGGCGCTGTCCCCCCAAGTATAATATCAACACCCCTTCCAGCCATATTGGTCGCAACGGTCACTGCGCCAGGCTGGCCTGCCTGGGCAATAATATCAGCCTCTTTCTCATGATGTTTGGCATTTAACACTTGGTGAGGAACGCCATTTCTCTTCAGGAGGTCAGATAAATACTCTGATTTCTCAATAGAGGTCGTGCCAATAAGGACTGGCCTTTTCTGGTCATTTGATTGCTTGATTTCCCTGGCTACGGCAGCAAATTTACTTTTCTCGTCCTTGTAAATCTGGTCAGGATATTCACTGCGAATCAAGGGCTTGTTCGTAGGGATGACTACGACTTCCAGCTCATAAATCTTGTGGAACTCCTCAGCTTCCGTAGTCGCGGTACCGGTCATCCCCGCCAGTTTTTGATACATGCGAAAGTAGTTCTGGAAGGTGACAGTAGCTAACGTAACTGATTCTCGTTGAATCTTTACCCTCTCTTTGGCCTCGATGGCTTGATGCAGTCCTTCAGAATACCTCCTGCCGAACATCAACCTGCCCGTGAACTCATCCACAATGATGACCTGCCCATCCTTAACCACATAGTCCTTGTCCCTCCTGAACAGGGCATGAGCTTTGAGGGCACTGTCCAGATATTGAGTGAGAAAGTAATTAGAAGGGTCATAAAGGTCAGGTGCTTTGAGCAAGCCCTCATGCTTCAGCATCTTCTCCATACTGGTCATGCCCATCTCGGTAAGGTGGACTGCGCGTGTTCGCTCCTCAATTGTATAGTCTGCGTCTTTGCTCAGGCGGGATGCTAGTTGGGCGAAGGCGTAATATTTCTGAGTTGCTTCTTCGGCAGCCCCGCTGATAATCAACGGTGTTCGGGCTTCGTCGATAAGAATGTTATCCACCTCATCGACGATGGCATAGCTCAAGGAACGCTGGACACGTTGGGACAAATCCCAGACCATATTATCTCTGAGGTAATCGAAACCAAATTCATTATTGGTGCCGTAAGTTATATCCGCCTCATAAGCCTGACGGCGGGTGACAGGGCGGAGAAACTTCCACTTCTGGTCTTCCGACTCGTAGCCGGGGTCATAGATATAGGAAGGTGCAGGTTGGTCGGTTGTTTGCTGGGCATTAATGCAAGCCACGCTTACACCCAGGGCGTGGTAAATAGGACCCATCCAGTGGCAATCCCGCTTGGCCAGATAATCATTAACGGTAACCAGATGGCAGCCTTGCCCGGTGAGGGCATTGAGGTAGAGAGGCAGGGTAGCTACCAGGGTTTTCCCTTCACCGGTTTTCATCTCTGCTATCTTCCCCTGGTGAAGGACAATTCCCCCTACTAACTGGACATCAAAATGTCTTTGCCTTATGGTTCGCTTGGCTGCTTCTCTAACAGCAGCGTAAGCCTCGGGCAGAATCTCATCCAGACTCTCGCCATCCTTCACTCGTGCCTTAAACTCATCAGTTTTGGCTCGAAGCTCAGCGTCGCTGAGCTTTTCAAAGTCAGGCTCCAACGAGTTTATGTGGTCAACCAGAGGCTGAAGGTGCCTCACTTCTTTCTCGTTGGAATCAAACAGACTGCTAAACCACTTAACCATTCTTGGCTATCAGCCCTCAGTTTTCAGCTAACTGCTGACTACTTCATTATCACTCAAACATCGCTCCCACCGATAAGCCGGTGTGGATGCGGTGAATGGCTTCGCCAATAAGCGAGGCTATGGACAAGACGGTGATTTTGTTCAGTTTCTTATCGTCATTGACAGGTATGGTATCGGCAACGATTACCTCTTTCACCGGGCTGGCGGCTATCCTCTGGATAGCGGGACCAGAGAAAACGGGGTGAGTGCAGCAGGCATAAACTTTCGTAACGCCCTGTTTTAAAAGAGCATTCACCACCCCGATCAGAGAACCAGCGGTATCAATCTCATCATCAACCGTCAGGGCATGCATTCCCTCAACCTCGCCAATGACGTTGAGGGTTTCAGTGGCATCGACATTTCCCAGGCGCCTCTTTTCAATGATAGCCAGGGGGGCTCCAAGTTTAGCAGCCATATCACGGGCTACCTTGGAAATACCAATATCAGTAGCAACCACTACCAGGTTATCCAGAGCCTTTTCCTTGAAATACTGAGCCAAGATGGGCCGAGTGGTGAGCTCATCCACAGGTATGGTGAAGAATCCTTGAATTTGAGGGGCGTGGAGGTCTACGGTGAGCAATCTATTAGCTCCAGCGGTAGTAATCAGGTCGGCAATCAAGCGAGCAGTGATGGGAACTCTGGGTTGGTCTTTTTTGTCAGTGCGGCCATAGCCATAATAGGGAACGACAGCGGTAATTCGCCCCGCTGAAGCTCGCCTGAAGGCATCGAGCATGATAAGTAACTCGACCAGGCTTTTGTTAACTGGAGAGCAGATAGGTTGAATGACGAAAATGTCCCGTTCCCGAACATTCTCTAGTATACGCACAAAAATATTCTCATTGCTAAACTCGAAGACCTCAACCTCCCCCAGGGGTATACCTAAGTAATCACACACAGATCCTGCTAAGGTAGGGTGAGCCGTGCCGCTGAACACTTTTAATTCGTCCATCATTACCTCTTAGCTATCTGAATACTAACTTGATTATAACATGAAATCATCGCTGTTTCTTGGGAAAGATTAGTAAAAGCAAGTAAAGAAATTAATCCATACCTCCTGAAAACGAAGCCTTTAGGGGTAACTAATTAAGGGAAGAGATGTCTCATGCCAGCCCAGGAATGGGGAACTGTTGGCACATCTCTCGTACTTCCTGGCGGGCTTGTTCTTGGGCACGCTTATCCCCCGAAGGAGAAAGCACTTTGACAATGAGAGAGGCAATGCGCTTTATCTCTTCTATGCCAAAACCTCTCGTGGTCACCGCCGGGGTGCCCAGCCTGATACCGCTTGTAATCATTGGTGGCTTGGGGTCAAAAGGAATGGCATTTCTATTTACCGAGATGCCCGCTGCCCCTAAGGCTTCCTCAGCATCCTTGCCGCTTATCCCCTGAGGGGAAAGGTCAACGAGGACAATGTGGTTATCTGTGCCCCCGGAAACAATACGCATCCCATATCTCTGGAGTTCGGAAGCCAAAACGCGGGCATTCTCCAGCACTGACTTCTGGTAATCAACAAACTCGGGCTGCATAGCTTCAAAGAAGCATACGGCTTTGGCGGCGATGATATGCATGGAAGGACCACCCTGCATCCCGGGGAAAACTGCAGCATCAATAGCTGAAGCCAGCTCTTTATCACATAAAATAAAGCCACCCCGGGGTCCCCGCAAGGTCTTTTGCGTGGTGGCAGTAGTAACTTGAGCATAGGATACAGGGGAAGGATGAAGCCCAGCGGCTATTATCCCTGCTATGTGAGCCATGTCAACCAATAACTTGGCACCTGCCTTATCAGTTGCATAGCGAAGCCTCTCAAAATCAATAATACGAGAGTAACTACTCGCCCCAGCTATT
>CAZZAC010000066.1:0-6644 GCA_964652095.1 uncultured Dehalococcoidales bacterium | reverse complement strand
AGGGACATGGGCAATTTGAAAAGTTAGGGCGGACCCGGGATGACGCTGCTGGCGAAGCCTTTGACAAAGCGGCTAGAATCTTGGGTTTAGGCTATCCTGGGGGACCAGCTATTGAACAGGCAGCCCGCTCTGGAATTCCTTGCTTGCCTCTCCCCCGAGCCTGGCTCAAGGAAAGCCATGATTTCAGCTTCAGTGGCTTGAAAACTGCCTTGTGGCATCTTGTTCACAAGGGAGGGGTCTCAGTTGCCGATGTCGCAGCAAGCTTCCAGCTGGCTATAGTCGATGTTTTAGTTGCCAAGACAATTGAGGCCGCCAGGCAATTGAAGGTGGAGCAAATTTTGCTGAGCGGTGGAGTGGCAGCCAATAAGACATTAACCCAGCATTTCCTTGCCAACTCGCCAGTCCCGGTTCTTATTCCCCCTCCCCACTTATGTACTGATAATGCTGCTATGGTGGCTGCCTGTGGCTATTATCATTTACGGGCTGGCAAGATAAGCGGTTATGACCTGGATGTAGTGCCCAGCCTCAGCCTTGGTTGACCTCTTCAGTAGCTCCCTGAAAAGCTTCGTTTTTCAGGTTAAATAATTAAACCCCATTTTGAAATCTTGCTGCTAGGACTATTTACCTATTTACTTTGTTCAATTAAGTTCATTTTGCCTTTATATCAAGAGTGAAAAATCCCTCTCCTTAGGACTTTTAGGCTATAGCAGGAAAACCTTGATGCCCAGGTGTGGGACTTTTGGGTCATAGACAGGCTGTAGAACTTTTATTAAGATTTTGATACTGAAGGTAATAGCCAATCAAGGGAGTAAGAAATTGGAGATGGAAGCAAAACGCCTCCAAGAAGAGGTAGCAACTCTTACAGTAGCAATCGAGGCAGCAATTGAGGAAGCGATAAGAAATGGGCAAAAATCCATGGGTGGCCTTAATGATATTCCAGAGTCAGGCCTGGTTTCCAATGAGGACTTTGCCCTCACCTGTGTGAATCCAGGTTCAGGGGTTGTCGGCTGGGTCGACGATTTTTGAGCCCGGACCTGAGGTTCTCTCAAGAGGGTGGCGGACATTGTCGAGAGTTTCCTCCAGTTGCTCATACTTCAGACAACGTAGTTTCTGGGTAACGCTTCTCGACGACAACAAGCGCGACTTGCCCAACTACCTGTGACACGCTCGCGTATGACCTCGTGTCAGGCTAGCGGTGTACAGCAGAGAAACTTGAAGCTTGCTTTCTCCAGGATGAGGCAAGATAGTGCTGGAGAGCACGTCGTCACAAGTCCGAAGTCCTGTTCTTTAGCGCACCTCTAGACAACGTTGTATCCTGCCTCCAGTGCCTGCTTGTTCACCGCTACGAGCTTGGCGCTATCCTTGTGACTGAGCATCCTGGACATCGCGCTCTTTATCAGTTCGAGCCGGATTGTCCCCGTAGCCTTAATGATTGCGCCAAGCGCCACCATGTTGGCTGCCTGGGAGTTGCCTAGTGACACAGCAATGTCACTTGCTGGCACGCTCAGCGCCCGCACATCATTGCGTTCTGTCGGGCGGGTGATAAGTGAAGAATTGACCAGTATTGTGCCTGCCTCAGCCACAGTCTTCTCGAACCTGTCGAGAGAAGGCAAGTTCATGGCGACCAGAACGGTCGGGTTGTCCACCACAGGCGAGCCGATTGGCTCATCAGAAAGAAGTACGGTGCAATTCGCCGTCCCTCCTCTCATCTCCGGTCCATAGGAGGGAAGCCAGGTCACCTGCAATCCGGAGTCTGCAGCTGCCTGGGCTAGGATCTTCCCCGCCAGGATGACTCCTTGGCCGCCGAAGCCGGCAAATATAAATGATTTCTCCATGCTAGCCCCTGTCCACAAGGTCGCCAAGTGGGAATACCTTAACTACTTCATTCAGCAGGTGACCGTTAGCCTCAACTGGACTCATCCGCCAGTTGGTAGGGCAATTGGTAAGCATCTCCACCAGCGAATATCCCTTGCCCTCAATCTGGTATTGGAAGGCCTTCTTGATCGCCCGACTTGCCGCCATGATTCGCTTGTGATCGTAGAGTGCCTGACGGGTGACATAGACCGGGGCTTCCAGCTGGGCAATCATCTCAGCAAAAGGAATCGGATAGCCAGCTAGCTGGGCATTTCTCCCGTCGGGACAACTGGTTGCCCGCTGCCCGATGAGGGTGGTGGGCGCCATCTGTCCTCCAGTCATTCCGTAGATCTGGTTGTTGATGAAGACTACGGTTATATTCTCACCGCGATTGGCGGCATGGATTGATTCTGCCGTGCCAATGGCAGCCAGGTCGCCATCACCCTGATAGGTGAAAACGATCAAGTCCAGGTTGACTCGCTTGATCCCGCTGGCCACCGCGGAAGCGCGGCCATGGGCCGCCTGGATGCCGTCGCAGCGAAACCATTCGTACATGGTGACTGAACACCCGACCGAGGCCACGACTACGACGCGGTCTTGGATGCCCAGCTCGTCTATGGTGTGGGCGATGATTCGCGCGACCAATCCGTGATGGCAACCAGGGCAATAACTGAACTGGGCGTCGGTAAGGCTCCGAGGCCGCTCGAAAACCTTGATCATGTTCTGCATGTTAACTGACATTACGCTTCACCTCCCTTAGGATGTCTTTAGGCGTGGGCACCACTCCACCGAGCTCACCATAGAACGGGGTCTCAGCCCGGTCAGCGACTGCCAGGCGCACATCTTCTACCATCTGGCCTGCACTCATCTCCACAGTGAGGATGGGACTGACCTGGCTGGAGAGCGCGCGAAGTGGCGCGTATGGGAAGGGCCACAGTGTGATAGGCTGCACCAGGCCGACCTTGATACCCTGACTCCGAGCCGCTGTGACTGCCGTCCTAGCGATTCGAGCCACCGTGCCATAGGCAACTATGACAATAGTCGCGTCAGAAGTCTCGGTTTCTCGGTAACGTACCTCCTTCTCTTCTATCTGGCGGTAACGGGTCTGGCGTTGGGTATTGATGCGGTTCAAGTCCCCGGGGTCCAAGGCGTAACTCGTAATCACATTGGGATCGCGACCACTGGCGCCGGTAAGTGCCCAAGGCTTGGCTGTCAATGAAGTTGGATCAATGGGTTCCGGGAGGGCGACAGGCTCCATCATCTGACCCATCATGCCATCAGACAGGACCATCACCGGAACGCGATGTTTGTCTGCTAGGTCGAACGCTAGCATCACCAGTTCAATCGCCTCCGCGATGGTGGCAGGTCCGAGGACAATGATGTGGTAGTCGCCGTGTCCTCCTCCCTTGGTTGCCTGGAAGTAATCTCCCTGAGCCGGGGCTATGTTGCCTAGACCAGGGCCGCCGCGTGCCACGTTGATGATCACGCAGGGCAAATCCGCACCGGCGAGGTAAGATATTCCCTCCATTTTAAGGCTTATGCCCGGACTGGACGACGAGGTCATGGTACGTACCCCGGCTGCTGATGCTCCGTAACACATATTGATTGCTGCCACTTCGCTCTCCGCCTGGACGAACACCCCGCCGGCAGCGGGCATCCGAGCCGCCATATATTCAAGTATCTCGTTCTGGGGGGTAATGGGGTAGCCGAAGTAAGCGCGGCAGCCTGCGCAAATAGCCGCCTCGGCCATAGCCTCATTTCCCGTCATCAGGATCTTGTCTATGGTATTAGTTCCTTTGCTGTTGATTTTTTCTCTCGGTAGACTTCGATCGCTATGTCGGGGCATGTCTGGGCACAGAAGGCACATCCGATGCAACGTTCAGGTTCTTTCATGTAAACGACGTTGTAGCCGCTTGGGTTGTACTCGGCCGAATAGGCCAGCACATCCTCGGGACAGAAGGCGATGCACAGCCCGCAGCCCTTACACCGCTCTCGATCAATTACTACAGTTCCTTTTGGCATATGTGTGCCTTGTCTGAGAGCATGTCGAAGGTCTATCTTGGATCATCTATGTGTTGCTGGGTAGGCTGTTCTGCTAGCCTTTCGAATCCTATCTTCAGCCAGCCTGACAGTGACAGTGTAAGGGGGCACCTTTTCTTTCTGCGAAATGTCGATTATCGTCTTGCCTCGGTCATAGATCTTCTTTACGTCTGCGAAGGCTCTTTCCTGAGAATACCCTCTTGGATGGAGCTCATGAGCGACGTTTATTACCCCTCCGGCGTTGATCCAGAACGCGGGGGCATGTAAGATTCCTCTATCCTGCAGCATTGCCGCATGCCGGGTAGGTTCCCACAGCTGATTATTCGCTCCCCCGCACGTGATGCGACACCTCAGTCTGGGGATGGTGTCATCATTGAGTGTCCCGCCCAGAGCGCAAGCCGCGAACACATCACATTGTTGTTCGTATATTTCGTCTGGGGGAACGAGCTTGGCACCTACTTCTGTAGCGATTTTCTGAGCGGCTGACTGGTTTACGCCTCCTGAGCCAATAAGTATGGCTCCCTGGCGGGCCAAGTCTCTGGCTAAGATGCTACCCACTTTTCCAGCAATGCCTTGAATGGCGACAGTCTTGCCCGGAAACGAATCAGTGTCAAACACTGCTTCCAGGCAAGCTCTCATTCCCCAGACAACTCCGTGAGCCGTCGCTGGTGAGGGGTCACCACTTCCTCCCATTTCCTTCGGCAGCCCGGCTACCCATTTGGTCACCTCCTTCATTGTTATCATATCTTCTACAGAGGTTCCTACATCGACCGCAGTCACGAATGCGCCTGCAAGGCTGTTCATGAGTGCTGCATAAGCTCGTAGCTGTTCCTTTCTCCTGTCTTTGTCTTGCGTTGGCTGGCCTCGAATCACTGCCTTACCACCGCCGAAACTAACACCGGCTCGCGCCAATTCAGTATCCGCGCCCACGGCCAGGGCCAGCTTGTAGGTCATGTCTTTCGCTAGGCGTTGATTATCAACAAGAGCCTCCGTCCTCGTGGGGAAGGGATACCATCTAGTCCCACCCAGAGCCGGACCCAGCGTGGTATCGTGAATAACAACACTGACTTCAAGTCCTATTCTCTCATCATTCACGATAACCATCCGTTCGAACGCTTGTCTAGATTCCAGGCATTCCGTGAGCGTTTTTTCGAAATCAGTAATTTATCACCTCCTTCTGCATGTCAGAGAAAAAGGAGTCTCCAAATTTGGAGACTCCTTGGGTGGACTCCATCGCCGGGACGAAGACTGACCTCATCCCGGATGTTCAATGTGAAAATGCGCACCTCTTTAACGGCTATTCCTTCGGTGGAATGTCGTGCCAAGGAATCAGCATGTCTCTCAACTTTCCCTTGACCGCGCACTGCCCTTGCTCTTATGATAACTCGTTTTTGGAAGTTTGTCACTATCCTGTGGGCCCGGTTATCCAACCAGAGGACACTGTCCGCATCTTCCCTCACGACAATAGTTCCTGAAGATATGAATTAAGCCTTGCTGATGACAGGCAGTGAAATCAATAGATTTTTCAAGGCAAAGCTGCATCTTCATATGCTGCGTTATGCAATTCTCAGCCGATTTGGGGTAATTACGGTAAAGCTCTATAGCGTTCTCTGTTAGCTGCGCCTCATTAGCTAATTCTCCCCAAGATAAAGCAAAGGGCAATATCACGTTTACTGCAATTTCACCTGCTTTGCTATTTCCTAAAATAGCCGATATCTTTGTTTTACTTCTGACATCAAAATCGAAATGGTCCCGCCAGTAGCCATCGCCAGTTACAGTCAGGCCGTTCTCAAGTACGCGGTGCCCACCGGGCAGGGGTGCTTCTTTCACCAGCTGCAATATCCCTGCTAACAGTTTTCCCTGGCAGTAACGCTCAAGAAGGCAGCTCTGGGCGACAATGCGCCGCACCGGAGAATTGTTGGGGTATATGTGTGAGAGGTTCCAGTCACCTTCCTTCATGGTTTTAACTTTTTGACCCGCCGACTGCCATATTTGCTCCAATTCCCGGACTTCTTTTTCCCTGGCAAACTTACCTTGACATCTTTGAGAAGGTAATAGCCCGGCTGTGCCTAACAACAAAGCTTGCTTCGTGGCCAGGCCCTCTCTGGATTCGATGGAATTGAGGGGCATTCTGTCGGCAAGGTCTTCAAAGGGCTTTGTGTTTTTAGCATAACCCAGAGCCCTCATCATGCCCCGGAAAAGCACCTGCCCCACCTCTTCTTGTTTTAACTCTGCTTTAAAATGCATCGCCTTCTGCTTAAACCTTTCTTCACCGGCAGTGTTCAATAGCTTTCCTAAAGTTTGCCTATCCACGTGATCCAGTATCCGGAAGCAAGGAAGCTGGTAGGGCAGTAAGTAGGCTTGGTGCCGCAATGCCTTCGCCAGACATAGCACGGGAACTGGCTTGCCGCTTTGTAGTAAGGTAGCTGAATTACAATCATGCCACATCACAACATGAAGGATGACATTATTATATTCAGCATCAGCATGATGCTTATGGCTATACCAATCGCTGGATTTAACGTGAACCTCTACATCCCCTTTCGTCAAATGAGATTTATTTGCAATAACTGCATCCCGAAAATCGGGGCCGTTATCACCATTAGTCCTTCCAGGATAGATTACACTGAATAGCTCGTCTTCCGAGGAGGTCAGCTCCCTTCCCACCACTTGTTGCCATATTAGAACTGCTTGTTTTTCCGAGAATTTTATCCGATTACGTGTAATCATGGCACAAAAAAATTACCTGT
>CAZZAC010000065.1:0-6684 GCA_964652095.1 uncultured Dehalococcoidales bacterium | reverse complement strand
AGGAGAGAAAATACCTACAGCGCTTTTGTGGGGGACCGTAGCCGTGAGCCTTGCTCTGGGTGTAGCTCTCTTCTTCATGGTTCCTCTCTTCGCCACCCGCTACCTTATTGACCCTTACATCGATTCTGCCTTACTGAGTGTTGTCTTTGAGGGACTTATCCGTATTGGCATTTTCATCGCTTACCTCAAGGTTATGAGTTTAATACCTGATATTAAAAGGGTCTTTGCTTACCACGGAGCCGAGCATAAAGTAGTGAATGCCTATGAGGCAGGCGTCCCTTTGGAAGTGGAGTCGGTTAAGAATTATTCTACTGCCCATGCTCGCTGCGGCACCGCCTTTTTATTTATCGTTTTAATCGTAGCTATCTTTGTCTTCGCCCTGGTTGGTCAGCCAACCCTATGGATACGCATACTGTCCCGCATAGCCCTCATCCCGGTTATCGCTGTTATTAGCTATGAAATCATGAAATTCGGGGCAAGCCACATCAATAACAAGATAGTCCGAATTCTCCTGGCCCCGGGGCTGATGTTGCAAGCTATAACCACCAGGGAACCTGACGATAGTCAACTAGAGGCTGCTATATCGGCGCTAAACGAGGTCATCAAGATTGACCAAACTGCTGATTCTAGCTGCAGTACATGATACACTATTGACAGAGTAAAACGGATTTGTTATCATACAAAATAGCCATTGACCCTTGAGGCAGTGAGCTGGAGAACTGGATAATTAAAGGTTCCGCTTGGATCGACAGTGACCGAGACGGACAAGGAGAGTTGTTGTGAAAACCCTCTCGGTTATGCCGAGAGGGTTTTTTAGTTTATGGTTATGTATAGCGCTATAACGGATGTTTCAGGAATTAAGGTCGGGCATTATACCGATAAAAAGGCAGTGACAGGCTGCACGGTAATACTTTGTGAATCAGGGGTTGTGGCCGGCGTTGATGTCTGTGGCTCATCGTCGGGGACCAGGGAAACAGACCTGCTCCGGCCGGGAAATCTAGTGGAAAAGGTTCAAGCTATCGTTCTCAGTGGTGGCAGCGCCTTTGGTCTGGATGCTGCTACCGGCGTTATGAGGTATTTGGAGGAACGGGGATTTGGTTATGAAACCAGCGCTGGGAGGGTGCCTATTGTGCCAGCAGCCATTATTTTCGACCTGAATATAGGTGATTCTAAAATCAGGCCCGGAGCTAATGAGGGTTATCAAGCTTGTCTGGGTGCTACTAATGGCAAAGTAGCTGAGGGGTGTGTTGGTGGTGGCACCGGGGCAACAGTGGGCAAGATTCTTGGTGTGGAGAGAGCGGTCAAAAGCGGTTTGGGGACTGCCAGTCAAAAAATAGTCGGAGATATTGTGGTCGCTGCCTTGATAGTGGTAAATGCCGTTGGAGATGTGATTGAACCGGGAACGGGGAAAATCCTGGCTGGACCTCGCAAGCCGGACGGGAGTGGATTCTTATCTACATCCGAGCTATGGAAAGGCGGGTTTAAGGATGTAGTTCCGCCTTTTAATACCGTAATCGGTGTGGTGGCTACCGATGCCAAACTTAGTAAAGCTGAGGCAAACAAATTGGCTCGCGTAGCCCAGGTTGGCATTGCGCGCACTATTGACCCATGCCATACCATGTATGATGGCGATGCTTTATTCGCTCTTTCCTCAGGTGAGAAGGAAGCTGACCTTAGTGCTCTGGGGGCAGCAGCTGCTGAGGTTGTCGCCGGAGCCATAGTTAGAGCAATTCTAAAGGCGGAAACTTTAGCTGGTGTGCCAGCGGCTAAGGACGTAAAAAGATGCTAAAGACAGGCTTTATTGGCGCTGGAACGACGGGCACTGCTCTGGCAGTAAGACTTTCTCAAAAGAGATGGCCAGTGGTGGCTGTATCCAGTCGGACTTTGTCCTCGGCACAGAAGCTAGCCAGGCTGGTGCCCAACTGCCAGGTTTGCCATACAGCTCAGGAACTGGCAGAGGCTGCTGAGATGGTCTTCATCACCACTCCTGATGATGTTATAGCCCAGGTGTGCAGTGAAGTTCAGTGGCATGAAGGACAGAGCGTCCTCCATTGCAGTGGCGCTCATTCACTGGATATTCTGGAATCAGCAAAAAAACTTGGGGCGACTGTTGGCTCCTTTCATCCTTTGCAGACTTTTGCCGATGTTGACCAGGCCATAGAAAACTTGCCTGGCTCTACATTCGCCCTGGAAGCCGAAGAGCCACTATTATTAACGCTAAAGGAGTTAACTCACCTCCTGAACGGCCACTGGGTGGGACTTAAGCCCGGGGACAAAGTGCTGTATCACGCAGCCGCCGTTTTCGCTTGTAATTATCTGGTGACCCTGGTTAAGGTGGCGCTGGATTTGTGGCGGGACTTCGGGGTCCCGTCGAAGGAGGCGACCAGGGCCTTGCTGCCCTTACTCAAAGGGACGATAAACAATATTGACAATATCGGCTTGCCTGACTGCCTCACCGGTCCTGTGGCCCGCGGGGATTTAGGCACCGTAGAGAAGCACTTGAGCGCTCTTGAGGCCAGGAGCCCTTCTTTGCTCACTACCTATAAGGAGCTAGGACTTCAGACTATTCCTATTGCTTTAGCTAAAGGCAAGGTCAATGAACAGAAGGCAGAAGAAATGAAAACTTTACTTTCTTTCCAGAGAAAGTAAATAAAGAAACTTTATGCTTAGGGAGGTAGAAAATGAGAACTATGCTGAAAAGTAAAATCCACCGAGCCCGGGTTACCCAAGTCGATTTGGATTACGAAGGCAGTATCACTATTGACAGGTCTCTCATGGAGGCCAGCGACATCTTGCTCTTCGAAAGGGTGGAGGTGCTAAACGTTAACAATGGGGCCAGGTTCAGCACTTATGCTATCGAAGGTGAGGCAAATTCAGGGATTATTGGTATCAATGGTGCTGCCGCCAGGCTGGTGGCCAAGGGCGACATAGTTATCATACTCTCTTATTGTCAGGTTCCTGATGATGAGGCGATTAGCATGACTCCCAGCATAGTTCGTGTGGATAGGCAAAACAGAATCGTTGAGCCTTTACCTGTGGTTCCTCAATGGGAAAGAATTCAGAAGTCGGTAGCCAGTAGGGGTGACCTTTGATTGCTAAATCCTGATTACTGACTCCTGATTACTATGTTTAGGGGGAGACAATGCGGGTTACTATTACCGAGATAAAGGAGATGAAGCAAAGGAAAGAAAAAATACCTATGCTTACCGCTTATGACTATGTGACGGCTAAAATGGTTGATGAAGCTGGTGTGCCTTTGATATTGGTTGGGGATAGCTTGGGGATGGTGATGTTGGGCTATGAGTCAACTATCCCGGTGACCATGGAGGAGATGATTCATCATACCAAAGCTGTAGTGAGAGGAGCTAAGAAGGCCTTAATAATAGGCGATATGCCGTTTATGACCTATCATATCAGCGTTTCCGATGCTTTACATAATGCAGCAAGGTTTATTCAGGAAGGGGGCGCTCAGACGGTGAAGTTAGAGGGGGGCGAGGTCGTGGCTGAGAAAGTCAGACGCCTTGTCGACTGTGGCATCCCGGTTATGGGGCATATTGGGCTTACTCCGCAATTTATCCATCAATTGGGAGGATTTAAGGTACAGGGGAAGGCAATGGAGGAAGCCAAAAAGTTGCTTAACGATGCCCGTATTTTGGAGGAAGCTGGCGCTTTTGCGATTGTTCTGGAATGTACTCCAGCACCTCTTTCCAAATTGATTACTCAAAAGCTGGTTATCCCCACGATTGGCATCGGCGCCGGACCAGATTGTGATGGTCAAGTCCAGGTAATCAGCGATCTTCTGGGCCTTTATACTGAATTCGTACCCAAGCATGCCAAGCAATATGCCAGGTTAGCCGGAGAAATTAAGGCTGCTGTTTCTAGTTACATGTCTGAGGTTAAATCTCTTAGTTTCCCCACTAAGGAGCAGAGCTACACCATGGATAAGAGCCTCATCAAACAGCTAAAGACTGAAGGCTAGCGGCATGCAGGTAGTAGGGCCTATATTTGAGATAAGGGCATTAAGGCAGAAGCTCAGCGGCACAGTGGGCTTCGTTCCCACTATGGGCTATCTTCATGAAGGACATCTGGCTTTAATCAAGCAGGCCAGAATAGAAAATTCCGCTGTTATTGTTAGTATTTACGTTAACCCCACTCAATTTGGTCCCAGGGAAGATTTTGGCGCTTACCCCCGAGACCTTAATGGGGACCTGGAATTGTTGAGGGGAGGGGGGGCAGATATCGTCTTTGTACCCTCCGATGAGGAGATGTACCCCCCCGAATTTAGTAGCTGGGTAGATGTGGAAAAGGTAACCGGACGACTTGAGGGAGCATCTCGTCCGGGGCACTTTAGAGGCGTAGCCACCGTAATAGCCAAGCTATTCAACATTATCCAGCCATCAAGGGCTTACTTCGGGCAGAAAGATGCTCAGCAGGTGTTGGTCATTAAGAGAATGGGGGCTGACCTCAACATGGGGGTAGAAGTCGTAGTTGTGCCTACGGACAGGGAGAGCGATGGTCTGGCTATGAGCAGTCGCAATATTTACCTTAGCCCCAAAGAGCGCCGGGCAGCCACGATATTGTTCAAGGCTCTTACGTTAGCTTGGCAATTAGGGAAGGGTGGAGAAAAAGATGCTGAAAACATTCGCCGGCAAATGACTACACTTATCCAAAAAGAACCTCTGGCCCAAATTGATTATGTCAGCATTGCTGATGCCGGAACACTGGAAGAATTGAACTTGATTGACCGGCCAGCATTGGCTTCCTTAGCCGTCAAGATAGGCAAAACGCGGTTGATAGATAACATGCCTCTGGAATAAGTGCCTCAGTGTGCCATTGTGGGGCGCTTCTTATCTGTTGTGGCGAGGTTCTTCTTCTTTTTAGCATGTTTTGAGTGAATCATAATTTACACAATGTAGGGCTGCACGGATTGGAGAAAGCTATTATTGAGTTATGTTGATTTGTTGTAAACAGACAGCAGTTGTTATAATAGAAGCGGCCCAAACGAGCAAAGGTTCCATGAAATAGTCAAGAGGAGGTAAATATGCCGATAAAGTTCAAGTTCGAAAATCTAGATAAGGGGGTGTGGGTCCTGCTGCGCCAAACCCACAACCTGGTTTCGAGGTGTGAGGACCGAGTATTTAATGAACACGGGATCACTACGGAGCGGCATGGGGTGCTTATGGCTATGAAACACATCGATGGTCCTGTAAGGCCAACCGACGTAGCCCGGTGGTTAGACCTTAGCACGAACAGCATCAGTATGATAATCGACCGCATGGTCAAAGCTGGTCTGGTCAGACGGGTAAGAGACAGGAAGGACCGCAGGACAGTATTTCTGACTATGACCAGCAAGGCGGAGAAGGTCTATGTACTGGCAAGTGCAGCAGGCTGGGGGCTCATCCAGGAGATCCTATCGCCACTATCGGATAAGGACAAACATACCTTGATCAAGCTGCTCGAGACACTAAGAGACAAGACATATGATTATCTCGGTTCTGGAGAGGCTGCAGAGGTAGTGAAGGGAAATGAGATGGAAAACATGGCCCAGCTTATGAAACAGGCGGCCAAGTACAAGTCGCTCTCTACTCCTGAAGCCAAACGTCAGGGTGGTAAAAAGAAGAAGGCCATATGATGAGGGCAGTTCACCTTATTTATGCTAGCTGGCGTAGAGCAGCTGCGCAGGGTCTGCAATCCCGGTGGGGCTGGTGAGGGTGAGATTGCACGCACCTTTCAAGAGCTCGCAATGACGTGGTGGAGAATGGGTTTGCTGCCTCTTCGGCACATCATCCTCATCCTTCGATAGACTCAGGACATACTCTTAATCCTATCCCGTCAAAGGAGAAGAAATCAGGCTCGCAATGACATATTGACAGATTCTGTCCTCGGAAACTAAAAATATTAAATTTAGCGAAAAATAAGTAGCCCCGGCTTTGGGGTTTATTTGACAACAAAAAAGCCCTGCTGTATAATGAGCATACTCCTAAACGGAGAATAATTTCGTACGTTAACAATTGAATAGGTTTTGTGTTCTGTCTGGCGTGAGTCAAGGGAGAAAGAGCATAGGGTGGATGCCTTGGTATCAGCAGCCGAAGAAGGGCGTGGCAAGACTGCGAAAAGCCTCAGTCAGCTGTCTAGCTAGCTTAGCTGGGGATTCCCGAATGGGGCAACCCGCTTGGGTGAAACCCAAGCACTCGCTAAAGCGAGGGGGAACTGGGTGAACTGAAACATCTTAGTAACCTGAGGAAGAGAAATCAAAAGAGATTCCCTGAGTAGTGGCGAACGAAAGGGGAAAAGTCCAAACCAGGATAGCTAAGTGGGCTTGGATCCTAAGCTATTTTGGGGTTGTAAGACGCAAGGGGCAGATTCCAAGGTCTGCCACAGAGTGACAAAACTTTTCCTTAGTCAAATGCTTCTGGAAAGGGCAACCGTAGAAGGTGATAGTCCGGTAGACGAAAAAGAAAAGTCTCTGCTTGTGTTCTTGAGTACCACGGGACACGTGGAATCCTGTGGGAAGCAGGGGGGACCATCCTCCAAGGCTAAATACTGCTGATGACCGATAGTGAACCAGTACCGTGAGGGAAAGGTGAAAAGCACCCCGGGAGGGGAGTGAAATAGAATCTGAAACCCTATGCTTACAAGCAGTCAGAGGTCCGATTTATCGGACTGATGGCGTGCCTATTGAAG
>CAZZAC010000064.1:0-7126 GCA_964652095.1 uncultured Dehalococcoidales bacterium | reverse complement strand
CTCTGGTAGTCCCAGAGGTCAATCCTGAGGATATAGAATGGCATAAGGGGATAATTGCCAGTCCGAATTGCTCCACAATCCAAATGGTGGTAGCGCTTCATCCCTTGCACAGAATCAATCCCATAAAGAGAATTGTAGTGAGCACTTACGAAGCAGTATCAAGTAGTGGCGGTGCTGCTCTGAAAGAAGTGACAAATCAAGCGCGGTTAGTTTTGGAAGGGCGCCGGATTTGTCCTCACGTCTATTCTCATCAAATAGCTTTTAATGTACTGCCAGAAATCGGTGTCTTTTTGGATAATGGATATACTA
The DNA here is from genome assembly GCA_964652095.1 of uncultured Dehalococcoidales bacterium. GTDB lineage: Bacteria > Chloroflexota > Dehalococcoidia > GIF9 > AB-539-J10 > RBG-13-51-36. The sequence continues at coordinate 6,817 of CAZZAC010000064.1, read as the reverse complement.
AAGAAGAACAGAGAATGGTGGAAGAAACGCGGAAGATACTGCATGCTGAAGGCGTAGCTATTTCGGCTACTTGCGTCCGAGTTCCTGTTTACTTTGGGCATAGTGAAGCAGTTAACGTAGAATTCAGTTCGCCCATCACCACTGAAGAAGCGAGGAAGATTTTGGCTCAAGCTCCTGGAGTCAGGGTACTTGATGACCCCACCGTCAGTTTTTACCCTCAACCCTGGGCTGCTAGTGGGTCAGATCATGTATTTGTAGGCCGAATTAGAAAAGATATCTCGCATCCCAACGGACTTGTTATGTGGATAGTGGCTGATAATCTGCGTAAAGGAGCAGCGCTAAATGCTGTACAAATTGCTGAGGAGGGGATAGAGAGAGGTTGGATAAGCCTTGAGAAGAGTTTAGCTGGGTTAAATGAATAAGTTAGGTAAAAACAACAATAGACTGGGTCGCTTATTAACCGCCATGGTTACGCCTTTTGATGCTCAGGGCGAGGTTGACTACCAGCAAGCTAAGGAATTGGCTCTAGCTTTGTTGTATTCAGGTAGCGACGGTGTCGTGGTCTCGGGCACCACTGGTGAGTCTCCTACTCTGAGCAAGGAAGAAAAGCTACGGCTTTTCGCTGAAGCGAAATCAGCGTTAGGTAACCGTGGAACAGTAGTCGCTGGCACAGGCAGCTATAATACAAAAGAAGGCCAGGAATTAACTAAGGAAGCGGAGAAAACTGGTGTCGATGCTTGTCTCTTGGTAGTTCCCTATTATAATCGGCCAACCCAGCAAGGCCTGTGGGAGCATTTTAAAGCCATTGCTCAGAGTACCACCTTGCCTTGCATTCTCTATAATGTGCCATCACGCACGGTTACCAACCTTGCTGCTGATACGGTAATCAAGCTGAGCCAAATTGACAATATCGTGGGTGTGAAGGAAGCCAGTGGCAATCTTGGGCAGATAGCTGAGATTATTCATAGAACAAAAGAGGATTTCTTAGTTTACAGCGGCAATGACAGTGATACCTTCCCTATACTCGCTTTGGGCGGTTATGGCGTGATTAGCGTCGCCTCTAATCTAGTAGGAATCCAGATAAAGGATATGATGGAGAAGTTCCTTGGTGGTAAGCTTCAAGAAGCAGCCAAGATGCACCGCCAGTTATTACCTCTGGTAAATGCCCTGTTCATCGTTTCCAATCCCATGCCTGTCAAGTGGGCTATGAATTATGTAGGTTTTCCAGTGGGCAAACCTCGCTTGCCTCTAATGGAGCCCGACGGGAAATCAGCCGATCTTATAAAGGCAACACTAAAGAACTATAAGATAGATTTGCCTATCCCCCAGGGTTGAGGCTGATGGTTATCGGGTGAAGAAGTCTTTAACCAATACTATTTGCTTCCTATCTGGTCCTACGGAAACGAGGTTGATGGGGCAGGAAAGCAGGTCTTCAAGCCGGGACATATAATTGTGAGCTTGCACCGGCAGCTTTTCAAAATTTCGAATTCCACTTATTGATTCTTGCCAACCATCCAATTCTTCGTAGATAGGTTGGCATTTTTCCAATATGGCTACATCTCTAGGGAAAGAAGTTAGGACATCGCCATTAAATTTGTAGGCGGTGCATATTTTAATTGAGGGGAAACCATCGTAGATATCGAGGTGAGTTAGAGCTATATCACTAAGGCCATTTATTTGAACGCTGAAGCGACCTGCCACAGCATCAAACCAGCCGCATCTTCGTGGCCTTCCTGTGGTAGCGCCATACTCACGAGCTTTCTCTCGTATTAAGTCACCAATTTCGTCTTTGAGCTCTGTAGGCATGGGTCCGGCACCGACTCTAGTGTTATATGCTTTAAATATGCCCACCACACGATCGATTTCCCTTGGGCCCAAGCCTGTTCCAATACAGCTTGCCCCGGCCAACGGTGAAGAAGAGGTCACATAGGGATAGGTGCCAAAGTCAGGGTCAAGTAAAGCTCCCTGGGCACCTTCTAACAAAACAAACTCTCCTTTCGTTGCCGCTTCGCGAATTATGGAGCTAGTTTCTCGGATGAAAGGGACAAGCCGCTCTCCATAATGACAATATTGTTGATAGATCTCCTCCAGTGATAGAGGTGAAACTTGGTACACTTTGGTCAGGATAATATTCTTGAGCTCCAGAGCCGACTTCAAGCGGCTCAGAAATACATCCTTATCTAACAAATCTCCAGCACGAATTCCCAGGCGAGCTACTTTATCAGCAAAGACAGGGCCGATTCCTCTGAGTGTGGTGCCCAATGCTCCTTTACTGCGCCTTTCTTCCTCCAGTCTGTCGAGGAGGATGTGGTAGGGCATGATCAGGTGAGCACGAGCACTAATAAAAAGGCGACTTATACCTATGCCGTGGTTTTGCAAGTCATCTATTTCTTTAAGAAGTACTGCTGGGTTAATAGCTACACCATTGCTGATAATGCAAGTTACCTGGGGGTAAAAAATGCCCGAAGGGACGAGATGCAGCCGAAACTCGCCATAAGGGTTGATTACAGTGTGACCAGCATTATCTCCCCCGGAGAAACGAGCTACTATCTTCGCTTTCTCAGCTAAGAGATCGATTATCTTCCCTTTACCTTCATCACCCCACTGCCCTCCCACAATAGCTATAACGGCCACTTAATCTCCTTTAATTTCTCCGTGCTTCCATAGGTAAACCAGCCTTTGAACTACAGTGATAAAGACAAAGACCACCAGAACACATAAAGCAATAAAAATCTGATTTATCAGCAAACCTATGGCTAATACTATAACCCGTTCTGCTCTTGTAAACAAGCCAACCTGACATTGCCAACCGAGCCCTTCTGCTCTAGCTCTTATATAGCTGACCAGAAAAGAGCCAATTAAGACGGCAAAAATAAGCACAATTTCTAATCTGCCTCCGCGACCTAAATACCAAATCAAGAGACCCAAGAGAATCGCTGCTTCAGAAATGCGGTCAACTGTTGAATCCAGAATAGCGCCAAACTTTGTAGTTTGCTTGGTGAAGCGAGCTAAGGCTCCGTCAAGGAGGTCAAATAAGCCTGAAACCAGGACTAAAACCCCGCCAAGAAGAAAGTGCCCTGTAGCGATAACATAGGCCGCAACTACATTCAGGGCCAGGTTGACAAAGGTAAGCGCATTGGGCGTTATCCCGCTTTTACTCAAAATCATTACTATGGGATTGGTAATACGATAGGCTAAATTCCGTCGAATATCTATTAAATTCATTCAGCTCTTCCAGCTAGTTTACTATCCCTTTCTTTTGAAGGAATCTGACTACTCCTCGCATTTGCTCTTCGTCATTCCACTCGCCGATTTCGCAAACTTTTACTATTCCCGGGGGTAAGTATTTGGCCACCATTTCCCAATTCATATTTCCCTTTCCTGGGGCTTGATGATCGGAAATGCCACGAATGTCGTGTAAGTGGATGCCGACTATCCTGTCTTTGAATCGTGAGAGCCATTCTTCATGCAAGCTAAATCCAAGCTGCTGTTGCACTTCAGCGTGCCCTACGTCATGCCAGTAGCCCACCAGGCTTTCTGATACTTCGTCAAGTAGCTCTGCCATTTCGTCTATATTTGGTATCTCGTTAGGATGGAATCTGGTCTCAAGTCCCAGCATTATACCCTTTTGCTGGCTATATTCACTAAGCTCTTGAAGACTTTTTCTCGCTGCATCAAGGTAAGGAGGAGCTTGGGAAATGCGCTGGTAGACTAGCTCTTCTTTAGCCTGGCTGTATTCTTTGGTTTGAGCGTAGCCTCCATCGTGAAGCTTATACAGCCTATCTTGTAAACTCAGGTCAATTGGCACTTCACCCATATGAAGGACAACAGCCCGGGCGCTCACATTTGCCGCGAGGTCTATTGTTTGCTTGGTGAAGCTCACAGCCTCTATTCGCTCACTATCGTCCAGAGAACTTAAGGAAAGGCTACTTACGAGGATTCCTCGGGATGACAATACCGCTGGACAGGGAGAATGAATGCTTGAAATAGGAACTGTAGTCTTGAGAAGCTCACTGACCATTCGTGGGGAAATTGAGGTATTTGCTTCTATGTGGGTGAAGCCCAATTCTTTAGCTTTGGAGACAAATCCCGCCATATGGCTAAATCTACCTTTAGCCCACATCGTGGAGAGGGAAACTTCGAGCAACTTGCTACCTCTAGCTCGTACCAAACTTAAAGTTTTGCTTTTGGCTCTTAACCTACGTTGTTTGAAGCTAGTATTTTTGCCACGAGAGTGACTTATCCCTCAACCTTGACTGAGTCCAGCTCAGGCAAGGAAATGGGACCTTCTTGCTCCTGTCCTGTGATAAATGCTTCGGTTCTTATACGGGCTTCCTCATCAGAATACTGAATTGGCGGAGATTTCATAAAATAAGCTGAAGGACCCACTATGGTCCCACTTAAGCCGCGGTCACGGGCTAGTTTGCAGCATCTTATGGCATCAATAACTACGCCGGCTGAGTTTGGGCTATCCCATACCTCCAGCTTCAGTTCTAGCTTTAGAGGCACGTCGCCGAAGGTACGACCTTCCATCTGCAGGTAACAAAATTTGCGGTCAGCCAGCCAGGGCACATAGTCGCTGGGACCGATATGAATGTTGCCAGGACCAATATCGTAGTCTAGCTGTGAGGTAACAGCGTTTGTCTTGGAAATCTTCTTAGACTCCAATCTCTCGCGCTCCAACATATTGTAGAAATCGGTATTGCCGCCAAAATTTAGCTGATAAGTTCGTTCTAGTTTGACACCGCGGTCACGAAAGAGTTTGGTTAATATTCTGTGAGTAATTGTAGCACCTACCTGGGACTTAATATCATCACCAATGACAGGCAATCCCTGCTCAGCAAACCTGCCTTGCCAGTAGCTTTCACGGGCAATAAAGACAGGCATGCAATTGATGAAGCCACAACCGGCAGTTAGCACTTGTTCTACATACCATTTAGTTGCCTCCTCGCTTCCTACAGGCAGATAATTAACTACCACGTCAGTTTCGGTCTTCTTGAGTATATCTACAATATTGGCGGTCGGGCCTGGCGCCTTAGTGATAATTTGAGACAGATATTTGCCCAGTCCATCGTGGGTCATACCTCGTTCAACTCGGATGCCTGTCTTAGGCACGTCACAGAATCTAATAGTGTTATTCGGCTTGGTGAAAATAGCCTGAGCTAAATCCTTGCCCACTTTGCTTTTATCAATATCAAATGCAGCTACAAAGTTGATGTCAGCTATATGATAGCCCCCTAGGTTAACATGCATTAGGCCGGGGATAAATTCATCTTCTTTGGCATCCTTGTAGTAATACACTCCTTGCACTAAAGATGAGGCACAATTACCAACACCTATTATGGCTACGTTTATTGGTTCCATTATTACCTCCTTTGTTAATATGAAAACTATTACGGGAGCTAATTTTATCATCCTCATCAGTGCTTAGCTCCCCGATCAATTTGAGTAATCTCGCCCCGCGCTCAATAGAATCATCGTAATGAAAGCTGAGCTGCGGTATCTGTTTTAATCTTAAGTGAGCTGCAAGTTCTTTGCGCAAGAATCCTGAAGCATTGTTAAAGCCTGCCAGTAAATCCTCCTTATTTGTTTCGGTGCCCAGGGTGCTAACATACACCTTGGCATGCTTAAGATCGGGAGAAAGGGTAACTTCTGTCACTGAGACAAACTTGCTCAGTCTAGGGTCATTAACCTCACGCTCCAGCAGTCCGCTGATTTCTCGCTGGATCAGTTTACTTGTTCGTTCACTTCGCCTGCTCATTTGAATCTCCTATCTGGGAAGTATAATTAGCCTGTTTTTTCCCTTCGATAAAATTCAATGATATCGCCAATTTGAAAATCGACACTCCCCTCTATACCCAAGCCACATTCGAGGCCAGCGGAGACTTCGGCGACGTCCTCTTTAAAACGCTTTAGACTGGAGACCCGAGATTCACCTATAACTTTATTTTGGCGCAATATTTTAACTTGGGCATCTCTCCCTACCTTTCCTTCCATAACATAAGCTCCGGCTATTTTTCCCAGCTTACTGCGGGGGAAGATAGCCCTTACTTCAGCGCGCCCGCTGAGCACTTCAGCGTAAGTTGGCTCAAGCATCCCCTTCAGTGTCCTGTCTACGTCTTCTATTAGCTTGTAGATTACATCATAGTGGTGAATGCCCACCGCTTCAACACCAGCTAGCTGTGTTGCTCCAGGTGAAGCAGGAGTATTGAAACCAATGATAATGCCTTTTGAGGCTGAGGCCAGAAGCACATCACTCTCGGTGATGCTCCCGCTAGCAGCATGGATGACTCTAGCTTTTGTCTTCTCTGTGCCCAACCTTTCTACAGAAGTTTTTATGGGTTCAATGCTGCCATCGACATCTGTCTTCAAAACTATGTTGAGTTCTTTTATTTGCCCGCCACTTATTTGGCTGGAAAGAGCACTTAAACTTAGAGTGGGACGTGGTCTAGGATATTTTTGTTTTTCAACAATGCTTCGTGCTTCATGCTCATCGGAAAGCACAGTAAAAAGGTCTCCTGCTTTTGCCACCTCATTTAAGCCGAGGACTTCCACTGGAGTGGACGGTTCAGCTTTGTGAACTTGCTTTCCTTTGTCATCAAATATGGCTTTTATTTTCCCCCAAGCACTGCCGGCTACCACAACATCTCCTCGTTTAATGGTGCCTTTCTGGACAAGAAGGGTAGCTAAAGGCCCTTTAGTTTTGTCCAGCTTAGCCTCAATGATTACTCCTTCTGCGGCGCTATCAGGATCAGCTTTTAATTCTAATATGTCAGCAACTAAGAATAGGTTTTCCAATAAATCCGATATTCCTTGT
>CAZZAC010000063.1:0-7328 GCA_964652095.1 uncultured Dehalococcoidales bacterium | reverse complement strand
TCAATTGTCCTTCTTGATGCATGGTCATAGCTTATCCCCTATCTCTAATAAGTTATCCTTGTTTAACTTACAAGTTCAAAATTTTTTTGCCGTTTTTATTTCTTTTTCTTCACACCTCTGTTAGAGCAATCTTGAGGGAGCTCCCCGTGCTCTAAATAATATTCATACCTGCTGGAGAAATTAGCACTTCCCAGAGGACAGGCCTCTATAAACTCCACAAACTTTGCCAGTCTCTCCATACTCAAGGGGCTAATGACGTGCTCAATCTTGCAGGCATCTTCTTCCGCAGTTTCTCGGTTAATGCCCAGAGCTTGCGCAAAAAAACGGGTCAACGCCTCATGGCGGTAAATCACATCGCGGGCAACCTTATCACCTTCGGGAGTGAGCTTTATGTGGCCATATCTCTCATGCTCCACAAGCTCCTGTTCTGAGAGTTTTTTCAAGGCAGAGGTAACACTGGGCATCTTAACTCCCAGCATTTCGCTGAGCTGCTTTACTCTTACCACGTTCCTTCCCTCACCGAGGTTAGCTATCGCCTCAAGATAGTCTTCCATGCTGGCGCTTTGCTCTCTTCGCGCTTCCTGTTTTACCATTGCCTACTCCCAGAATTGTTAGACACGTCTAACAATTATAATTTAGTTCATTTCTCCTGTCAAGACTTCCCCTAGGAGTGTTCAACAATCCCCGATGTCATTGCGAGGCATCTTGTGCCGAAGCAATCTCACGAGATTGCCACGCTTCGCTCGCAATGACGGACGCAGAGTCGGTAAACAATCTTTTTGTTGGGCTTTTGCAACATGGAAAAGGGGTTATTATGGTCGGGGTGAGAGGATTTGAACCTCCGACCTCATGGTCCCAAACCATGCGCGCTAGCCGCTGCGCCACACCCCGTATAGCTAAGTATTATAGTAGGTAAGGAGAATTGAAGCAATCAACCTTGCTTATTAGAAGAAATCAAGCTGCAAAACAGGCTATCTTTGCCTTGAGTTTGGCATATTCTTCATTTACGTGCTCTTGAATTTTTTCAATCTCCTCATCCAGCAAATGACGGAACCGGCCTTGTGGTTTTAAATATTCCTCAACTGGTCTAATCTTAGGTCGGTCGACATTTAATTTATACCGGCCATTTTCTACTTCATAGAGAGGGAAAATGCCGGTCTCCACAGCAAGCCGACCTATTTCAATAGTTAAATCAGTGGAGTACCTCCAGCCTGTAGGGCAAGGAGAGAATATATGGACATAAGCTGGCCCTTTGACTTCCCCACCTTTTTTAACCTTATTTATTAAATCAAAAGGATAGCTGGGACAGGCTGTGGCTACATAAGGTATGTCATGGGCGACAGCAATTTCAGGCATGTTCTTCTTCCAGGTAGTCTGGCCAATGCTAAGCTTGCCTGCAGGTGCCGTGGTAGTCGAAGCTCCATAAGGAGTGGCACTTGATCTCTGGATACCGGTATTCATATACGCTTCGTTATCAAAACAGAGATATAAAAAGTCATGTTTCCTTTCAAACGCTCCAGACAAAGCTTGCATTCCTATGTCGCTTGTCCCTCCGTCTCCAGCTACAGCCACACATTTAATGTCCCTCTCGGGCATCTTGCCTTTCTTCATCAAAATCTTTAACCCTGCTTCTATGCCCGAAATTTCAGCGGCGGTGTTCTCAAACAACGTATGTATCCAGGGAACTCTCCACGAGGTGAGAGGAAGCGGCGAAGTGCAAATCTCTATGCACCCGGTAGCATTGGCAATTATTACATCCCTTCCCAAGGCTTTGCAGGCGAGCCTTAATGCCAAAGCTTCGCCGCAGCCAGTACAAAAACTATGTCCCTCAGCGACAAACTCATCTGCGGTCACACGATTTTTGCCAATTTTTATAAATTTCCCCTCCATTTTTTACCCCCTTATACCTGTTACCTTTCCTCTTATACCCACTGTCTCAAATAACTCCTTCGACCCCTTTTCCACGATCTCCCGACCCCGGTCAATAACATACTCAAAATCTTTTACCGACATGTCCCTTCCACCTAAACCACCTACAAAACTCACAACCCTTGGCCTCTCCTTCTCATTATATAAGGCTGACCTGACTTCGGAGGAAACTGGCCCCCCGGGACCTCCGAAGGAGATACATCGGTCAAAAACGATAAGAGTTTCGGCATCCTTTACCGCCTGGCGAAGTTCCTCGAATGGGAAAGGCCTCCAAAGACGCAAGTTGATAATCCCTACAGATTCTCCTTTGTTCTTCTTTGTATCTATGGCAATCTTTGCTGTCTCACTAAAACTCCCCATAGTCAGAAGCAACGTTCTAGCTCCTTCTGTCTTATAGGGCTCAACGGGGTGATAATAACGGCCAAATATGTCTCCAAATTCTTTAAACCCTTGAATTATCACACCCTTGGATTTCCTGAACGCCACCTCTTGAGCTACCTTCGCTTCTGCATATATGTCGGGGGGACCGAAAGCTCCGTGGGTCATTGGTTTATCGGGGTTTAAAGCAAAAGGGTATTGGAATCTTGGGAGAAATCTATCTACTTCTTTTTGTTCTGGCAAGATAACCGGCTCTGTTACGTGAGACAGGTGAAATCCGTCGAAATGAACCATTACGGGGAAAAGGACTCTGGAATCTTCACCAACACGAAATGCCCAAAGAGTCATATCAAATGCCTCCTGGTTGTTCTGGCAAAATACCTGGATCCAGCCGGTATCTCGGACAGCCATAGCATCGGAGTGGTCTCCCCAAACGCTTAAGGGTGCAGAAAGAGCTCTGTTGCATATTGTCATGACTATGGGATATCTCATAGATGAAGCAACATAAACAACTTCATGCATAAGTTCCAAGCCTTGACCTGCAGTAGCAGTAAAAGTCCTTGCTCCTACCGCAGCAGCTCCAAGGCAAGCACTCAGGGCCGAGTGCTCCGACTCCACAGGTATATAAGCTGCGTTCAGTTCACCATTAGCCACCATCTCAGCGAGTCTCTCGGGGATATGCGTCTGGGGTGTTATGGGATAGGCAGCAATGACATCAACGTCAGCCATTCTGGCTGCCTCGGCAGCAGCATGTGATGCCTCTAACCCCACTCTTTTACTCATTTTTCTTCCTCCTCTATCATAGTTATAGCTCCTGCAGGGCATATACTAGCGCAGATCCCACAACCTTTACAGTAATAAAGGTCAGACTCATAATACCCTTCCTCAGAGGGCTTTATGGCGGCATCAGGGCAATAAATCCAGCACAAGGCACACTTGGTGCACTTTTCTTTATCCAGTATGGGCCTTTCTGTCCTCCAGTCACCAGTCTTCCGAACGCTAGCATTTCCCACCTCTGTTACGATATTGCCAACTTCCATATCCTTCCAGGTAAAATCAGACCCCGTTTTTAGCCTTTTCTCCGTCATTTCTTACTCCTCTATCACAGCCTCTTTGTAAGCTCTTTTCATGGCCTCGATATTTCCCTTAGCCCGCGCCCCGAACCGTTCATGTAGCTGCTCAACCATAGAATCAATTTTCACGGCCTCAGTAACTTTTAGCAGTGCGCCTATCATAGCGGTGTTAGTGATAGGCAGCCCGATAGTTTCTCCGGCGATTTTCGTAGCGTTCACTGTAGCTACAGGCCACTTATACCCAAATTCAGACTTCAGTTCAGCGGGCGATTTCCTGGAATTAATTATGATTTTACCATTCTCCTTAAGCCCTGAGGCCACGTCAACTGCATGCAACAACCCTGGATCAAGCACGACCACTACATCAGGCTCGTAGATAACTGTCCTGGTCCTGATAAATTCATCACTTATCCTCAGGAAAGCAAGTACCGGTGCTCCCCTCCTTTCGGGTCCAAAGCTAGGAAATGACTGCCCATATTTTCCTTCGCTTATAGCAGCACGGGCAACCAGCTCCGCCGAAGTCACCGCTCCCAGCCCTCCTCTGCCATGCCATCTTACTTCAAGAAGCTCAGCCATAACACCTCCTTACCATACAGAGAGGCAGTTTAATTTTAATTTCCCGTTCAATTTTGGGGTTTTTCTAGCTGCCCGATTTATCAGACCCTTCTCTTTTGGTCATTGCGAGCACCTGAAAGGTGCCTGGCAATCTCATACCACTCACGAGATTGCTTCGGCTGACTTCGCCAGCCCCGCAATGACAAAGGGAGAGCCCAATAAATTGGGCAACTACATTTTTAAACAGCCCAATTATAAAGTGCCCCTGAAGGGACTTGAACCCTTGCACCTGGCTCCGGAGGCCAGTGCTCTATCCTCTGAGCTACAGGGGCTGCCTAATTCTCAATAGTGTATCACAAACCAATTCCTGAGTTAAATAAGGCATAAGCGCCAAGAATGTAGAGCACGATTAAAGCTGGGGCATACCAGCTAGCTACTCGAAAAACTTTACGCCTTTGCCGAAACCTCAGCCCGACAATAACCAGAAGGCTCATCACTGTTGCCACACCACCTATACGCCATAGCTTTCAGAGTTCAGTCGGCTTTGATTCTGCAATCACAAAGAGAGCATCACCCTGGCGAACTTTGTACTGGGACAGTGGATTAATCACCATCACCCGTTTCTCCTCTGGCAACTTATACAAGATATCGGCGCTTAGTTGCAGTCGCAATTCTTCAGAGTCATTGGTTTCCACAGCTAAGAGAATCATACGCCGCTGTGCCAATACTTGCACCGCTTCAGCAAACTCTCTTCCCACCATTGCGTCTGAGATGTGACCATCATAGCGATAGAACTCACTACCAACATTGAAGGTTAATAACTCCGCCACTATGTGCGAAAGGCCGTGATTTAAGGCTGAAGCCACAACAAGGTTCCCTCCAAGCTGATCGAGGCAAATAATCTCGTCAGCGTGGGCACGTTCTAAATGCATACGGTTGGTGGAGTTAAGGAGCTGTACACAGGTATGGACTTTGCGGTTTAGTGATTCCACTGCCAGCACCACCATAAGAGCTTCGGCATCAGCCTCATTAGGTCCCTTATTAAGGTCAGTGAGCACGATAATGCTGTTAGCTTTCATCACCCCGGCTCGAACTAAGCTTTCGTCCTGAGTAGGGTCACCTTTTATGAACTCAATACGCTCGTCCTTGACCGGGCGCCGCTCAATATTAGCTAGAACCACGATTTGTCGGTATTGCTTCTGGTCAGGTGACAGTAGATGGTTAACGATTTGCTCTCCTTGGAAATTCCAGCCACAGATTACGATATGTCTCGAAAAATTAACTTTCTTTTTCATGCTTCCTCCTCGCCTTAAGAATTCCATAAGCAAGCTTGTGATTTTAGCCGTAAGGATGGCTAGAAAGGTAATGCTAGCTATCAGTCCAGCCATAATGCTAATCCGGACTGCTAAAAAGGAACTTTCCACTATTCCTAGCTCACCAAAGAAAACAGGCAAGATTAGCGCTGTGGCATCACCAAATCCAACGTCCTCATATGACATAACGGTGAAGACAGCAACGAAGTAGCCAGATGCTAGCAGGAGAAGGATCGATAACACCGGGCGGTAAACAACTTTTTTCCAGGCACGCCATATAAGGTAGCGGCATTTACTTACCATAGGTTCCCCCTGGCAATTTTTCTAGCGAGGTAGCATCTATAATTGTCACTGGTATATTACTTCCGGTGGAAAGCTGAGTCAAGAAATGGATAATCATTTGAATAAGGGCTTACCCTAAACCTGTGCCTGAGGTAAATAAGGCATAAGCGCCAAGAATATAGAGCACGATTAAAGCTGGGGCATACCAGCTAGCTACTCGAAAAACTTTGCGCCTTCGCCGAAACCTCAGCCCGACAATAACCAGAAGGCTCATCATCACTGCCACGGAGGCAACAATGAGATGACCACTTGATACTGAGGAAAGAATAAATCCTTGACCCTGGGCAAGGTCAACCGGGGCAATGATAGCAATATCGAGCATATTGGCGCCTAATATATCAGCCACTGCCAAATCTACGGCACCCATACGGAGGGCTGTAATAGCAACCACTAACTCCGGTGCCGAAGTAGTAATCGCCAGAAATAAAGTCCCGACAAATGTGCTACCCCAACCAGTAGTCTCACTGATTTCATCACCAATGAATGATAGCCATATTCCAGCAGCAATTACTGCTGCTGCTGCCAGAGCAAATCTGATGCACACCGTTCTTGTAGTAAACTTATCATATTGGAGGGAGGTAGTTGGAGCAGCATGCAATCGCTGACCGCGTTCGCGACGGAATATCCACCACATCCCCAGCAAATACAGTATAAGAATAACAATGCTTGGGATGCCCACCCAGCCCAAGCCCAAAAAGGAAAACCTGCCACCAGCGATTATGCTTGCGGCAGCAAGGGCAATGAGCAATGCTCCCCAGCCAGCCGTTATCACATGCCTCGGGCTTGCCACGGACAAAACCGGGGTACGCGAGTGGAGAATATCCAGTAAAGCCAGGATAGAAAGATTGAAACAGCAACTTCCCAAAAGCGTGCCCAAAGCTAAATCAGCCGAGTGAACCAGTGCTACAGAACTGACTGCAGTGACAAGTTCCGGCATGGTGGTAATAGCAGCAAGAAGCACCAGCCCTATCCATATCCGCCCCAAGCCCGTCTTCTCGGCGATAGCATCCCCATACTGAGCTAGTTTTGTGCCTGCAAATAAGACAACGGCCAGGCAGAGAACAAACTTGAACCAAATCAAAGGCGGCTCCTGAAACCAAGCAAAGTAGGGCAATCATACTACATAGGTGGGAAGCCTGCCAAGAATCATCCAGTCAAAGATGCCCTGTATGTTATAATTCCTATGTAATCAGGGAGAGGTGACCGAGTGGCTTACGAGAGTGACTTTCAGACATTTCTCAATTTGATGTCTTAATACGTGTCCTCTATCACTTTTTGCTTGTGTTTTCCTCCCTGAGAAGACGGTTCAACCGCTCCTGAGCTGCTACTCCATAGTGCTGCATCCAGGCAGCAAGTATCTCTTCCACAGGGACGTCAAGGCGATGCCCATGGTCCTTAACGTACTCAATGTGTAGCTTTCCACCGGAGTTGTGGGAGTGAAGCAGTGCATGGTGCTGGCCGTCGAACTCAACAGGAATGATCTGGTGTTCCTGGCACATTTTCAGGTCGAAAGCCGGCGTGGCCTTAACCCATTTTCCACCTATGTATAGTTCAGTGTAGCCGTGATAGCTGAACAGGTTAGTTCCCATAACCTCAAGTAGTCTAGACGAAACAAGGTGGTTTCGAATGTCGGCGAAGTGCAGGCGAGCAGGGATGCCTGCAGCCCGGGCAAGGGCAGCCAGGACGGCAGCCTTCTCGACACAAAATCCCTCTCTTCTCTTCACTGTCTCACTTGCCC
>CAZZAC010000062.1:0-7347 GCA_964652095.1 uncultured Dehalococcoidales bacterium | reverse complement strand
TCAGCGCGTATTTCTTCTTTAATTGATGACTACGCAGAGCACGCTCATGACCTTACTAACCCGTTATATTCATATGTTATAAAAGATGTGGAATGGGCTCGAGGCTCTATCGCCTTGATTGAAGATTCGATTATCTTCAAAAGCCGGGTTATCGCCCAGTTGTTGGAGCATTGTTCCCACGTGGCAATATTCTTGGTGACAATAGGCAAATACCTGGAAGAGACAGCATTTCAGCTAGCCAGAGACGGGCTTATACTCCAGGCAACTGTTTTGGATGCAATAGGGTCAGATGCTGTGGAGAAGGTGGCGGACTTTGTCCAAGACAGAATAAAGAAGAGAGCCGAGGCTCAAGAGCTTGTCACAAGCCAACGCTTTAGTCCCGGCTATTGCGACTGGAACATAGGTCAGCAACGGATGCTCTTCTATGCTCTAACTGGTAATACGTTAGGGATTCGCTTGACTGGAGAGTGTCTGATGGTTCCCCAGAAATCAATCTCGGGCATTGTCGGTATCGGACCCTCACACGACAATGTGGAGAATTACAATCCCTGCAAGACTTGCAAGAGACAAGATTGTCCAGGAAGGAGGTAAAGTCAAGGATAATGACCCGCAAAGGATTGGAGGGAGGCAGTTTTAAGGTTCTAACTGAAGATTCTATATTGAAGGTGCACCAGACTGCGATGCAAGTGATTGAAGAGGTGGGCTTTGAGGTGCAGTCAGACATGGCACTGGAGCTTTTCGAGGGAGCTGGAGCCAGGGTGGATCGGGAAAAGCATCTGGTGCGGCTGGATGGGAGTAAAGTTAAGGAGCTTATTGAAGCGGCACCATCGGAAATTAGACTCTGTGGACAGGATGAAGCACATGATATTATTTTGGGCGGCCGGCGAGTGTATGCTGGAACGGGTGGCACGGCACTTTATGTCTATCAGCCTGATGTTAACCAGAAAAGACTGGCAAGCATGGAAGACCTGCGATGCATCGCCAGATTGGTTGATAAGCTGGATAACATCCACTTTTTTCTGCTGCCGACATATCCCAATGAACTGCCTTTAGAACAGGTGGATGTGAACCGGTTTTTCGCCGGACTGGACAATACCACCAAGCATGTTATGGGGGGGGTTTATACACGTGATGGTGTAGAACAGGTGATACGGATGGCACAAATCATTGCTGGCTCTGCTGAAAATCTTCGCCAGCGACCTCTGATATCCATGATAGCATGCATTATAAGCCCACTAAGGATAGACAAGACATACGGCGACTTGCTCGTGACCATTGCCAGAAATGGCATACCTGTAGCTTGTCCCTCCGAACCGTTGTGTGGTGCCACTTCACCGGTTACGCTCGCCGGAACCCTGGTAGTCCAAACTGTAGATTCGCTGTTGGGGGTAATGCTTACCCAGATTGTAAACCCGGGGGCACCGGTCCTCTTCGGCTCGGTCGCTACAAATACTGACCTGAGGGACCTAAAGTACCTGGCAGGTTCAGTTGAGATGGGCTTGCTCAACGCAGCTGGCGCACAGATGGCACAGTTCTATCAACTTCCTTTCTATGCTACCGGTGGCATGACCGATTCTAAAGTGCTCGATGCTCAGAGTGGCTATGAGTCTGCTTTGACCAACCTGCTCTGTGCCCTTTCAGGAGCTAACTTCATTCATGATGCTGCTGGGCTTATGGAGTTCGCAATGACCGTGTGTTATGAAAAGTATGTCATGGATAACGAGATACTGGGCATGGTGATGAGAGCCGTGGATGGAATCAAAGTAGATGATGACACTCTGGCCTTTGACCTCATAAAGCAGGTAGGACCGGGAGGTGATTTCGTAGCTGCCAGACATACAAGGCACTTCATGCGCAGCGAGCACTACCAACCGTCTCTGAGCGACAGGAATAGCCAGGAGGCATGGCTAGCCAAAGGCGGAAAGGTGACATGGGAAAGAGCTTCAGAAATTGTAAAGGACCTTCTGATTAAACCTAAATACAGCCTCCCCGCGCAGGTAAGACAGCAAGTATTATCACAAATAAAGGAAATAATTGCTTAAAACATACTTGTGATCGGAGAAAACATAAATGCAACAGATTTCAAAAAGTACCGATAGAAATCGTAAGATTCAATATAAATTCATATGAGCATGTACAATGCTATAACTAATGTCCAAAAAGCCAGGCAGCTTAATAAATTCTTGAAACTGGAGGATGATAATGCCAGAGGACATAATTAACTTAATTCAAGAAAATGTTATCCAGGGGAGGATGACCAAGGATGATGAAGGCATGGATGAAAAGATGGTGGGTCACCCCGGCGTTACCGAGCTTGTTGAGAGGGCTCTTGCCTCCGGCTTGAGTATTAAGGACATAATCACTAAGGGACTCTCTGGTGGTATGAATATTGTGGGGCAAAAATTTGAAGCGGGGGAATACTTTATTCCTGATATGCTAGCTTCGGCACAGGCAGTTGGAGCAGCCATGGAAATACTTGAGCCATATCTGGCTGGGAGTGGTGTTACTGCCAAGGGCAAGATCATTGTGGCTACGGTAAAAGATGACCTTCACGATATTGGCAAGAACATAGTGTCCATTCTGCTTCGTGGGGCAGGATACACTGTCAAAGACCTGGGAAACAATGTTGACATTCAGGTCATTGTAGACGCAGTAAGGGAGGAAAAACCACAGTTCCTGGGTTTGTCCGCCCTGCTCACCAGCACCATGGCCCGCATGGCGGATGTGATACAAATGCTTGAGGAAAATGGGCTTAGGGACCAAGTTAAGATTGTAGTCGGCGGAGCACCTGTCTCAGAGGAGTTTGCTAAAAGCATCGGCGCTGATGGATATGGCGCAGATGGTTTTCAGGCTGTAGCTGTGGTGGAAGCTCTCGCTTCTGGCACAGAGAACTAGAATAGCGATAATCTGATTGCAGTTGCCCAGTTTGCTGGGCAAGCGAGCCTGATAAATCAGGCAACTATAAAAACTAGGAGGAATCTAGTGCCAAGAAAAGGAATACTTGTCCATAGACCATACGAGAGATTGACGAGAGAACAGGTGGAGCTAATTCACCGAGCTTCCATGCAGATACTAACTGACCCTGGGTTAATAAGCTTCAACAGGGAAGCGGTGGACATACTCCATAGTCACGGCGCGGCAGTTGAGTCCATCGCTGGTGACCGTCAGAGCTGGCAAGTGAAGATTCCAGAGCAATTGGTATTGAAGGCGCTGGACACTGCTCCCAAGACCGTGAAACTGGGGGCTCGGAATCCAGATAATGCCCTCATCATGCACGGTGATGAGCCCAGGGTATATTTTATCACGGGGTCGGAGACCAATATCTGGCTGGATGTGGATTTTCCTACCTATGTGAATAAGGCTGACCCTACCAGGGAGATTAGGGTACCCGAGTTTAAGCCCAGGCGAGGTACAGTTGATGACCTGTGCCAGTCAGCCCATGTTTGTGAGCATCTTGAGATGGTTGATGGCTACATTCGCACCGTGAATATCCAGGACCGCGACATAACCGAGGATAATAAAGACATCAATAAATTTTTTGCCTCGCTTAACAACAATACCAAGCACTTTATGAGCGGTTTGACCAGTCTAAAACAACTTAACAAAGTGGTGAGGATGGCAGAACTCGTCGCTGGAGGCAAAAAAGCACTTGAGGATAACCCCATCATTTCGTTTATTACCTGCCTGGTAAAGAGCCCACTCCAGTTCGTCGATGACACCACAGCCACTTTCATTGAAGTGTGCCGCCGAGGATTGCCGGTTGCCGTGTCGTCATCACCACAAGCGGGCACCACCGCACCTATTAAAGAAGCCGGTATCATGGCTCAGATAAATGCGGAAGTGTTGGCAGGCATAACTCTAGGGCAAATGGTAAAACCGGGGACTCCAGTGCTCTACGGTAGCGTGCCGGTCAGAGCCAGGATGGACACTCTGGGTGATTCTTACGGCTCTGTCGAGACCAGTCAATACAACATCGACTGCGTCCAGATGGCACGTTTCTACAGGCTCCCTAACTATTCTACCTCTGGCGTCTGTGACTCAAAGATACCTGGACAGCAATCATCGATAGAGAGGTTGTTTTCGGACATAGTGGTGGCCATGTCAGGACCTCAATTCCTGCACTGTGCCTTTGGTTTGCTGGACTGTAATTCTGTCTTCTGTCTGCTTCAGGCGGTCTTGGACGATGCTCACTTCAAAATGATAGAGTTTTTCTTACGGCAGCCGCGGATTGACCAGCCGGAGCTGGAAGCAATGCTGAAGCAGATACGGGAGGTAGTGGCTACGCCGCAAAAGCTGTACATAGGCCATATTCGTCCCTTGTTGCGCAGTGGGGAAATATCTGGGATATATCCCTTTGAGGGAAGTGGTGAGGCGGACGATGTTTTCGAGCTTGCCTATGAACGGATGAAGGAATTGCTGGCAAGACCAGTGGAACACATCGATCGAGAGACAACTGCCAGAATATTCGAAGAAATTCCCGGCATACTACCACGACTTAACATTTATGAAAGGGGGAGTTAGCGTGGGCAA
This sequence comes from uncultured Dehalococcoidales bacterium, assembly GCA_964652095.1. Classification (GTDB taxonomy): domain Bacteria; phylum Chloroflexota; class Dehalococcoidia; order GIF9; family AB-539-J10; genus RBG-13-51-36. Next base: position 2,817 of record CAZZAC010000062.1, on the reverse strand, counting down.
GGATATAATTGCGACAATTAAAGAGAATGTGATACAGGGAAGAAAGACGCAGGAGGATGTGGGGATAGATGACAGCCTCGAAGGAACACCCGGCGTGGTGGAACTCACGCAACAAGCTCTTGAGAGGAATATCTCCCCACAGGTGATAATAACCGAGGGCTTGACTGCTGGAATGCAGGTGGTCGGTGAGAAGTACTCTACCAAAGAGTACTTTATTCCAGACATGCTTGCCTCGGCTGAAGCGGTGGGAGCGGCGATGGATATTCTGAAGCCGGTTTTGGAGTCAGCGAACGTAGAGACCAAGGGACAATTCGCCATCGCTACGGTAAAGGGGGATATCCACGATATCGGCAAGAACATCGTGGCTATCTTGCTGAAAGGCGCTGGTTATGAGGTGTATGACCTGGGCACAGACGTGCCCACGGAGAAAGTGGTCGAGTTCGTGAAGGAAGAAAAACCGGGATATCTGGGACTATCAGCCTTGCTTACCACCACCATGACTGAAATGGGCGTGGTGATCAAAACTCTTGAGGAAAACAAACTCCGGAGCAGTGTAAAAGTGCTCATCGGTGGCGCCGCTGTCTCCGAGGAGTTTGCCCAGGAAATAGGTGCTGATGCCTATTGTGTTGATGCCTTTCAGGCTATCAAGGTACTTGAAGAGTTTGAGATAGCCAAAGCATAAAAGGAAGAGAGGTTAATATTTATGTGTGGCATAGCAGGATGTTTTGGAATACAAGATACAAAGACCATAAATCGCATGTTGGATGCACTGCCTCACCGTGGTCCAAATGACCGTGGACTCCACACCTTCGATAGTACCGTTTTTGGTCACACTAGGCTGTCTATTGTCGATGTGGTCGGAGGTCATCAGCCGATTTTAGCCAACGGTGGTAGAACAGGAATCATCTGCAATGGCGAAATCTATAACTTTTGGGATCTGAGACAGAAGCTCACTCCCAAATACCCATTTAAGACATTGTCTGATACGGAGACCATTCTTCATCTCTATCGGGAAAAAGGGCCAGAATGTGTGAAGGAACTGGATGGGATGTTCGCTTTTGCTCTCTTTGATGGTGACAATTTCATGCTGGCCCGCGACCCCATTGGGATAAAACCGCTCTATTACGGCTATGTCGGGGATAAGCTTTACTTCACCTCAGAACTGGGGGCTATGACCCTGGCTGGTGTAGAGGAAGTTCATGAATTCCCTGCCGGGTACTATTACACTCCCAAAGACGGGTTTGTGCAATACTATGAAGTCCCGCCGATTGAAGACCACCTATTGACAGAAGTAGAGGAGACCAGCAAGCTCATTCGAGAAACCTTCATTCAGGCAGTTAAGAAAAGGTTATTGGCAGACAAGGAAATCCATGTAGGCTCCTTCTGTAGCGGTGGAGTGGACAGTAGTCTGGTAGCTGCCATCGCCGCTGATGAAATTCCTCATCTCCACACCTTCGTGGTGGGTATGAAGGATGAAACTGGGGACGAGAGTGATGACCTCAAGGCCTCTCGCATTGCAGCAGCGCACATCGGGTCAACGCACCACGAGTTGATCTTTACCGAGGAGGAGTATTATGAGGCGTTGCCAATCGTTATCAAGAAGCTGGAAAGCTACGATCCTTCACTTGTACGCTGTGCTGTTCCCTGCTACTTCACCTGTAAATTGGCTGCAGAGTATGTGACGGTCGTGCTCACTGGAGAAGGGGCTGATGAGCTCTTCACTGGCTATCACTACATGAAGCATTATCCTATGGATGTGCTTAATAAGGAGGCCAGGCGCTGCATCGGCAATCTCCATAACATCAACCTGCAGCGCGCCGACCGGATGGGAATGTACTTCAGTCTGGAGTTGAGAGTGCCTTTCCTGGATGTGGCCATGGTTGACCTTTCCATGAAGATTCCTCCCGAGCTCAAGATTCGTGAGTCCGAAAAGGTAGGGGATAGGATAGAGAAATGGATTTTGCGCGAAGCCTTTCAAGACACGAATTACCTCCCCGACGAGATACTGTGGCGTTACAAGGTCCAGTATACTCAAGGGGCAGGCTGCGAAGACCTGGGAGAAAAGCTGGCCGAAAGTGAGATAAGTGAAGACGAGTTTCAACGCATCAAGGCAGAGAACCCCAAGGCGACTATCAACAGCAGAGAGGCAGCCTATTACTTCAAAATCTTTCGTCAGTTTCACCCCCAGGACTCGATACTCGGCTCTATTGGAATCTGGACCGGGTTTGATTTTGCCGAGGAGAGAGAGCGAGTCCGGGGCACCATGGATGGTGACCTGAAGCATATACGCTAAGAAGGAGGAACAGGGCAAGGTCGCACAAGACCGGCTTTCTTATATCCCATGAAATTGAGCATCTTGGGCTCTGGGGGTTGCATGTTAATCCCCAAACCCCTTTGTCAATGCAGGGTCTGCCAGCAAGCCAGGGAGAAGGGTGTTCCCTATGCCCGGGCAGGCCCCTCCGCTTTCCTTCATGATATCAATCTTCTGATTGACACACCTGCAGAAATTGTGAGCCAGTTGAATCGTTCTACTATCCGTCGTATCGATTACCTGATCTTAACTCATCTGGACCCTGACCATGTGGAAGGATTGCGCGTTGTGGAGCAGATTACGCTTGATTTTCGCAACTGGCGTGCCTATCCAGAAAAACAAATTTGTTTGCTACTCCCTGAACAGCTAGGCGAACGAATAAGGGAGATTCGGTCTCAGTATGGTCCCTTGGTCGATTTCTACCAGCAGAGCGGTTTTGTCCGGCTCATGTTTTTTCAGGGCGAAGTCCAGATCAATAACGTTCACGTAACGGCCATCCCAGTGGA
>CAZZAC010000061.1:0-7476 GCA_964652095.1 uncultured Dehalococcoidales bacterium | reverse complement strand
GTTCGGGCCGCATCCAAAGTTTGTCAGCCACAACCCATAAAGCTGCGGGTCTGAGACAGTTATATCAGCGCCGGCTATATATTTGTTCTCATAGAACCAGTAAGGACGGTCGGAGTAATCCTTGGCATTCACCGACTTTAGAGGCAGGAAGTCCAGCGGTATAGGCACCACCCCAAGCTGAGCGAGCTTCTCCGCTATGCCCAGATTTGCCCCGGCATCCTGCGACATATAAGACCTGGCGAAGAGGACCACGCCCAACTGGTCGCTTTGGCGCAGTTGCTCCAATAGTTCCCTGCCCAGCGCTGCCTGGTCAGCCTCGAACCTCTGCTGAGATTCAATGCCGGCCAGGGCCGCCTTCTTGCCTTTACTTCTGCTGAACCCCATCTTCACGGCGACATCCGCGAGGTTCTTTATCACATCGGCATCGCCTTGACTGAAGTCAAGTATGGGTATCAGTATCCGATCTCCCAGGTTGACCGTCTGGCGAATTATGAACGGGGAGGCCTGGACTAAGGGACAGGAGTATTTTTGGTTCTCATCCCCATCTTTTCTACCCAGGCGAATGGCGCTGGGGTAGAGGATGTAATCCGCATCCTTAAGCATTGCCGCGTGCCCATGGAGAAGCTTCATGGGAAAACAACTGTCGGTGTAGCCTAACTCGATGGCCTGGTCCATGATTGCGTTGTTGGTCTGGCTGGAAAGGACAACCCTGGCGTCGAGGGCATTGAGAAAACCGATGAGCAGTGGAGCATAATCATATACCAGGAGCCCTCTGGGAATGCCCACCGAAGGCCCCGTGCCGGAATCCTTCTTGTACTCTCGAAAGAGCAACTGTTCCCGCTTATCGAAGAAGGTCTCTTTCTTGGCATGGCTGGCTATGGCGTCGTACTTGTCGCACCTGCTGCCATAATAGCTAGGCTCTTCACCGGGCATCTCCATCCTGGTAATGGTGCAGTTGTTGTCGCACCCTTTGCACACGAATGTAGTAAGCTTACACTCTCTATCCACAACCTCCTGAAAGCCCTTGAACTTCGATTCCTGGCCGACCATGGCCTCTCTTGCCAGGAGGGCTGCACCTATGGCGCCGCTGACCTCTTTGTGCTCCGGCACAATCAATGTTTTACCTTCAAGCTGCTGGTGGAAGGCAGAGACTACGGCCTTGTTGTAGAATACCGCACCAGTGAGGATAACCTTGTCGCCCAGTTTTCTGTGTTCCAGCACCTTGGAGAGATAGTTCTTGGCTATGGAGTTAGCCAGACTGGCCGTGATTATTTCCAGGGGCACGCCTTCCTGCTGTGCCGAGGCCACCGCCTGACCCATAAAGGAAGCACATCTCGTCCCTAGCTCAATGGTATGGGGGGCGGCAAATGCTAAATCGGCAAACTCACCGTTGGTCACGGAAATGCCGAGCATCTCGGCCAGCTCGTCAATGAAGCTTCCTGTCCCCGCGGCACAGGCTTTGTTCATGTGATAGTCCACGACAACACCGTTTCTCTTGATGACCAGCTTGGAGTCCTGTCCGCCAATCTCGATAATGTCTGCTTCAGGGTCCATCTCGGCGGCAGCTCTGGTCTGTGCCGTTATCTCGTTCTTAATCAGGTCTGCCCCGGTGAAGCCACCCACCAGATATCTACCCGAGCCGGTAACACCAGCACCAGCTATCTTGACCTTGTCTGCGCCCTCCCGAAGCAAGTTCCTGAAGACCTGCCTGACAGCCTCAACCGGCCTTCCCGCAGTCATCAGGTAGTTTTTTCCCAGCAATCGTGTGCCCGATTCATCCATTATCACAGCCTTGGTGCTGGTGGAGCCAACGTCAACCCCGAGGTAGCCAACACATGGTTCTTCTATCCTCTGACTGTCCTTACCGTCCTGAACGGCGACAATTTCCAGCCTGGGCATTTCAAAATGGCGCTGCTTGGCGTCAGTTCCTGACAGCGTAACGCCCTGGGAAGTTTTTCCTATGGAAAGTAATGCCGAACCCAGGGACTCCATATGAAGGTAGTCTTGGGGAATGATTACCTCGACGGGATGCCCGTTCCTGGCGGAAATCATGTCGTTGAGGGATTTTGCCACGGCGGGATTGGCGGCAACGCCGCCCACAAAATAGACCGGCTCCTGGAGAGTCCCTTTCTTCAAAGAGGCGACCATCCGGGCCACGCTTTCGCAGAGTGCGTAGAGCATGGCGTCCAGCGGGGCTCCCTTCTGTTGTAGGTGGATGAGGTCGGTCTTGGCAAAGACGCTGCACCGGGCGGCTATCCTGGGTGGAGTGCCTTTACATTTCAGGGCCAGGCTGGCGAAGTCCTCCATGCTGATGCCAAGCCTGTATGCCTGTTGCTCCAGAAATCTTCCCGTGCCCGCAGCACAAAGGGGATTGGATTCCACCTTCCACGGCTTCTTCAAGCCATCTTCCAGCTCTATCACCAGGGTGCTCTGGCCGCCGATTTGTATGATAGTTTTAACGTCGGGGTAACGGTGGAGCAGCCCGGAGGCAATCGCCAGTGAGCTGCTGTATTCCGTCCAGCCAAGCTCTTTGGGGATAACAGCCCTGCCGGAGCCGGATACGCCGGCGGCGACAATCTCTTCCAGCTTGTGTCTCTCGCCCAGTCTGGCGATAAGTGAACTGACTGCGGCCCTGGGGCTGGAGATTACCTTTTCGGTATCAAACTCAACGACCCCGCCGTTCTCGTCTATGAGCGCCAGCTTAGCATTGACAGAGCCAATATCTACGCCCAGAAAGTAACTCATTGCTTGGCTCTCGATTATAGCAGAAAATGGACTTTCTTAAAAGCGCCAATACTCTCCCTTGACGGGAGAGGATCAAGGTGAGGGTGAAGAAAACCCGCCAACTACATTCCTTCATTTCGTCATTGCGAGCACCCGAAAGGTACGTAGCAATCTCTGGGATTGCTTCGGCTGCCTAAAGTCAGTCTCGCAATGACAGGATAGATGTGTTATTCTCAGCCCTTTGCTCTATCATTCTGAGGTTGCCTTGGGCGACCGAAGAATCTCGCTCAGTCGTAGGGTGGCATCTCGTGTGCCGTCTCCTTTTGATGGGAAGTAAATCCCCTCCTCCCTATAAAACACCCAGGACAGCGAACCCTTGCCCTTCGTTTTATTCAGGGGCAGGGTGACGATAATTAAACAGTCTCAGAGGGAAAAAGAGGGTTTTTATGTCACGAGAGCACTGCCACAGGATCGTGGAGATATTACAGCAGGCCAATGTGCCATTCTACCCTCAGGTATGCTCTGAACCTCTGCTCCGCCACCTCGTTGCCCATGTCGCCAGTGCCACGGAAACCAGCGCCAACAAGTCTATTATGGCTATCTTATCGGGCATAGTAGTGTTGACGGCTACGGTGCTCATGGCCACAGCGGGCAGCAGTCCAGCCCTCACTATTGGCTTCAGGCTGGGATGCTCAGTTACGAACTCACCTATTGGTGGGCTGACTCTGTAATAGAGATCTACGAGAGCTTGTCCTGCAGGATTAGTCAGCAGGTGTTCGTCTCTGAACTCACGGAGGATTTCTATTTCCTCGGCCATTGGGCTGCCGTAGGCTGCGGTGGCGACGCAGCACCGCGAGCCAGTTCTATTAAAATCGGCTGTGATGGAGTAGGAGTTGTCCATGGTGATTGTGGTCGAGGCAGCGTCGATATCGTCAACGGTGTTCACATTGCCCGACCAGTTGGCAAACCGGTAGCCTTCGTCAGGCTCAGCCACAAGGCTGACCTCAATGCCGAGAGGGTACAAGAATGTCCCTTCACCGGGGGTGGTTACCGAACCGCCAGCGATGCTGGATACCATCAATAGTGCCACGGGTTCGGGATGCCACGACTCAAAATTGGCGGTAATGGAGTAGGAGCTATTCATGGTGATGGTGGTCTCGGCAGCGTAAACATCGGCGATGGTATCCACATCGCCAGTCCACTTCACAAACTCGTAGCCTTCGTCAAGTTGAGCGATAAGGTCGACGATATTGCCACCTTGATACACGAAAGTGCCTTCGCCGGGTTTGGTTACCGAACCGCCAGAGGTGCTGGAGATGGTGAGGCTATTCCAGCCTGCGTCCAATTCGAAGTTGGCGGTGATGGAGTAGGAATCGTGCATGGTGATATTGGTCGAGGCAGCCTGGGGATTGTCGATGGCATCTACGTCGCCAGTCCAGTCCACAAAGCGGTAGTGTTCGTCGGCTTGAGCAGCAAGGTTGACCGGCGTGTTAGCTTCATAGACATGAGTCCCCTCACCGGGTTCGGTTACTGAGCCGCCTTCGGTGCTGGAGGTGGTCAGGCTGCACCAGCCTTCGTCTATTTCAAAACTAGCGGTGATGGAGTAGGAATCGTACATGGTGATGGTGGTCTGGGCAGCAGTAACATTGGCGATGGTTTCGACGTCGCCAGTCCATTCCACGAAGTGCCAGTGCTCGTCAGGCTGAGCAAACAGGGCAACCACTTCCCCGGCATCGTGGAGGGACATCCCCTCGCCGGGCTCGGTTGCCGAACCGCCGGGGGTGCTGGCTATGGTGAGGCTATACTGACCTTCCAGAGGCTCCACGGCGATACCAAGCCCATCAATAATGTGCCCGGCCTTGCTGATGACCGCGCTGCGTTCGGAGCCGGCAAAAACCAGCCCCACGAACTCTCCATCTTTATCCACGGCAGAGCCTGAATCGCCCGGCGCTGCGAAGGACCAATTGTCTTGAGTTACCACAATCTGGTCCACGAAGTAAGCCGATTGGTCCCCGTACCAGATCACAACAGAGACATTGGTGTGAATGACCTCGCCGGCGGTGACTCCGGTCGTGCACCCGGATTTTCGTACGATATCTCCTTTGGAGACCTCGGTCCACCCTTCAATCCAGTAGTTACCTCTTTCATAAAACTGCTCGCCAGCAGATGCTTCGACATCGGCATCAACACTAGCGATAGCTGCATCGGCGTAGTTCTCGGCATCGGGCGCAAAGTCAATAGGTATGTATGCCTCAAGTGCTCCCACCCGATCGTCTAGCGTTCCTCCGTCGTAACTTCCGGGCTGGACAATGAGTGTTCCTGTGTCGAGAAACTCACCCATCTCCGGGGTTGTGGCGATAACGTGGGCATTAGACAGAATCTTGTTGTCGTAGGTGACCATGCCCAAGGTGCCGGCGTACGGGTATATTCGGATACCTTTTCTGACGTAGGCTGACAGGCTTATCCCGCCGACCAGGGGACTGACCTCGCCCCGTCTCTCCGCGCTAACAGCGGTCAGTGGCTCCGCTATCTGAGTGGAGAGTGTTTGTATTTTCCCGGTAACCTCCGTCCGCACGGTATAGCCTTGGAAAGAGCGAGGCACTCTTTGCTTCGCCTGTTCATCCTCGACAAAGACGATGACTTTGCTTTCAGCTTCCGAATCGGCGATGCCGACAAAGCCGGCGGCTCCAGCCGCAGGCAAAAGCTCTTGTTCCAGGGCCTTTCTGGCTTCTGCCAGTGATTTTCCAGCACCAGCATTTTCACCGGCGGAAGCAGGGATAGAGCTAAAGAGTAGCGCACCAACAAGAACCAGTATTAAGAACAGTAGAAATTTTCTTCCGTTTTTCATCTCTAGCACCACCCCAAATCACTCCTAGTATATCATCTCTACACTGTCAATCATTTTCAGGATTCTTCCAAGACGGCCTCAGAATGACAGAGAAGACTATCAAACAAGCTCAACTCCAGAAGGAGACAAAGTCAAAGTATGAAGACTGTTGACACCATAATGAAACCGGGGCCGCGTCACAAGAGAAGCAATCCGCGTGATGCAACCCCGGTTTGATCTAAGTCACCTAAGCCTACCTTGTATTTCTTATCAGATATTCCCCTTCTTCAACGTTTCAGTGGGCTCGAACACTTTGACACCAAACTTTTGGGCAAGGTCTTCACATATTTTGGCTAATTTATCATACCCTATCCCCTTGGCAAGCTGAAAGGGACCAATCACCGAACCGCCTCCATTAACCATCGCCTTGTCAATTTCGTCCGGACTCTTGACTACTCCTGCCTCGAGCAACTTTGTCGCCTCGTTAACCTGAAGGGCAATCAAGACAGCAGGGTCGAAGTCCTCTTTCGCCTTGGATAAGTCTATCTCCGGCCTGCCTTTAGACCAGTCAAAAATGCCCTTTCCTGTCTTCTTCCCCAGCGTACCAGCGTCAATCTTAGCTTTGAGCCAGCTGGGCGGCGCGTAGTCTCGAGAGAGTTTGTCAGCAAAATAAAGAGCGCTGTGATAGGCGACATCCAGCCCCACATAGTCCATCAGCTCATATGGCCCCATAGGCATACCTATCTTTCTCATCTTGGCATCGATTTCCATCGGGGCAGCCACGCTTTTTTCTACCATGAGGCTAAGTAGGATTCCGGTCGGCGCGTTGATCCGATTATAAACAAATCCGATAGAGTCTTTCTCAACCCTGACCGGCACCTTGTTCATCTTCAGCGCCAGATTATATGCCACCTGCATTGTCTCCTCGGTTGTCTTTCCTCCCTTTGTGACCTCGACGAGCTTCATCAGGACAGCCGGGTTAAAGAAATGCATGCCGACGACCTGCTCTGGCCTCTTCGTAGCCGAGGCAATCTCCGTGATGCTCATATTGGAGGTATTCGAAGCCAGTATGGCATGTTTTGGAGCGGCTGCATCCAGCGCCTGGGAAACCTGCTTCTTGAGGTCCATAATCTCGGGAACTGCCTCAATAACAAAATCAGCGTCCTTAACAGCCTCGGCGATATCAACAAAGGTCGTGATGTTAGCCACCATCGCCTTTTTGTTCTCTTCAGTGATTTTCTGCTTTTCTGTGAGCTTATCCAGGCTCTCCTTGATTCTGGAAAGCCCCCTGTCAACAAACCTCTGCTCGATGTCCCGCAGTGCTACTTTGTAGCCCGCAAGCAGCGCCACCTCGGCAATGCCATGTCCCATGTCACCAGCCCCCATAACCGCAATCTTCTTGACGTCTTCAACTTTCATACCAGAAAACCTCCTTTTATTTTTTACTTTCGCCCCAGAAAGCTATTCTCCCGTGAAGACCGGCTCTCGTTTCTCGATAAACGCCATCGCGCCTTCCATGGCGTCCTTCGTTTTGCTTACTCGCTGTGAGCCTTCCAGTTCTATTTTCACGCCCTGGTCAGTGGTGGTCTCAAGTCCCCGGGTCACTGCGCCGAGGATTATCTGCATAGCAACCGGGGCTTTTTTCGCCAGCGCCCTGGCGAGTTCCTTAGCATCATTCATCAACTGCCCTGGCTGAGACACCCTGGTTATAAGCCCGATGTTCAAAGCCTCGGGGGCGTTGATTCTGGTGCCGAGTAGAAGCATTTCCAGCGCTTTGGTCTTACCCACCAGCCTGGGCAACCGCTGGGTGCCACCCCAGCCAGGTATAATACCCCGGTCAATCTCGGGCTGCCCCATCACCACTTTCTCGGAGTTGAGCATTATCCTGAAGTGGCAGGACATTGCCAGTTCACAACCACCACCGA
>CAZZAC010000060.1:0-7682 GCA_964652095.1 uncultured Dehalococcoidales bacterium | reverse complement strand
TAGGGACAATGGAACAACGTCTGGTCAACGAGAAGGCACAAGAGTTAGCCGCTACCTGGGTGGCAATACGTCTTTGAGTTTTTCTGAAGCTGGCTCACCACCAATGCCCCAGTGTGTCTTAGGAATTTCATGAACGATTACTTCGACAGCATGTGCCGGGATACCCACATCCGCAATAGCCTTTGTTATACCCCCTATCATCGTTTTAACTTTTTCCTCTCCAATACCCTCCCAGCAATTTACATGAACAATAGGCATTTTCACCTCCTTATCAGATTTTTCATTTGAGCTTAATGTTAAGTATAGCCATTGTACCCAAAAATAGCTCGGTTCAATTAACTGAGATCTATACTACATCCCTTGCGTGCTTTTATAGCCGTGCGGGGGCAGATCTAGTTTCCACCATGCTTCGGCGTCTTTACCGTAACCGGGGTCGGTATACATCTTTGTGATCACCTTGTTGAACGCCGGCGTGGTGGATATAACTTGCCTGACAAAATCGTGTATGTGTATAAATGATGTATCCTGCTTGGACAAGGGGCAACTGGCCAGGCAGATGCCACAGTCATGTCCGCCTATTTTCAGCCACTGTGAGAAGCAGTTGGGCGCTTTTTCGTAGTATGTCTTGACACCGGGGTTATTCCAGGGCCCCTGTACCTCCCATGAGGGCTCTGTTTCCATGCTGAGGGCGTTAGAGGGGCAGAACTCGGCACACTTCTTGCACTCGCGGCAGAAGCGGAATATGCCGGCATCTATCGGCTTGGTGGGGGCAAGGGGCAAATCGGTGATTACCTTGAATACCCGCACCAGGGGTCCCCATCTGGGTGAAATCATCCGGTTCAAACGGCTGAGCTCGCCCAGACCGGCCAGCACGCCAAAACCGGGGCTGTTCCCCGAGGTGCCCATGGTGCCGTCAGCCAAACACTGGTAGCCCAGCCTGTTGATGAACTGCTGGAGGCGGAGCTGCACCGAAGTGCCCTCGGAATAGGCTATCGACGAGGCGGCGGTTGAGAGTGCTGTCGGGGCTGTGGCCAGGGAGGGCGGAGACATCCGTATGGTATAGACAATGACCCATTGCGCCTTATAGGGTATCACCTTCTTCTTTTTCGTCTCGTAAGCCTTGTCCACATCCTCAAATTCCCACTTCCGGTTATCCCAGCCATCAAATGAATAGATTAGTTTGCGGGTGTTTTCGTCAAGTTCGACCACGCCTACGGAGGCGGCCCCAAAAAGCTTGGCGGCGGCCCGAACCATCCGCGTATTCTCCTCAGGTGTGCCCTCGTAGCGGGGGTATTCAAGGTCATCGGGTATGCCCGCCATGGCGAAGGGAACATTGAGTCCCGGGCCGAGGAAGGCGTGCTCTGCGGTCAGCAGTGAGGTCAGCCAGCCAGCAGCGACCAGCGCCTTCTCCCTCAGGCTGAACCCCGGCTCATTTTCAAGTATATTTTTTGTGCTCGTCTCTATGGCACGTCCCCCCAGCTTCATGGCGTTCTCGGGGCCCAGCGCCTGGGCGAAGCCGTTGAGGAACATGATATTGCTGCAGTCGAAGCGCTTCATCTGGCTCCAGTCAATATCCACGGTGGGTTTATCAACCTCCCTTATCCACCAGGGCAGTCTCCGCTCCGCTGCCGGTGACGACTTAATCTCGTCAAGATCATGGTATTTGGTATGGTGCTTCATGTCTGCTCTCCTTTCTTTGTTTAAGGTTTTGTCGGTGTGGCTGACTTAGTTCGATTGTTTGGGTATTTTCAAGACCCCATTGAGTTCCTCTAGGCGAAGCTACCGTTTGTGTGCCTTTTGTCCTTGGCCCTGCTTGCCCAAACCACAGGCCTTACCATATTAACTAGCGACCCGCATAGCGCGGGCGAAGCCGCGCTCACGTTCGTCCAATCTGGAAATATTATGGGTGGTTCGGGTTGCGGGCTGCTTAACTCTTTTCAGTCTTTCCATAGGGTAGGGGCCAAGCTGCTCTCTTCTGCCTGATATTTTCTGGTGATATAGCTTCTTTGCCATTATTATCTCCCTGGTAGATTTTCCATTTGACCTTAAGTATAGCTATATCAAATAGAAAGGTCATCGCTTGTCTCGAGCGACAGCCTTCCAGAGCTATTGTTACACAAAATGTAGGTAGGGACAATGCCCAGTTTTAATTTAATTAAATTGCCTCGATGGGCTGTAGCTTCACGCTCAGGACGTGCTGAGCTCTGTATAGTAAAATATTGTTACATGGGCTTATACTGGTATATCACTTGCGGAGACAACTAATGCCAAAAAGTGTGCCACCTCGGTTTGTCCTAATATTGTGGCCTGTTGCGGACAGACTTTTGAGAGTAATCCATCACATCAGGCCCCTGAAAGCCGATGGTAGCGGCATCATTCGCTTCAACCTTCGCCACTACAAAGGCCCCACCAAAGTACTAAATGACGGCTCCAAAGTAAAAACCGGAGACATAATCATAGAGCTTCATTTGAACAATGCCTGGTTTAGAAGAAGACGTAATCTGAATTTAAGCGCCTCACAATCGCCACGGGAATTCCTGGGTTGTTTAGCACAGGACCTCCACTTTCTAGCTCAGCAAATAGCCAGCGGGATGTTTGGCAATATTACAGCGCTCCACGGTATCACCCTCCTGCATGTAGCCGCCAGACGACTGGGATTCCAGGTTGATGAACTGCCCGATAGCTTGTGGAAGAAGGGGGCCTGCTTCTATATGGCCGGGTTAATGCAAGTCTATCATTTGCGGGGAGACGAAGTGTCTGGACTCAGAGAAAAGCCTTTGGAGCTTAAAGAGGTCTGGCTTTCCAGGGCAGCACTTTTGACCAGGTACGGCCCAAAAAATCCGTGAATTCGCTCTTATGCCGAAACTGAGCTTGCTAGGCTGAAAGCTCACCTTCTGACTCAAGAAGCTCAGGTATGGTGACAAAATCAAAACCCCTTTGCTTCAGGGTGCCAATTATCTGCGGCAGAGCCTGGAGCATCTGGCTGCGGTCATAGCTTGGTCTGCTATCGCGACCATCATGCAGGACAATTACGCTCCCTGGCTTTGCCCGCTGAACGATAGTCCGTACAATCTCCTCGCCAGACTTATCTGCCTTCCAGTCGCCAGTCATGTTGTCCCAGGTAACTACCGTGTACCCGAGGTGGCGAACAGTTCGCATCAGCCAGGGGGTACGGAAGCCGTGGGGAGGGCGAAAAAGCTTGGGCTCAAATCCGGTACACTCATAGATTGCCTGACGAGCCAGCTCAATGTCGCGAGCAACCGCCTTGCCCCGTCTCAGGCATAGTGACTTGCGGTGATGGTAGGAGTGATTCCCAATCACATTTCCTGCTGTCACTATCCGTCGGCAGATCTCAGGATAGCGCCGGGCGTTTTGCCCAATGATAAAGAAGGTCGCTTTTATTTTATATTGCTCCAATATGCTGAGAACCTGGGAGGTATACGGTTCGTTCGGGCCGTCATCAAATGTCAGTGCAATCCGAAGATGGTTGCGGTTGCCATTAGAACACACCTTGCCATAGAACATGGAGCGAGGGTTAATCCCGTGGTAGGCAACCAGTGTACTCAGAACACCGATATCAAAGACATAAATGGCCCTTCCCACCGCCTCAATCACGGGGCCGATATGCAACCAAAGTAATACAAAGAAAAGGGCAACATACATCAAGGATGCTTTAACTCTCTGCCAGGAAAAACTGGCAACCACTGTTTGCCATGCCTTGGTCGGCCAGTCTTCCAGCTTTTCGGAAATTGGTGTATACCAGAAAAGGACCGAGAAGTAATCCACAATCCAGTTCCAGTATTGATTCACCACACCCATCCTCTTCAAGCGACGAGCCGAGGTAAGGACAAAGAGCCGGGGGATAATGCCTCCCTTACCAGCTCTTTTCAGTCTCAAGGAAAGTTCGTACTCTTCGCCATAAAACTTGATGCTGGTATCAAATCCACCTACTTCCAATAGTGCTGAGCGTCGTACGGCGAAGTTACATCCCCATATAGCACCACCCTTATTAAAAGCTTTACGGAAAAGCTGGTCTACAATAATGTTGATGAAACTACCAGCGTAGGATGCAATCTTGGCGATCCTGCCAGCATCGCAATAGGCATAGGGTCCGCTTATCACCACCGTCGCTGGCTCCCGGATAAAGCGCGACACGATGGTTGAAAGCCAGCAAGCTGGTGCCTGAGTATCGGCATCGATGAAGGCGATAATCTCTCCTGTTGCTACTTCGGCGCCCTTTTGCCGAGCGCAGGCCGGACTTCGCTTACTTTCATAGACAACCTTGGCTCCCCAATCGAGAGCTATCTTGGCAGTATTGTCCGTGCTGGCATTATCAACTACAATAACCTCATACTCGCCGGCGTAGTCCTGCTTTCCTATGGACTCCAAACACGAAAGCAGATAGTTTTCTTCATTGTAAGCTGGTATGACCACTGATACGAAGGGTAGCCCTTTGGAGCGGGCTGCCGGTGCCTGCACTATGTTATCCTCGCTCATAACCTGTCAACGCTGGAATACATAGCTTGCTTATATTATATCACATTGTCAAGACTTGTTGGTGGCACATCGGCATAACATATAGCCACTAGCTAGATTGCACTTTTCATCTTCCCGTCTGGTGGCAGCAGAAGGGAACTACTTCGTAAGCCTTGACGAGACAGGCCCAATGAGGGTATCTTTTAGTTACCTATTACTGTCCGATTTTAACCCGCTCCCAGGTGGCGGGTTCTACATACGTCGTGGCAAAATCAAAAGGGACTTCACAGCGTAGGAAAGGATGTAGAGTGAGAACTTACATTCTTGCTATTGACCAGGGTACCACCGGGACAACGGCACTTATTGTTGACCGTGATGGGATCATACGTGGGCGTGGTTACGCCAGGATTCCCCAGTACTATCCCAAGCCAGGCTGGGTGGAGCATGACCCCTCGGAGATTTGGGAGCAGACTTTACATGCGGTCAGCCAAGCCAAGCATGCTGCCGGAATTGGGGATGCTGATATCGCCACCATAGGCATCACCAACCAGCGGGAGACGACCATACTTATAGACAAGGTAACTGGAGAACCTATAGGGCGGGCTATCGTGTGGCAGTGCCGTAGGACGGCAGACAGGTGTGATCAACTCAAAGCACAGGGGATGGCCGAAATCATCCAAGCCAAGACTGGCTTGGTAATCGATGCGTACTTTTCGGCAACAAAGATACAGTGGCTTTTGGGGAATTTGCCCGGGATACGGGAGCGGGCAGAACAGGGTGAGATTCTATTTTGTAACGTGGACGCCTGGTTGCTCTGGAAACTCACCAATGGCAGAGTACATGCCACCGATTTCTCAAACGCATCTCGCACCATGCTGTTCAACATCAATACCTTGGATTGGGATGACGAACTACTGCGACTTTTTAACATTCCGCGTTCTATGCTACCAGATGTTTACCCCTCGATTAACATTTTTGGTTATACCGAGGATGGGATTCCCATCGCTGGAGTAGCCGGTGACCAGCAGGCGGCCTTGTTTGGACAGGCATGCTATCAGCCCGGTATGACTAAGGTGACATATGGCACAGGGGCTTTTGTGCTTATGAACGTAGGTAAGAAACCTGTCGCAGCCAGACAGGGTCTGCTGACTACCCTGGCTTGTAGCCTCGACAAGAAAGCAGAGTACGCTTTGGAGGGCAGTGTATTTATTGCGGGGGCAGCTATCCAATGGCTACAGGATTTAGGATTAATCAGGGAGGCAGGGGATTCAGAGCAACTGGCACTGGAAATAAAGGATACCGGTGGTGTGTACTTGGTACCCGCCTTTGTTGGCCTGGGGGCGCCTCACTGGGACATGTATGCGCGCGGTACGCTCGTCGGGCTGACTCGTGGCAGTGGCAAAGCCCAGGTTGTAAGGGCTACTGTGGAATCAATCGCTTATCAGGTGACGGACGTTTTGGAAGCGATGCTGGCTAACTCGCGTCTTCGGTTGGCGGAGATAAGGGTGGATGGTGGGGCTGCGACTAACAACTTCTTGGCACAGTTTCAGGCTGACATCGCCGGGGTAGAAGTATCTCGACCAAAAATGTTAGAGACGACGGCTCTAGGAGCAGCCTATCTCGCTGGCTTGGGGATAGGGTTTTGGAAATCTGGTCAGGAGATAGAAGCGCTACGGGAAGTAGGCCAGCGGTTCACGCCAGATATGGAAGCCACAGAACGCCAGGCGTTGCGCCGTGGTTGGGCAAGAGCATTAGAACGAGCCAAGGGTTGGCTCATAGTAAAGGAATAAAGGTAATGTACCAGAGCCCGCTCTGCCTCAGTGACATGACCTCCCTTGCACGGAGGAGGTCAGGGGTTCGAATCCCCTCAACTCCACTTTCTTCGCTCGTGGTGCCCAGATATAAAACTCACATCGGCCTTCTTCAAAATGCGCTACCCCTATCGCACGATTGGTCCTCACAATATCTTGTTTAAAAGAGCTATAATAGGTTGTAATTGATATATATATACTGCGTATCCGACTTGCATCTCTAAGCTCATATGCTTATCAAGAACCGGCTATGGAGTCAATATCAACGATAGAATTGAAATGAACCGGGGTTAATAGTGCGTGCACTGAGGTATTCCGTTCGACCTCTGCCGGTACTGAAATATTTCGGCCAGCTCTGCATCGTTCTGGCACTGCTTACGCTGGTGCCGTTAGTTGTATCCATTCTACTCGGCGATTACCGTGTTACACTCCGATATGCCATTGTTGTGGTGGGTGTCTTTACTATGGGTTTTTTCCTGCAAAGGCTGCCGACTCCCAAACGTATCCAGACAAACGAAGCGATGGTTATTACCGCCTTGATATTCCTATTTGCACCGATGGTGATGACGTGGCCTACCATGGCTTCCGGCTTAAGCTTTACAGATGCGCTGTTCGAGACCATCTCCGGCGTAACGACAACAGGCTTGAGCGTTACGGCTTCAGTGGCAGATAAACCGGCTATTTTTCTATTTTCCCGTGCCTGGATGCAGTGGGTCGGGGGACTGGGTATCGTCATTCTTTTCGTGGCAACCATGATTCGGCCGGGTCTGGCAGCCAAGCGCATTGGCGATTTGGAAGACTATGAGGATGACCTGGTCGGTAGCACCAGGGCACATGCTCGCCGTGTGATTATTGTCTACTCAATTATGACCGGTTTCGGCATTATCGTATTAGGATTACTGGGCGCCGGATGGTTCAACGGCGTAATATACTCTCTTTCCGCAGTATCCACCGGAGGGTTTTCACCTCACGATGCCAGCCTGGC
This sequence comes from uncultured Dehalococcoidales bacterium, assembly GCA_964652095.1. Classification (GTDB taxonomy): domain Bacteria; phylum Chloroflexota; class Dehalococcoidia; order GIF9; family AB-539-J10; genus RBG-13-51-36. The sequence continues at coordinate 410 of CAZZAC010000060.1, read as the reverse complement.
AGGACTTAATAGTTCGTGGCTGCAAGCGATGGTGATATTGCTATCAGTGGCAGGCGCTATTCCTCTGGTTTTATACTTTCGCTCGTTTAAAGAGGGCGGAAGAGTGTTAATGCGAGATCGCCAGCTGCAGGGGCTTCTTATAGCCGGTTTGGTGGCAGCGTTACTTATGGCATTATTTCTCACCCGGGATGGTTTTGGCTGGATTCAAGCACTGCACCACGGAGTATTAAACGCTTTTTCTGCTCAATCAACAGCGGGCTTCTCTACATTGGATATTTCTCAACTCAACGCTGGTGCAAAACTCACGCTTATTTTTTCCATGCTTCTGGGCGGCGCCGCCGGGTCTACTGCCGGAGGCATCAAGATTCTACGTTTATTGATTTTGGTGCAGTTTCTCTATATTTTTCTAC
>CAZZAC010000059.1:0-7724 GCA_964652095.1 uncultured Dehalococcoidales bacterium | reverse complement strand
GGCAACGCAGATCTCGTTGAAACCGGCGGGACCGATTAATCTCTTGCCGGCCTCTTTTTCGACAACTTTCACCTCAATAGACTTGTCTTTCCAGGCCAAAAGCTCACATGGGGCAATCTCATCTTTGTGCCTTCGGGCAGTCTCCTCAATTGCCCTGGCTATTTTCTGCCCCCTGGCTGTCTGAGGGTTGGCTATATAGGTAATAGATTTAGCTATCTCCTCGTCAGAATACTCCGTTACAGAGAATTGGGGATATGCTAGCTTCCTGACATCGTCTATTTCATAAATAAGCATCCCCAGTCGCTCAATGCCAAATCCTGTGTTGAACACGGGGTATTTAATATCGAAATTGGCCAGGGCCACCGGCGAATACATTCCAATGTCCGCTATCTCGAGCCAGCTCCCTTTATGTTTGACGAAGACCTCCTGCTCTTGCCCGGGGGCATAGTACTTGGATGTTGCTATCTTGGTCTCAAATTTGATGTCGGAAAAGCCATATTGCTGCATGATATCCCTGGTAACCGCTCTTCCCGCATCTAAGGACATTTCGGGGTCCATAACCACGATGGATGCTGAGTGGTGAACTCGCAAATGCCGGGCATCTTCTCTCTGTTCGTTGCGATATCTGGGACCCACGGAGAATAAAGCGACTGGAAAGCTGGCTTTGTCCTGTAATGCTGCTAAGGTATGAAACCAGGTAGCCGTCATGTGACTCCTCAGAGTCTTGCTGGAGGGCACTGGCTGTAGTTCTTTCATCTCGGGGAAAACCTTGTCCAGGAGCTCCGTAGCCTGGTAATCAGTGATGCCCAGTCCAGCAATGAGCTCTTCGATAAGATTATCCGCCTCGATTTCCCCCTTTTTATAATTTCTCAAAATGGTCTGCAATCTTTCAATGTCAATTTCCTCTGCTATCTTCTTTAGTTGAGCTATTCTTCTCGCGCTCAGCCCTATGTCAGGGCGGGGCAATTCAGCTAAGTAAAAAGCCCTGTCGAGGATAACTCGGGCTTCCGGCCCATACTGCTTGACCACATCGCTGTCGGGCAGCATTGTGAGATTCTCGACCTCGTCAAAACCCAGGTTTAGTAGAATCTGGCGAGATTTTTGAATTAATTCCCGTACAAGATGGGGTTTGCCTTTCCTCGTCAGAGAGATTTCAGTGCCGGTGGGGATAAGCTTCGCCGTAGCTATCCAGGCATCGGTAAAATTGCTTTTTGCCTTAGACTTTATTTCACCTGTATCGAAGGCTGTCATGCTATGTAAAGTATACCTCAAAGAGGCTATTCTATTCTACGCTCAGCCGCGTAAGCTTCCCTCGCTTCTTACCTTGAAAAAAAGGTTACCCCTTCGCCCTGTTTTGAGGGGTGGACTTTAATCCTTCAGAATTTTCTCAGTCAAGAAATCCTTCACCACGTCTAAGACTTGCTCCTTCGGGCAGCTGGCTCTCCACATTCCCTCCGGAAAGTTGAAGAGGAACCACTTCTTATGAGTCCCCTTGCTTATGATCAGAACGAAATCACCTGTCTTGGTGTCCTGGGAAATTTCTATAAGGCCTTTGTTCTTCAGTCCCCGCATTCGCATTCTGTCTCTAACCCTTATTTCCTCGATTTTCATTTTTGACACCTCCTTCTTGTCCCTATAACCCTGTATGGAACGCGGGTCGTTCGGGTCGGCAGCGCTTTCAGTACCCGAACCATTACACAGGGAGTAGCTGGCTTTCTATTGTTTTTCGTCCTTCTCTTCCGGGGTATCTTCTACCCTTTCCACCTCGATAGTGCATTCTGTGACTAGTGCGGCAATTGCTCCGAGCGCAGCCAGTACTGGAGCTGCCAGGACCGTTACCGCAGCCACACCAACGCCTACTGTCAGTGGGATGTCTATCAGGGGACGCCCCTTATGTATCAAACGAACTCTTCTGATGTTTCCTTGATGTATCAGCTCCTTGATCTTCTCAACCACTTGACTTCCCTCTACAGTGAACTTCTCGGTTGTCATTGTCCTTAACCTCCTTTTACTCTTAATATCTACACCCTTGTCTTCAGCATTTGGCTATGTTTCCAGCTTGGCATTAATGCATTTCTAAGAACTGATTCCTGACATGCTGAAGCACTGCAGCAAGTATTGCTTCAGCATGTTCAGCGCGGCTTCAGCAGCATCTCGCTTGTTTTCCTCTCGATTTCCCTGAAAGACATGCTTCTGACTGAAGCACTCATCTTTGGCTGCCAGGCCGAGGTAAAACAAGCCCAGTGGTTTTTCGGGGGTAGCACCCGAGGGGCCGGCAATCCCGGTATCGGAGACACATATGTCTACATCCAAGAGCCTCCTGCCGCCTCGAGCCATCTCCAAAGCTGTTTGCTCGCTCACGGCACCGTAATTTTCAATGGTTGCCTTTTTTACCCCAAGCAAGGCGATTTTTATTTCGTTGCTGTAAGCTACTACAGAGCCCTTGAAGTAATCTGAACTACCGGGGACGTTAGTTATCCTATCAACTATCCTGCCGCCGGTAGCCGACTCGACAAAGCCGATGGTCAAGGGCTTTCCGGTTTTAGCCTGGTATTCCCTTATTAACCGGGCAATTTCTGCTTCCAGTTCCGCCATAATTTTGTCTACATCTAGTCGGTGTTAGCACTGAAAACTTGTCATTTTTCGTTCATTTCAAGTATTGCAGCCACCGTCCATCCGGCAGCGTTTTCCGTGGCAGAACCACATTTTTCATAGAAGGTCTTAAGCTCCTCAGGATCCATCTTACTGAAGGCCTCAAGTTCCTCAGGAGAGGTGGGAAAAATGTTACACCTGCCGAACAATTTCGTTTGAACGTCGTCGCATAAGTAGCCGCCGTACTCTTCAACGAACTTTTCTCTCAGCACCTTCGCGGTTGTCATTAGCTTCCCAAAAGATAAGAAACCGATTTCTGGGTTCTTCACAAAATCCTCTAGGCCCACCCCATACCTTAAGCCCATCGCAGCTATCCCCCCACATACATTTCCGCATACTCCCGCAAAGCTTGAAAAACCCATCATGGCCTTGAACACTTCATCACTGACTTCCAAGTTAAGAGTGTGAGCTACTGCCATGAGCGTGCCTGGGGCGCATCCTCCGTATTTTAGTATATATTCTCTGCCTAATCGTCTTGCCTTTTCTACAAGTTCCTTCTTCTCAGACATAATCTGTCAACCTCCTTTCATTTTTTCCTCCTCTTTTTTATTCCACCATCCTCCACCTGAACAGGAAAGTACCTAAAGCAAAGAACACTAAGGTATAGCCAAGAACCCAGTAGAAATCTGTGGCAATGCTACTGAAGCCAGCCCCTATCATAACATCTCTTGCTGCACCAATAGCATGGGCAAAGGGAAGAGCATTCCCTATGCTATAAAACACGCCTCCTATCGCTTCTATGTCTATCCAGATTCCTCCGAGTAAAGCTACGAGGGTTATTATCACTGAGCCAACGCCCGACACTTGATTCACGTTAAAAAGCAGTCCCAGAATCATTCCCAGTTCCACACAGCATATCCCCATGACGAGAAGGACGAGAAAAACGAGGCCTGCATTTCCAAGCATCTCAAGTCCCAGCAAAGCCCCTATGCCAAAGCACACCACTATTTGAAGGATCACCATGGGGATGTAGGGCAAGGAGTAAGACAAGATGAAATCACGTGGCTTGAGTGGAGCGGTGAGGAGCCTTGATAAAAGTGCGCCTTCCCTATCTCGGGCGAGCATCATGGCTGAAAACATTAATAAAAAAGCAAAACCAAAGACCGCTATTCCAGGTACTAACATTGTAGTAGTGAGAAAGCTTTCGTCTCCCATACTCCGACCCAGAGCCCAGAATATAACCAGAAAACCCGCGGGAATCCCTAGTTCGAGGCCCGTGGATATAGGGTCCCGCAGCATCTCCTTGAAATTTCTTATGGCCAATTCCGCGAATCTCATTCTCTTAGCTCTTTTCCGGTAAGATGCAGAAATACATCATCCAAAGTGGGTTGTTTTAGAGACGTGGACTGGATAGCAACTCCCCTGGGGCGCAAATAATCTACTATCTCGTAGAAACTCAATTCTTTAGCTCTAATCTCAATTCCGTCCTCTGTTGTTTTTACCTCTGGGTATATCTCCTTTAGACCCTCAATGACATCCGGGGGCAGGTTCTTTGCCTTGACTACCATAACTTGCATATCGGAGATGCTGTCTTTTAACTCCTGTGGAGTTCCCAGGGCCGCTATCTTGCCCTCGTCTATTATCGCTATTCTATCCGCCAGGGCATCAGCCTCTTCCAGGTAATGGGTCGTAAGCACTATTGTCTTTTTCCCCTTAAGCCCTGCTATATGTTCCCATATACCTCTTCTCGATTGAGGGTCCAGGCCAAGGGTGGGTTCATCCAGAAATAGCACCTGGGGGTCAGAAACAAGAGCCATAGCGATGCTGAGCCTCCTTTTCATCCCCCCTGAGAATTTCCTTACTTGCTCTTTTGCCCTCTTAGCCAGGCCTACCATCTCCAGCAGTTCCTCCGACCTCTTTTTCACCTCTTCTTTCGCCAATCCACGTATCCCCCCAATCAAGCTCAGGTTCTCCCAGGCGTTAAGATGCTCCGCTATTGCTGTCTCTTGTGGCGAGACATCTATTATTTGTTTCACTGCCATGGGGTCCTCACGTATATCACGACCCATGACCGTGGCTGTGCCACTGCTCGGTCTGAGCAGACAGCATAGCATCTTGATAGCAGTTGTTTTGCCAGCGCCATTCGGTCCTAGCAGTGAGAATAGCTCACCTTCCTTAATAGATAAATCTATGCCATCTACTGCTACCAAATCTCCGAATTTCCTGGAAAGGCTAAATGTTTGAATAGCGAAGCGATTGCCGTTTGTCCCGTAGCTCATAGGTCTCTCTATAACTCTACTTTATCATTTTAGCAGCTTTCCTTGCTATAATTCAGCAGTGGCTGACTTAAGCGACACAATCATCTTTCTGGGCACCGCTGGTGCCAGGTTTGTAGTGGCTCACCAGTTTTTAGCTTCAGGAGGCGCCTGGCTTAACCTTGGTAACACTCAAATACTCCTTGACCCCGGTCCTGGCTCCCTGGTTCAGGCTGCCAGGAGAAAACTCGACCCCACGAAACTGGATGCTATTATTTTATCTCATAGACACTTAGACCACAGCGGGGATATTAATATCATGATTGAAGCTATGACCGACGGCGGTACAAAGAAGCGCGGCATGGTCTTTGCTCCCTCCGATGCCCTGAATCAAGACCCTGTTATCCTTTCTTATTTGCAGTCTTATCCCCGGAGTATTCAGGTCTTAACTGAAGGAGGGTCCTATGCAATTAACGATGTTTCTTTTAGGACCCCCATCAGGCACAAGCACCCAGTAGAAACATATGGCTTTATCTTCCAAACGCCACGGCATACCTTCTCCTGGATTATCGATACCAGATATTTTGATGATTTAGCCAGTCACTATGAAGGTGATTTGCTGGTTATCAATGTGGTCCGATTGAACCCCGGGGCTCCCATCGACCATCTAGCTCTTCCTGAGGCCAGGAGCATAATCGAGGAGCTAAGGCCCAGGATAGCTATACTCACTCATTTTGGCATGACCATGTGGCGGGCTAAACCCTGGGAGTTGGCTGCGAAATTGACCGAAGAGACCGGAGTCTCGGTCATTGCCGCCAGAGACGGCCTGAAGTTTGACCTGGCACAGTTAGGGAGATAATAGGATACAAGCTCTGCCATAGTGGATCGACCCAGAGAGCCTCTTGAAACTGCGAAGAAGTATCGCAAGCTTCCCCTGCACGAAAGTAAGTTCTAACTCACCATCGTCCTTCTGAATAATGCAATCCCAGCAGCAAATAAGACGACTGCCCAGCCAACAAGCCAGTAAAGATCGGGCATGATAGCTGAGAGAGAGGAGCCGTTGATAACAGCTCGAGAGGCATCTATGGCATGGATAAAGGGAAACGCCCCGGCAACGCTTTTAACAGCCGAGGGCATACCCTCCGTTGAGAACCAGGCACCGGAGATCATGGCCAGAGGAACGATGAAGATCCAACAAACACCTGCTTGAGACTCGCTTTTGATTAAGCTACCCACTATCATCGCTATCCCGATAGAGCAAAGCCCGATAAGAAAGAAAATAAGAAAGGCATGCCCCAGATTGCCGACAACGGTCAAGCCCAGCGCCATCCCCACGCCAAGATAAATCAGCGTGGAGACGATGAGCACCGGGATAAAGGGCAAGGAATAACCCAGAATGAAATCCGAGGGTCTTGCTGGGGTGGTAAGCATTCGAGCCAGAAAGCCTCTCTCCCTATCACCGGCAATTATCTCTGCCCCTGTGGCAATCAAAATCATAAGTCCGAAGACAGCTATCCCGGGAAAGTAGAAATTGACCACCTCGTTCTTTATCTTGCCTTCCGTTCCTTTTAGCTCAACATTCAAAGGGGGAGCCATTCCCAGGAATTCAGAGCCAACAGCCTCTATCATAGGTTTTAATTGTAGACCTATCATCGGATTGGCTGCTTTATAAGCCAAATCCAGGTTGACAGTTTGTTGGGCCTGCTTTGCCTCCTCAAATCCTGAGGGAATGAATAAATAGAATGATATTCTGCCGTCCTCCAGATCCTCTTGGGCCTGAGATTTTTCACTGTATATCGGCTCATTCAGCTCGATAGCCTCTATGCTTCCAAGATATTGTATAAAAGCAGAGGAGGTTTGAGAGTGATCTTCGTCCACTATGCTCATCGCAATAGGGCTGGCCTGTCCCCCGCCAGCGGCGGCGCAAAATACCAGCATAAAGGCAAGGGGCATTCCCAGGAGAAAGCCTAGAAGCACAGGGTTTCTATAAATCTCCTTCAGATTCCTTTTGCCAATTTCCCAGAACTTCATTTCCTTCACCTCCCTTCTAGTCTCTAAGCTTCTTTCCCGTTATCTGGATAAAGACGTCCTCCAGGGTTGGCTGCTCTAAGGCAGCAGAATAAACGGTAACTCCTCGAGAATGGAGATAGTCCACGATCTCTTTGAAGTCTAAGTCCTTGTGGAAAATCCTGAGCTTCTCCTTGACCTTCTCCAACCTGGAGTATTTGCCTTGTAAATCCGCTATGACCTCAGCGGTGAGGTTTTCTGTTGAGACGACCATGCTGCGCATCTCAAGGAGATTTGTCTTTAGCTCTTGAGCCGTACCCAAAGCTACAACCTTTCCTTCGTCGATAATCCCTATTCGCTCGGAGAGGAAATCCGCTTCCTCCATATAATGGGTAGTGAGAAGAATAGTCTTCTTTCCCTTAAGCCCAGCTATATATTCCCAGATGGTTCTTCTTGCCTGGGGGTCAAGGCCTAAGGTAGGTTCATCCAGAAATAGTACCTGGGGGTCAGGAACAAGAGCCATGGCTATGCTAAGCCTGCGTTTCATCCCTCCGGAGAATTTCCGCACTTGGTCTTTAGCCCTTTCCATAAGCCCCATCGTCTCCAGTAGTTCCTTCGAACGTTCTTTTACCTCGTTAGAGCTCAGGCCATGGACCTTGCCAATCAGAGCCAGGTTCTCCCAGCAGTTAAGGCGCTCAGAGAGAATGGTATCTTGTGGCGATACCCCAATGAGCTTTTTAACTGCAAATGGTACTCTAACTACGTCATGGCCCAATATGGAAGCAGTCCCCCTGGTTGGCTTTAAGAGGCAACACAGCATCCTGATGGTGGTAGTCTTCCCTGCCCCGTTAGGGCCGAGGAGGGAGAAAA
>CAZZAC010000058.1:0-8085 GCA_964652095.1 uncultured Dehalococcoidales bacterium | reverse complement strand
TGCCGCCAGATTATTAAAGTATGCCCTCTAAGCCAGAAGCCATTGACAAACATTGACATTTAAGAGATAATCACCTTATTAAATGGTTAAAATTAGATTACGTCGTATGGGGAGGAGAAACAGACCATCCTACCGAGTAGTAGTAGCCGATAGTCGCTCTCCCCGTGATGGTAAATTCATTGATATTATCGGTCATTACAATCCTTTGACTGATCCCGCAACTGTCAGCATTAATGAAGAAAAAGCTTTGAAGTGGCTTGGATTTGGAGCTCAGCCTACAGATACGGTACGCAGCTTGCTCGGTAAACTAGGCATTATGGATAAATTTAAGCCGACCTCAGGCCAAAATTAACTATTAAGGAGGCGAAATGAAAGACCTGCTGGAATACATTATTAAATCCATTGTGGCAGAACCTGACGCAGTAAAGATCACCGAGGAAAATAGTGATGAAGGCTTGCTATTTAAATTAGAGGTTGCTGCCGATGACAAGGGAAGGGTCATCGGCAGGCAAGGTCGCGTAGCTCAAGCACTACGAACGCTACTTCGAGTAAAAGCAGCTAAAGAGGATACCAGAGTCAGACTGGAAATAGTGTAATCAGGATTGATAACAGCCAATTCCCAAGGTTTGCTAGTCCCAAATTATATGCACAGCCTTGGGCACATTTTTCGAGGAGGCTGGTAATCCTTACGAAAGGGATTTTTAATCCCTGAGAGTAGTTTCTGCCCTTATCAAACGTAATCTTTGAATCACAGCAGGGGGGTGCTGCCATTTCTTTGGCCCTTGGCCATAGTGGTAGAACCCCCTTCCTTTTAAATTTCTGCTCCGGGGTTCATGCCACAACAAACTTTTTGACAATTTTTTCTACACAGTCTAAAATAAGGCGCAAAACCGAGCGGCATTGTCATAATATTTTCAAACTCAAAGGAGGTATATATGGATCTTGCGCTTACAGACGAACAAAAAGTTCGCAAACAGGAGTTTAATGACGTATGCAAAGAACTGGAAAAAAAGAAACCGCCAAGCTATCTGGGATTTGAGACCATCTATGAATATGACGAATGTTGGGAATACAACCTATATTGCGCCAAAGAATTTGCTAAGAGGGGATGGCTTGCGCTTGGCTGGCCACCCGAATATGGCGGCAAAGGCGACATGATGGACCGCGTCCTCTTTGCTGAAGCCAGAGGATACTATGACATTCCCGGAGTAGATATTTTCGGAGTGCAAATGCTTGCCCCAACCTTGTTGCAGGCCGCCAGCGAAGAAATAAGGAGAGAATTCCTGCCACCTATTGCCCGGGGAGAGGTTATGTGGTGTGAGCTGTGGAGCGAGCCCAATGCCGGCTCAGACCTAGCCTCTCTGAGCGCAACAGCAATAAAAAAGGGCGACGAGTACATTATAAATGGTCAGAAAACCTGGAACACAGGCGCTCACAAAGGTGATTGGGGCTTTGGCGTATTCAAGACAGACCCGGCTGCTCGAAAACATCACAACATGACCTTCATTCTACACGATATGAAGAAGCCAGGGATCACGGTGAGGCCAATTCCATACCTGGATGGCCATGCTCCTTATTGCGAGGTTTATTTTGACGATGTTCATGTGCCAGCCAAAAATATTGTCGGCCAGGAACACGAAGGCTGGGCTGTTGTAAATCTTCTGGCTGGTTTCGAGAGATCTGGTATAGACATAATCATGACCATGATCCGGGGGCTAGAAGATCTGGTGAAATTCTGCAATGAAACCAAACGACATGGGCAGCCACTGGCCAGGGACCCGCTCATCCGTAATCGACTGGCCCAGGTAGCCTGCGAATTAGAGGCAGCCCGCGCCCTGGCATACCGTGTCGCTGATTTACAGAACAGAAACGAAATGTCCCTGATGGATGCCTCAGCAGGTAAAATTTTCTTCAGTGAACTGGGCGAGCGTTTTGCTTTTCTGGCTACGGACATTTTGGGCCCCTATGGCCAGGTCAAGACTTCTCGATGGGCTCCTTTAGATGGGTTATGGGAGAGGATGTTCCACGACCATTTCGTAACCAGCGTATCCATGGGAACAAATGAGATACAAAGGAATATCATCGCCTGGTACGGCCTCGGCTTACCCAGGATAAGATAAACCAAGCTTCGATAAGGAGGAATCATGGATCTTAGATTTACTGAAACACAAGAAATATTGAAGAAAATGGCACGAGATTTTCTTACCACAGAATGTCCCAAGACTCTGGTAAGAAAACTCGAACAAAGTGAGGAAGGGTACTCCCCCGAACTCTGGAAGAAGATGGCTGAACTGGGCTGGATGGGCCTAATCATACCTGAAGAATACGGCGGTATGGGTTATACCTTCCAGGACCTTATTGTCCTCCTGGAGGAGATAGGCAGAAATGTGCTTCCTGGACCATTCATAGCTACTATAACTAGCACCTTCCCCATACTTGAGGTGGGAACTGAAGAGCAAAAGAAGGAATTGCTTCCCAGGATAGCTCAAGGTGAACTAATTCTTACCACGGCTCTCCTCGAAGATGAAGGCGTCTTCGATGCTTCTGGAATCACCGTTAAGGCAACACCAAAGGGAGACGACTTCGTAATAAATGGTACAAAGCTCTTCGTGGAAATGGCCCATGTTGCCAACCACATCATCTGTGTCACAAGGACAAAAGATGGCACTGCGCCCGAGAAGGGAATCACCCTCTTTATTGTCGACTCCACGACTCCTGGAATAAGTTGCGAGGTAATACCTACCACCGCCGCAGATAAGCTATGCGAAGTGCGTTTTAATAACGTCACTGTGCCCAGGAAAAATATACTTGGCAAGATAGACGAGGGATGGCCCATCGTGGAAATGATGTTGCGCAAAGGTGCCATCGCAAAGTGTGCCGAATCCCTAGGTGCTATAGATACTTGTGTAGAAATGACCGTGGCGTATTCCAAAGAAAGGGTTCAATATGAAAGGCCCATAGGCGCTTTCCAGGCACTTCAACATATAATAGCTGACATGTGGACAGCGATGGAAACCAGCCGTTATCTGATTTATGAGACAGCCTGGATGGAGTCGGAGGGACTTCCCTGCGCCAAAGAAGCCTCCATGGCCAAGGCATATGTCAACGAAGTCTATAAGGATACTGCCAAGTGGGCAGTGAGACTACACGGGGCAATCGCTACCAGTGCTGACCACGACATACCCTTTTATTACCGTAGAAGCTTGGCCGCAGATATTGCTTTTGGCGGCACTGACTTCCACAGGGAGATAGTGGCCCAGAAAATTGGACTGGTCTGAAATCACGTCTTACAATAAGTAGCTTATTAGCCCTCGTCTTTGGGGAACTGGGTTTTGCTAGTCCGTGTTTGACATTTGTCTGGCGACTCAAGAAATTTGAGGTTCGGATACTCTATCCGACAAAATGGGCGATTGGCGGTGGTGACAGAGTCTAGGAGTTGCGATACTGGGCCTTGTACCTGTACAAATTGGATAAAGCCTTGATTGAGGCACCGAGCGCGGGATATACAGGGAATTGCTCGCTCTCAAAAGCCTTTTTAGCCAGCAAGTGATACCTTCTATCCACTTCATCTTCCGAATAGGCATCGAGTGAAACGCAAATCATTATGGTCTTGCCCATTTCATCTCGAGCATACCTACACCCCTGAACCATAATCTTAACAAGTTCCTTCAGGAAGTTTTCAGTTGCTTCTCCCAACACATGCCGCAGGTAACGCACTTCGTCAAAGTGCAACACTATTGAATGAATATTCTTATCATGAGACAAGGTCTTGATAGCATCTGCAAGTGTTCCTGTTGTTCCGGACATGTTATAAAATATTGGCCAAGCATCCAGGGGATTATTTATGCTTGTTCCCGCTAGTGGAACCATTTTGCGTAACTCAGCTATCGTTTCCTTCGTGAATTGAGGGACTTCCAGTCCTGCTTTTACACATAAATCGGTTTCAAGCACGCTAAAACCACCGGAGTTGGTAATAATAGCGGTCCCTTTCCCCGAAGGGAGTGGCACACAAGACAATGCCAAAGTGGTATCCAGTAGTTCGTCGAAGTCCTCCACTTGGATTACCCCGGCCTGTCTGAAAAGTGAACTCCAGATTTCCGGCGAACCAGCTAATGAGCCTGTGTGAGAAGATGCTGCCCGGCGGCCGTGCTCGGTTACTCCTCCTTTGAGTGCCAGTACCGGCTTTAGTTTTGCAGCTTCGGTCATCACTGCTTTGAGACGCTTACCGTTTTTTGTCCCCTCCATATATAAAGCTATAACCTCAGTTTCGGAGTCATGCGCCAGGTATTCCAAGAAGTCGGGACAGTCGAGGTCTATGGCATTCCCGTAGCTAATAACCTTACTGAACTTTACATTTCTCAGCCTCCCGATGGACAAGAATTGCTCGGCGAAGGTGCCGCTCTGTGAAATCACCCCAACCGGACCTTCCTCGGTTAAAACATCCGGAATAAAAGATAAGCCAGACTTAGGGCAACATATTCCCATGCAGTTAGGACCAATTAAGCTAACTTTACCTCTGGCTATCTTCTGCACTTCGTCCTCTAAAACTTTCCTATCTTCTGCTCCAGTTTCACTGAAACCGGCTGTAAATATATGGACCGCTTTTACGCCTTTTTCTATACATTCGACCAATACTCTCGGGACGAGTAATGCCGGCACTGCTATGACAACATAGTCAATCCCCTCTTCTATATCTAAGATGCTGGCGTAGCATCTTTTACCGTGGAGTTCTTTATACTTTGGATTAACCAAGAACAGACTGTCTCTGAGTTTTGTGCCCATTAAAGCCTGCGAGAAGCCATCGCTGTCGGAAGCTCCTATTACAGCTACCGTTCTTGGGTTGAAAATATACTCGAATTTTCCTAGTTTCTCTGCTTTCAATACAAGCCTCCTAATTACGATATGAACCGAGAAATTTTTAGACTGGGTTACGATTAAGTTGTAGCAGAAGCATTATGCAAGGCTTTGGTTTTTCCAAAATCTAAATGCAATTTACCACATTTTTATTAGCCTATCAAATTAGCCTATCTAATACACTTTTTGGAAAAGCTGTCGATAACTCGCCCAGTGGAAATCTCCAAGCTCAAAGTAGCATGATCCAGTTCAGATAGATGGGTGACACTTTGAAAGGAAATGAAAGGACGTTACAATGGCTGCATTATGAATGTCTATTGTACAATGCCGGGATACAAGCGCTTAGCGAGCGCGCCCAAGCTGTCTGGGGAGGCCAGGCAAAGACTCAAATGGTTTGATTACTACAACTCCCATAATCACAATGCCCGTCTCACTTGCCGCTACTTTGGCATCTCTCCCCAACCTTTCTATCGCTGGAAAAAGCGGTATGAGCCCAAGCATATAGAGAGCTTAGAGGACCTGCCTCGTCGTCCCAAGCATTTAAGACAGCCTGCTTATTCAGTGGAACTGGTTGAGGCTGTGCTTAGATTAAGAGAGGAATATCCCAGATGGGGCAAGGATAAGCTAGTGATACTTTTGCATCGTGAGGGATTTACTTGCTCTGCTTCCACAGTGGGCAGAATTCTTAAGAAGCTAAAAGAGCGCGGTGTATTGAAAGAGCCCTTGCCAAATCACATATCGGCCAGAAAGAGCCAGAGGCAACGCCCTTACGCAGTAAGAAAACCTAAAGATTATGTGGCCAAGGAACCAGGAGATATTGTGGAAGTAGATACACTGGATGTGAGACCTCTGCCTGGCATGGTGCTTAAACACTTTACTGCCAGAGATGTTATCTCAAGATGGGATATTCTGGAAGCTCATACCAGAGCAAGCTCTCACACTGCAGCTGCTTTCATAAATGCCCTACTAAGACGGATGCCGTTTCCTATTAAAGTAATTCAGGTGGATGGAGGATCCGAGTTTCAAGATGCTTTCGAGGAGGAATGTCAAAGGAGAGGGATAAAACTATTTGTTTTGCCGCCGCGCTCACCCAAGCTTAATGGACATGTGGAAAGAGCCCAGAGAACTCACACTGAGGAATTCTACGAAGTAACCAATACCACGTTTGATATTTCGGAACTTAACCAAGCTCTCCTGAAATGGGGAAGAAGTGTATAATACTGTCCGTCCCCACCAGGCACTGGAATACCTTACACCCCAACAATTTCTTGAATCTTATCAACAAAATCGAAAAAAGGAGGTGAAGTGTCACTAATCATATGAACGAGTACAATTTACATCCACGGCATGTACCCTCCGTAATGTATGCACGACAGGTTTTGCAGTATGCGCCACAACATCCGATTTCTTTTGTTGACACTGAGTAAACACCCCCTACCTAATTTACCCTCTTAATATTGCACATGTCTCATTTAAGTGCAATGTGAGATTGGAATTCGCTGCAAATCAGGGATAATCTGTTTCTTCTCAAACAAAGGTTCGGGTACTGTCTGCCAAGGCATATCTAGCCCCTCCATTTGCTTATTGGAAAAGGCTAAATTGTCTGGTAGGAGAGTTGAATGTTTCTGTCTAATCCATATGTTCGAATGTCTTTTGCGGGGGCACAGGTTCTTTTCCGAGCAAGACCATACCAAAATGCTCCAGCTTCTGTTGCGTTCTGGGGTCTACATCGTGCCAGCGGGCGAGGAATTCTTCTTCCGTCATCCATGTTCTGTGAAAAGATGACGGGTCTTCAAACACAATAATATCACCATAGTGGGCAATAACAATGACGTAGTGTCCATCGTCGTTGTCTCCCTTCCAATCTTCAAGTGTCATATACCTTTCTGCCCATGCCTGGACCAGCACAATTACCGGATGCTTTCCATCCACCAATTGCTTTACTTCGTCCAAAGAAAACCCACATTGCGCGATGACCTGAAACCCTTTTGCTTCAGCCACAGATATCATATTTTGCACAAGGGTTCCGTCAGCGTCGCATCTCAGTTCTTTTATCAGTTCGCCTTCGGAAATATCTATGCCATAATAAGCCATGACAATCTGCAGTGCTTTTGCTCCACAGTCAAAATCAAACGTCTGTCTACCCGTCGGCAGTTCAATCATTACCATGACCCCCTAGTTGTCTGTATGTGCGGCAAAAGCCGGATAGCCTCGTCTGTAAAACATGACGCCTTCAGCTCCTGAACTTACCTTTGAGTATTATACAGCAATTAAATGGTGAGACTAAAGATAAATTCAAAAATCGCGCTGGTTCTGCCTGTCGATACCTCGGCTCCACATTACGATACTCGAACCAATAAACGTTGTCGTCCCACGGACGCTATGCAAGAAGCTGCTGCTGCACCGGAATTAGCTTGTTCTCGAATAAAAGTATTTCGGGAACTGTCCCACAAGGCCCACTATGGGTAATTGAATTACAATTTTTCTTTAAGGTGTATCACCCCCTCGTTTGAATACCTCTGCGGAGGCTGAGATACATGGGTAACACTCATGGTATGTTTAGTAATGATAACTTACCGTGAGGAGTTACCGGGATGAGAAAACCAGCCAATTTCTACTTCTTTAGAAGAAAACCCATTGTCCAAAAGAATAAATATGAGCTCTGGAGGGGAGTAGCAAACCTTCTGGGCTTTAAGGCCCAGGAAAGACTGAGAGTTGAGTGGATGGTCTTCTACTATACCGCGGGGAAGGAAAACGCCGCTCTGACTGCCCAACACTTCGGCATCTCGAGGAAGACCCTTCACAAATGGTCCAAGCGCTTTAAGGACTCAAAATACGATGTCCATAGCCTGGCTGACCAATCTAAAGCTCCTCGCCATAGAAAGAAGTGGGAGGTGACCCTTATCCAGGAAGAAAGGATAAGACACTTAAGAAATAGATATCCTTACTACGGTAAGAAGAAGCTGAAAGTGCTCTACGAGAAAGAATATTTTGAAGAGGTCTCTACCTGGAAAATTGAGAGGGTGATTCGAAGGTATAACCTCTATCCTGATCAAAAGAAGGCAGAAAAGACTGGCCGAAAGAGAGCCAGAGCCCGCCAGAAGCCGAGGAAGAGGATCACCCAGTTAGTGAAGGAAGGGAGACCTTGCTTCCTCTTTCAGCTTGATACTATCGTCATCTATTGGAATAACCTCAAAAGATATATCCTGACTGCCGTGGACCATGCCACCA
>CAZZAC010000057.1:0-8399 GCA_964652095.1 uncultured Dehalococcoidales bacterium | reverse complement strand
AGGACATGGCTCCCTTTGATGCTGAGGTCTTTGTCAATGCTATTTTCTCTTAAACCGAAAGGAAAAGATAAATGCTCACTATCAGTATAGACCCCGTTGCCTTCACTATTGGCTCCCTAACGGTACGGTGGTATGGGATTGTGGTGGCTGTAGCGGTTATATTGATAATAGTCATCATCCCCAGGGAAGCAAAAAGGATAGGCATCACGCGTGATCTCTACAGCCTTTTCCTTTGGTGTATTATTGGCGGCTATATCGGAGGCCGGCTAGCATATATAATCTATGACTGGGGGTATTTCGTAGCGAACCCCCGAGAGATTATCGGCTTTGCTGGCCTTGCTCAAAACGGGATGGTTATCGGCGTCATTGTGACAGCGTTAATCTATATGAGGGTAACGAGAATACGCTTCTCCACCCTGCTTAGTATAGGCGATGCCGTTGCTGTTGGGATGCCTTTAGCTCTAGGTATAGGCAGGATGGCTTGTACCATAAACGGATGCTGCTCTGGCAAGCTCAGTCCTTTTCACTATTTCCCTGGGGCTGTGATTTATGCTCCCCCTCCACCCGGCACTCCTCTTCAAGATTGGTATTACCTCTCCAGCCAATATTTTGGGGTGCCGATTTACCCCACTCAGATTTATCATTTACTCTGGGGTCTGATAGTTTTTGCTATTGTCTGGCGACTTCGGGGGAAATTTAAACCCGAAGGCTGTCTTGCGTTCTTCTGTTTTTGCGTTTTTGCCGCCGGTGATTTTGGCATAAGGTTTTTCCGTATTGGCGAACCATTGCTCTGGGGTCTTTATCAAGCCCAAGTTCTTGACTTAGCAATATTGGTGGTATTTTTGCCCTGGCTTATTATCAGAACGCGCCGATTCAAAAAACAGGCTTTGGTGACCGAGCTTGCTAACGAGGCTTAGCAGAAGCAAAGTCACGAAGATTAAGGCTTAGCACATCTTCTCCATTCCAGCGACTTTTCTCCAGGTTATAGACAATGTCTATGTGAGACGGAATTTCCTCTCGTTTGCTCTGCGACTCAAAATCTACAGCTTGCCAGATTATGTTTCCTTGTTTGAGTTTTAGTCTCAGCCATGCGCCCTGGTTACCAAAGTTACGACACTCGATTACCTCGACCTGCCGAGTGAGAAAGGTCGGCTGTGGGTTGCCTCGACCAAAAGGGCTCAATTTTTGCATAAGGTTAAAGGTCTCTCCACTAAAAGTAGATAAGGGAAGCTCGGCATCAATCACTATTTCCGGGCGAAGGTCGAGATGACCTAATTGGTCCGTAGCTAGTCTGGTAATCCGTTCCTCTAGCTGAGCTAAATTTTGGCGCGTTACGGTGAAGCCAGCGGCTAAGGGATGGCCACCAAAGGTAGTAAGCAGGTTATGGCATTCTCCTAAAGCAGCTGTGACATCGAATTCAGCTATGCTACGACAGCTACCCTGACATAGCTCAGGGCCTAAACTGATGATAATGGCAGGCTTGTAAAATTCATCTACGAGCTTGCCAGCAACAAGCCCGATAACACCGATGGAGTAGCTTTCGTCACCGTCTATAAGCACCGGCAGGTGTAGTTTGGCAGCTAGTTTCTCCCTCGCTCGGCTTAATACTTCCTTGGTTAATTTTTGCCGCTCGGCATTCCTTCTCTCTAGCTCCAGGGCCAGGAGGCGAGCTTCCTCTGGTGACTGAGTAGTGAGCAGCTGGTAGCTGGTGGAGGCATTGTCCATCCTGCCAGCAGCATTGAGGCGAGGTCCCAGTACCCAGGAGATATCTTCAGTATCAAGTTCACCTGGCTTCAGCCCGGCCAATTTACCCATTTCTTGAATTCCCACACGGGAGCTATTATTAAGCTCTCTCAGCCCTTTCTTCACCAGGTACCGATTCTCACCAACGAGAGTAACTAAATCGGTAACAGTGGCTAAAACTACTAAGTCCATCAATCCAGCTAGCCATTTCTCCCGGCTATCTTTATGGAATAACGCTTGCAGAAACTTGAAGGCAACGCCAGCACCAGCCAAATCTGGATAGGGATACATCGAATCCTTTCGCTTCGGGTCAATTACAGCTACGGCTCGAGGCAGGCTCCCTAACGGAATGTGATGGTCGGTGATAATCATATCCATTCCCATTTCTCGAGCCTGTTTTACCTCTGTAAGGTCAGTTACGCCACAATCAACAGTAATGACCAAATCAGCCCCCTGTGCCTGAAGCTTCTCCAGAGCTGAAATCTTTAATCCGTGGCCTTCGTTGACGCGGTCAGGAATATAGGTAATAACTTCAGCACCAAGCCTTGACAGTCCCTCGACAAGAATAACTATGGCTGTAACGCCATCAACATCAAAGTCACCATAGACGGCAATCTTTTCCCGGGCAAGCACGGCCTTATAGACCCTGCTTACAGCCTGTGATATATCAGGAAGGAGGAAGGGATTACCCTCCAGCCTACGGTCAGCAGACAAAAAAGGGTCGATTTCTTCTGGCTTAACACCACGATTGTAGAGAAGTTGAGCAACTAGAGGAGAAAGGTCAGAAGCATTCAAGTATTCATCAGGCACTGGAGGCAGGATTTTCCATTGAGTCCGTTGATTCAATTTCGCACCTCAGTTTAATGCCCTTGGCTAGAATCGCTAACTATATCACAGAAAAGGCTTTAACAAAATGTCTTTGCGAGCGAAGCGAAGCAATCTCACATCCTTTTTAGAGATTGCCACGTCATAATGCTCTCTCCCCTGGCGGGAGAGAGTTAGAGAGGGGGATATCACCTCACCTGAATCCTCTCCCATCAAGGGATAAGACTTTGTAAGAACCTAGGCAAGATACTATAATCCATATCAATGAGGGTGGCTTTCTACACATTGGGTTGTAAGCTCAATCAGGCCGAGACGGAATCTCTGGCTAATCGTTTTAGCCAAGCCGGATTTCAACTTGTATCCCCTGGTGACAGAGCAGATATTTATATTGCCAATACCTGCACAGTCACCCATATTGCCGACCGCAAGTCACGCCACTGGCTCAGGCTGGCAAGGCGAAGAAATCCCCAGGCCCTAATTATCGCCACTGGCTGCTATGCCCAAAGAAGTCGCCAAGAGCTAGCTCAGCTTGCTGACCTCGTAGTTGACAACACAGAGAAAAAGAACCTGCTGGCCCTTACCCAAACCCTCTCCCTTGAAGGGAGAGGACTGGGTGAAGGTGAAACAAAACAATCTCAGATGCTTGCTGCCACCGTTAGGACTCGTAGCCTGATAAAGATTCAAGATGGCTGTCATAGCCCCTGCACATATTGCATTGTTCCCAAAGTAAGACCCCACGAATATTCCTTGCCCGCTTCCCAGATAATTGACGAAATTAAGCAAAAAGTGGCCCTCGGTTACAAAGAAGTGGTTCTAACCGGGACAAAGGTGGGCTCCTATAGAGATGGCAGTGCTGACCTCAGGGATTTGGTTCAGCGTATTCTCACCAGTACCGACATCGAGAGATTACGTCTCTCGTCTTTACAGCCTTCGGAAATATCTCCTGAATTTCTTGCCTTGTGGCAGAATGAAAGGCTCTGTCGGTATTTCCACTTAGCGCTACAAAGTGGAAGTGAGACCGTGCTTCAAAGGATGAGGAGGAGCTACTCTCTGGACCAATATCAGAGAACAGTGAATTTGATTAAAGAAATGATACCAGAGGTAGCCATCACCACAGATATCATGGTTGGTTTCCCCGGGGAAAGCGATGAAGAGTTTGAACAGAGCTACTCTTTTTGCCAGCAAGCTGGCTTTGCTAACATCCATGTCTTCCCCTTCTCACCCCGCCCTGAGACAGCGGCAGCCGGGATGCCCGAGCAGATAAAAGACAAAGTTAAAGCAGAGAGTAACCAGCGGATGCTAGAGCTATCTCGAAGTTCACGGCGTAACTTTTGTGAGCAATTCTTGGGGCAAACTATGCCGGTCCTCTGGGAGCAGGAAACCAGTCCCGGAAGCGGCATATACTCGGGGCTGACCGGCAACTATATCAGGGTATTTACTGGCAGCGAAAAGTCCCTGAGCAACGAGATAACACCTGTTAAACTGGTAGAATTTCATAACCAGGGAATGCGGGGAGAGGTGATTGATGAAAATCCAGGTTAAAGTAAAGCCCAGTTCCAAGACCGAAGAGCTTAGTCAGGAAGGGGATAGCTTCATAATCAAGGTTAAGGAGCCACCGAAGGAAGGCAAGGCCAACCAGGCAGTCATCAAATTACTGGCAGAGCATTTCGGCGTTTCCCAAAGCCAGGTCAGGATTCTCAGCGGCTTCAGGAGCAGCAATAAAGTTATTGAGGTTGCAGAAGAATAGTGTGGAGAGATAGAGCTGTCCTGTACTTACGCAAGGTAGCTAAACAGGAGTCGGCGGGGGGTAGTGTAATATGTGATTTTGTTTTATGAAAAAACGCTACAAGTCTTCTTCGGTTATAACCCTGATTCCGTTTCTCTTCAATAACGCTGTGGTAACGCCGTCGCCATCAATCAATTCCCGGGAAAATGTGCCATCGTATATTTGACCACAGCCACATGAGGGGCTTCTTGATTTCCCTATAAATTCTTCAATGTGGAATAGCTTGACAATTTTCAAAGTCTGTTCCGCTCCTTTAATAAATTCCTGAGTGACATCTTCCCCGTCTATATTTAGCACTTTGCATTTCCCATCAAGAACGTCTTCACCACTCCCTCCTTGGATTTCCTGAGGTGCCCTGGGGGTCCTTAATCCTCCTAGTTGCTCGGGACAAAAAGGTATCAGCGTCTCGGAGTTCAAAAGCTCAATTGCCTTATCGCTTTTGTAAATATCTTTGCCATCCCAGGCACACTTTATTCCCAACAAACAGGCGCTTATAAGTTTCACAGAGATTCTATCCCTTTGTTCTTGTTCCTGAATAAGTGAAAGAGCGTTGTTTCATTCTGACCCATTTCCTTTCATCAATCCCGATTAAATTGCCACATTGACATCTAATTTCATTTCCATCTCGAACACTATGGTCTTCTATTATGCGCTCTTTCCAGCAGTGTAATATTCGCCCCTTCCCAATCTTCAAGTACCTGAAGACTTTAGCCCTGCATTTAGCACATTTGATTACTATCATTTCAATTTATGTCTTCATCTCCGATTGGACCATGTTGAAGCTCGTGCTTCATTCTGGATTTCTTAAGACCGTTTAGAAAGTATGTAGCTGGCTCTCTAGGCTGGCGTTTCTCAGTGGCTTTGATAAGCCTTTCCAGAACACCAAGGGGATAAAAATAAGTAAGCTTCTTCGCCAGGCTAGCGCTGATGCCGAACTCGAGCAAATCAGCTTCAACTCTCTTAGTTCTTGTCCAATAGCCCTCTTTTTTCTCTGTCTTCACTTGCTCCCATAAAATTACCATAATAAAAGGTAATTAGTATAATATTAGCTTTGGAGTGAAGATAGAGATAATCGGGGCGGAATCATTGGGTGTTCGAGGCCTGTGCTGCGTAGTTGAAACCAAAGACCGCAAAATAGTCATCGACCCCGGAGTTGCGCTGGGGTATAGGCGTCATGGCTTATTGCCGCACCCGGTTCAGGTTGCCGTGGCGGAGAGGGTAAAAGTTGCCATTGAAAAGGCGCTGGGTGATGCCACAGATGTCGTGATCAGTCATTATCACGGTGAGCACCATCCCATGGTCAATGCCAATCCTTACCAGCTTTCGGCAGACCGGGTTGCTGAATTATTGAAGCATCCCAGACTGTGGGCAAAAGGGATGCAGAATATCGCTCCTGGTCAGCTTCATCGGGCTAAGGGTTTAGCCCAAAAGGTTGATCGAGCCTTTCCAGCTTCGGAGGGGCTAAGCGACGGGTGTTTAAGCTTTTCTCCTCCCGTTCCTCATGGTGAGCGAGGCATGGGTGGCACAGTAATGATGACCAGGATCGAAGAAGAAAAAGAAGTTTTCGTGCACGCCTCGGATATTCAAATGCTCAATGACGAGGCAATAGAGCAAATACTTGCGTGGCATCCAACCGTGGTGCTGGCATCCGGGCCGCCAATTTATTTGCCAAGCTTGACTTGGAGAAAAAGAAAGGCTGCGCTGCGTAGGACTTTGATGGTAGCCAGAGAGGTTGATACGCTTATCCTGGATCATCACCTGCTGCGCTCCAGGGAAGGGGAGAAATGGCTGGATTGGGTTTCCTCCATTACCAATCATAAGGTTATCTGTGCTGCCGATTTCATGGGGCGGAATCGCAATTTGCTCGAAGCAGACCGGGTTAGCTGGTATAAGAAAATTTCGGTGCCCAAAGGGTGGCATGAAGCTTACTCTAAAGGTGAAGCAGATACAAGGGCTTACCAGGCTAAATTTTAGAAAACTTCCGCTCCCGAGGCACAAAGCCCAGGTCGCGGCTGCGCTTCGCTACTCCCTCTAAATTAACCCGGTCAGGGACCCTCAAATTGGGATTTAAACAACTGATGTACAAGGGCAACGCTATGACGAGTCACTTAGGAAATAATTTGCTCTTGAGATACTGTATGGCACGAAGAGTGTAAACTGCTATAGTAGCTGCAACAAACCGGGGTATCAATAACCACAAAGGATTTACTCCTAACGCCAGGAATAAGCCAGTTTCTTCCACTATACTATGATTGACGCCAATAGAAATCTGAAGATGTTCCAGTTCTTCCTTTGTTAAATTTTCCTTCTTAGCTTCTTCCATAATAACGGCGCTCCCATATAGCAGGCCAAAACCAGCGCCCGTTACCCACATCGTTACTGCTCGATCGGACAGTCCAAGGATTTTCATCAACGGCCTGAAAAACTTAACCAGATATTTGATCCATCCTAAAGATTCTGACGCATAGAGCGCCATCATAACCAGCATGATGATTATGAAAATCCTGCCACATAAGCGCAGTGTGTCAATAGCCCAACCCTTCAGGACCTCAATAAACGGAGTCTGAGTTGCAAGGCTGGCTGGCAAACTAATGCTCTGGCTAGTATCAGCGAAAAATTGGGAGACAATGAACACAGACAAGATAGCTGCGCCAATACGAACCAAGGTTGCTTTGATGATATTTAAACCCGATTTATGCTGGACTATGCCTTCAACAATGAGCATGTGGGCAATGGTTATGAACAAGGCGATCAAGATGATTTGTTCAATGGTAAAGGGAAGTACCACAATGATGGCGATCCCCGCGTAAAAGCTTACTGTCATTGCGATGATGATTGGCAACGCTGCTGCGGCAGGCAGATTGATCACGTTCATTAAGGGATGTAGCAAGAAATCTAGTTGACTTAGCCAACCAGTCCACTGGATAAGAGCTGCAACAAAGGAGACAGGGATGATGATCTTACATATCCAGACAAAACTACCCCACCCCTTTTTAATTCCTGTGCGGAGGCCTATTTTCAGTTTAGTCCGGAATTCAGACATCTTATCGAAAAGAGTCACTCAGCAGTCTTTGGAGCTCTGTATTCCTGAACTGTGAAGCCAAGGTCGTGGCACTGTTGTTCCACCGCCTCCAAGATTGCTCGGTCAGGGCTGCCCCTAGTTTCAGGTTTGGTAGCGTTGAGTCCTGCGGCAGCGCTGGCCATGATAAGCGATTGCGCCAGGCTACTTCCCATAACATGGTAGGCAGCAAAGACCCCTGCGAAGACGTCTCCACAGCCTACTGTGCTGACTACATTTAGACCTAGCTTATTAAGAAGCAAGGCTGGGATCTCGATCACCGCACCACTAGCCGGCTCAAGCATGACAGCCCCCTGAGCGCCAAGTTTGAGCACCGCGTGATTGCCGAATCTTAGCTCTTTTAGCTTCTGTAAGCTCGTATTTAACTCCTCGGTTCCCAGTAGAGCATTCGCCTCCGTCTCGTTTAAGAAGAGGACTTCTGCCTGTTTGGCAAGAGACTGCAATGCTTCCGGATTCGGGCCTATCAAAATCCCCGGGTCCCACAACACAGGGACATCGCGCCTTTTTGCCAGGTTTATTAGTTCCTTTGCCACTTCCAAATGGGGGTCGGTGAGGACGATGCCTCGACATTCCTGTAGCTGCTGCTTGACCTGTGCTTTGTTCAGGTGTGCCAGACCCAGCCTGGCATTCGCCCCCAGATGACTGGCAATAACGTTCTGTCCTGCTTGGTCAACCAGAATATAAGCCTGCCCCGATTCTTCTCCCGCAATGTGGCCGATTCCCTCAGTGATGACTCCTTCATCCTCGAGGGCGGCAATTTGCTGGCGAGCAATGTCATCCTTCCCCAAAGCGCCTATCAGGGCAACTTTTTTAGCCCCCAAAATCCGTGCTGCCGCCACAGCAATGTTGCCCCCTGTCCCTCCGGATACTCGAGTGATATGTTTTATGGTAACTTCTTCACCGGGCACCGGCAGCCGCTCTACGAAGCAGCTAATATCCCAGTTTATGGCGCCACATACTACCAAG
>CAZZAC010000056.1:0-8531 GCA_964652095.1 uncultured Dehalococcoidales bacterium | reverse complement strand
CATTGCTTACCCCCCACAGATTTAACCACTGGCTCCACGATGGACATCGCCTTAATTAAATCATTTCGAGCTACCGTAAACGTGAGATCGGTAATATTATTAATGCTGGCATTTTGAACAATGGTATCTACACTTATATTTGCTCTAGCCAGGGGCTCAAAGATTGCCGCAGCAATGCCAGGATGGTCGGGGACACCGACGACGGTGACTTTAGACACATTGGTATCATAGACAATACCCCTTGCCTTGTTTTTTACTTCCATAGAGGCCTCCTTACAAATAATGGTACCCGGGCTATCGCTGAAGCTAGAAGCCACCAAGATGGGCACATTATACAACTCTCCCAATTCCACTGCTCTGTTATGCATTACCCTGGCTCCATAGCTAGCCAGCTCTAACATCTCTTCATAGCCAATGTCCTTTAACTTTCTTGCGTGAGGAACAAGATGAGGGTCAGCGGTATAAACGCCTTCAACATCGGTGTATATTTGGCAGATTTCAGCACCCAAGCTAGCAGCCAGAGCCACTGCCGTAGTATCAGAACCGCCGCGACCTAAAGTGGTAATGTCCCTTTTCCCGGTCACGCCCTGAAATCCAGCCACGATGACAATATTTCCCTTTCTCAACTCGCTGACCACTCGTTTCGTGTCGATGCGGAGAATCCGAGCTCGACTATAACTAGAATCAGTACGTATGCCCGCCTGTGCGCCGGTAAGACTGACTGCTTTGTAACCTAAAGTCTCTAAAGCCATGGCCAAAAGGGTACTGGAAACAATCTCCCCAGTGGATAAAAGGAGATCGAGCTCCCTATCGCCAGGCTGTTCATTAATCTGGCAAGCTAATTTAATCAAGTTACTGGTGGTGTGTCCCATGGCGGAAACAACAACCACCACGTGATTTCCTTCATCTTTAGCTTTAGCGACATGCTGGGCGACGTTCTTAATTTTCTCGGCATCAGCCACCGAGCTGCCACCATACTTCTGAACTATCAGTGCCATTTCTCCGCCTTCATTTACTCTATCAGCTTGCCCATAATATTATATCCTTCCTTGATAAAAACGCCTGTGCCTTTAGCCTCTGCTTCGGTAAATCTCTTCGCCCCACTAGCTGTGAATCCCGGCCCCCAGAGTATGGATGGGACAGGGTCAGCAACATGAGTTTGAATCTCGATCGGCGTGGAGTGGTCAGGCAAAATTAGCACCCGAAGTGCATCCTTGTTCCAAGAACGAAGCCGACTCACAATCTCTTTATCTACCCTCTGGATAGCCTCTATTTTGTCTTTAACCAGGCCGGCATGGGCCGCCTCATCGGTTGCTTCCACATGGACAACCACCATATCATATCTCACCAGTGCTTCCAGCGCACCAATGGCCTGAGCCACGTAATCGTTGTTCAGATCGCCGGTCACACCGGGAATATCCAGCACCTGCGTACCTATCATCCGAGCCAAGCCTCGCATAATATCAACTCCGGACGTCATGACAGCATCAAGTCCATAGACCTTTTTGAAGGCTGGCATATCAGGTATTTTACCACTACCCCAAAAAAGCCAAACCATGGTAGCTGGAATATCGCCGCGTGTTCTTCGCTCTATATTCACAGGATGGTCACGAAGCACAAGCTCAGAGCGTGCCATAAGCTCCCTTAACAGGTCGCTCCCCGGCCCTTTGGGAAGAAAATCATCAATAGCTTTGTCGTGAATATCATGCGGTGGAGTACAGCTAGCCAGGAGGGCGTCTTCCCTGCCTTTTATCTTGCATATATGTCTGTAGCTCACACCAGGATAAAAATGCAACTCATCGCTGCCCAGCTTCTCATTCAAACTAGCGATAAGAGCTCGGCCTTCGCCAGTACTGATATGCCCACTACTATAACTCCACATCTTCCCGTTGCGAATGGATACTAAATTGCAGCGAAAAACAGTCTCTCCTTCGTTAATAGGTACACCCATGCCGCGAGCCTCAATGGCGCTCCGGCCCCGATAATATACCTGAGGGTCATAACCTAACACGGACATACAGGCACAGGCGCTGCTAGGTTCCATCCCCGGTGGCACGTTGCAAACTAGCCCGACGGCACCCGCCTTTGCCATAGCATCCATGTTCGGAGTATGCGCCAACTCCAGGCAAGTCCTCCCACCATGAGCAGCCAATGGCCAACCTGATGCTCCATCAATTATTAAAACGCAATACTTCATCCTTGCCCCAATAATTAAAGCATCATATAATAGCATAGACAAACGGGGCGTAGCGCAGTTGGTAGCGCGCAGCGTTCGGGACGCTGAGGTCGGAGGTTCAAGTCCTCTCGCCCCGATTAGCTCAGTAAAAGGAGGTGCAAGCTAGTTGTGCCTAATCCGCGGGGAGATGATATGGGTATATGGGCCAAACGTGAGGAGCCACCAAGGCGACACCTGATAAGGATGTCAGCAGGGGCACGAAATTTGACAAGAAATAAGTATTTAATTTATAGTGCCCGATTATTCTTAAATCAAAAACAGAGTAGAGGGAAACCATGATAAAGGCTGGAATCGTAGGAGCGACTGGCATAGTTGGTCAGCAATTTCTCGTTGCCCTGAAGGGTCACCCCTGGATTGAAATTGCTGCGCTTGCTGCCTCCGAGAGGTCAGCAGGGCGCAGCTATAAGGAAGCCATAACCGATGCTCAGTCTGGAGCCTTGCGCTGGTTTTGCCAGGAGGCTCCACTGGAGGAGGTTATGGCCATGCCCGTCCAGAATGCTAGCGAAATGGATATCTCCGCCCTGGATATAGTCTTTTCCGCCATAGAGTCCGACCAGGCGAAGATTCTGGAACCGAAATTTGCCAGAGACAAAGCAGTTATAAGCACGGCCTCGGCCTTCCGATATGATGAGAATGTGCCCATCTTAATTCCAGGCATCAACTCCGAGCATGCCAAATTAATTAATGTGCAAAGAAAAGCCCGGGGATGGAAAGGCTTCGTCACACCTATTCCCAACTGCACCACCACCGGCTTGGCGATAACCCTAAAACCAATTTACGAATCGTTCGGCGTTAACGCCGTTATAATGACCTCCATGCAAGCCCTATCAGGAGCAGGCAGGAGCCCGGGAGTAATAGGCCTCGACATCCTGGATAATGTTATTCCCTTTATTGTCGGGGAAGAAGAAAAGGTGCAGCGTGAAACGCAGAAAATACTGGGCACTTTCGCAGGTAAGTCAGTCAGTCCAGCCAAGTTCAATGTAAGCAGTACCTGCACCCGTGTCAATGTCCGGGAAGGACATACGGAATCGGTCTTCGTCTCCACGCAGAACGTCTGTGAGGTTGACGAGGTTGTCAGGGCTATGAGGGAATACAGCGTCTCAGCCAACGAAGTTGAGCTGCCTTCAGCCCCCAAGCACATGATAATAGTCCATGAAGACCCGTTTAGACCTCAACCGCGGCTCGATCGTGATGCTGAGGATGGCATGGCCACCGTGGTTGGTAGAGTCAGGAAGGACAACGTCCTGAAAAACGGCATCAAGTACCTTCTGGTATCCCACAACACCAAAATGGGAGCAGCCAAAGGCGCAGTTCTTGTCGCCGAACTCCTTGTCAGAGACGGGTATATTTCCTCGTAAAATGGGGGCAACTCCACTTTTCTCCTACTCTTTCCCCACCGAGATTACCTCGGCTGGCTTCGCCAGCCTGGCAACAACGTAGAAACAGAGAAAAATAGAGTTGGCCCCGTATATTACATCACTTTCGTTTCGGCAGACGAAGACTACTGATATCTTATCAGGGGGTCCAGGTAAGCGTAGAGCATGTCCACCAGGAGGTTCATGAAGATGAGCATGGACGAGCTCAGCAGTACACAGAGCTGCACTACCGGGAAATCCCGGGCATAAATGACGTCCACTGCCAGCCAGCCTATTCCGCGCCACTCAAAGAGTGTTTCGACCTTCCGCTACGATAAGGATGTGCCCATCTTAATTCCCGGCATCAATTCCGAGCATGCCAGGTTAATTGATGTTCAGAGGAAAGCCCGGGGATGGAAAGGCTTCATTATCCAGATTGTTCAACGGAACAGGCTTTTTATTTCCATACGGAGCACAGGGAAGTGGATTAGCGAGCCAGAACACACTCTCAAAAACTGCTTTTGCCTGGAACAACAGTTGGTGTAGAATGTACGAATGAGTGAGAAGCAAAGGAAAACCGAACCAAATACATTAGCAAGTGTAAAACAAGGAGATGGTGCTGCTGTCACTCTGGTCAGTGGATACAAGGTGACAGATGTGACATTCTCCGAAAGCGAAGCTTGCCCTACATTTATGATAGCGAATATAAACCCCAAGTTTGATATTGGCTACAATCTCTCACGCATGGAAAGCATCGTACAGGTAGCCCACGAGGTGAGTGCTGATATCCTGGTCTTTCCAGAATTGTGTATTTCTGGCTGTGTTTGGGACGCGAACCACAAGGCAGAGGTACAGGAGCAACTGAAAGCCAGTGATAACCACCAGCCGGAGGTAAAAAGGGTGCTGGATGGAATAAAAGCGGGGCTAATTGGCAACGGCAACGGGCTGAAGATGGTCTTCTTTAGCAATGTACGAGTGGATAAACACCACGCAAAGATACACGATAGCACTTTTGTGATGACGCCGGACGCTGATTACAATAATATATTCTACGATAAGATATTTTTAACTCCGCTGGATAAACTCTTTTTTCACAGAGGAAGTGACAGGAGGCTGGTGCTGGATATGCAATGGGGGAGAATAGGAATAGTGATGTGCTATGACCTGTGTTTTGTAGGTCTGGGCAGAAGATATGCTTTTGACGATGATGTGGATGTTATCATTACCCTGGCTGCTTGGCGGATGGAAGCAGTCCGTAAGTACCCCTTGCTTAACCTGCAGCTAGACAACTACTATCAGTTCATCTGGAGTCTGATGCACTCAGCATTGGCTGCCCATAACCAGGTATGGAGCATCGGGGCTAACTGCGTGGGCGTGTTTGAAAAAACTGGTGGGCGCTTCTGCGGCGAAAGCGGCGTCTGGAGTCCTTCGGGAATCCAACTTGTGCAGGCATCTCATGAACAGGAAGAGCTAATCGTTATCCGCCACCTTGAGATACGAGGACATATGAGGCACCAGGCAAAGGAGCATTTTGACTACAGCTTCGACTTTGATGAAGTCTACCGGAATATAAGGGATATGAAGCCTAAGTGGGTGTCTCTGCATAATCTATGAATTAATCAGATGTAATTCACCTCTGAGCCAGGAATCTTATTGAGTGGCCTGTCACGGCTGTGCCTTTTAGCTGATTGTTTCCTAAGCCTCGTATTATAATAGTCCCAAGCCAGTTCCTTCGTTCCTTCTTAACACCCATATGTGGTCAATTTGTTGCAGTGCGTTCTGCTGTCCTTCTTCACGGAGAGCTTTTGTGTCACGAGCTAATTCGAGGGGTTGAAGACGCTATTCTCTCTTTTAGGCGGAAATGAACTCCGTCACTAAATTCAGCTCTGTCTTACTATGTATTGTAAAAAATACAGTTGACCCCGCTCTGTCGGTGAGCTATCTGCAAGTTCGGGCTAAGCCAACCACCAAAACCACCAGGGCGATAATAACGATGGTCCAAATCGAAATCTGAGTCCGTTTGCCAGCATTGGCAAGCCTGCGTTCAGCCTGCCTTCTCCTCCGCCTGCTAGTCATATTGTGCCCAAATCCACAGGATATGGAAAGTCATAAAAGATTGCGGCGCTTCAGCAGAGACATAGCCTGAATAGCATGTCACTTGCACTATTTTCATGATAATGGGGGTTTTCTCTTATGCCAGTCGGTTGCTTGCTCATAGGCGAAGGCGACGCGCAGCAGTATTTCCTCGCTGAAAGGCTTGCCCATGATTTGCATACCTATGGGTAGGTTGTCAGCGAAGCCGGCAGGTATGGAGATAGCCGGGATTCCAGCTATGTTTATGGGTAAGGTGCATACATCGCTTAGATACATCTGCATCGGGTCTTCTAACTTTTCACCCAGCTTAAAAGGCACTATTGGCGAAGTTGGGGTGACCAGGGCATCATATTTTTCAAAGGCCTGATCAAATTCCTGTTTTATCAATATACGCACCTTCTGTGCTTTAAGATAGTAAGCGTCGTAATAACCTGCGGATAAAGCATAAGTGCCCAGCATTATACGCCTTTTAACCTCAGGCCCGAAGCCAAATTGTCGCGTCTTCTCCGTTGTCTCGATTACATTACTGGCATCTCGCTCGGAAAAGCCGTATTTTACTCCATCGTAGCGAGCCAGATTCGCTGAAGCTTCGGACGGAGCAAGTATATAGTAAGCAGCCAGAGCGTATTTAGTATGAGGTAGAGAGACTTCCCAATCTATTTCCGCACCGAGTTCCTGGAGTTTATTTATAGCTGCTTGTAAAGCCACTCGTACCTGGTTCTGCACGCCCTCGCCAAGATATTCCCTGGGAATGCCAATCTTTAGTCCTTTGATGTCTGGAATTAGTTGCTGGGTGTAGTCCGGGACAGGATAAGACACTGATGTTGAATCTCTGGAGTCATACCCGGCAATGACATTCATCACTAAGGCGCAGTCAGTGACATCCTTGGTTATTGGCCCAATTTGGTCGAGAGAGCTGGCAAAAGCAACCAAGCCGAAGCGGCTGACCCGACCGTAGGTTGGTTTAAGTCCCACCACGCTGCAAAGTGCGGCTGGTTGGCGGACACTGCCTCCAGTGTCAGAGCCCAGAGCATAAACAGTTTCATCAGCAGCTACAGCAGCTGCTGAGCCACCGCTGCTACCTCCTGGGACACGGCTTAAATCCCAGGGATTGTGGGTGGGGAAAAAGGCGGAATGCTCCGTAGAAGAACCCATGGCAAATTCGTCCATATTCGTTTTCCCGACTATTACCGCCTTCTGTGCCTTCAGTTTCTCTATTACTGTAGCATCATAGGGAGGGACAAAGTTTTCCAGCATCTTTGAACCACAGGTAGTTCTTATCCCCTTGGTGCATATGACATCTTTGATTAAGGTGGGGATGCCGGTTAAAGGGGTAATTTCATGGGCAGTTTTAATGTAATTATCGACTTTCTTTGCCTCTTTCAGAGCATTGTCTTCAACAATAGTGACACAGGCGTGAACTTTCCCTTCTATCTCAGCGACACGCTTCAGTACAGATTTTGTCAGTTCCGTCGAGGAAATTTTCCTTTGTTTAAGAAGCTCGTGTGCTTCATGAATAGTTAGCTGGTGTAGTTCATTCGCCGGCATATTTAGAACCTTTCTTTGAGGCTGCGACGCCTGATAACTTTGCGCCAGTCGCCGCCAGTTTTGCTGTGCATCTCTTTAATCCTGGGGATGTACTGTATGCCTAGGAATACCCCCAAGCCTATGGAGTAGAATACTAAAGCCAAAGGCTCGCCGTAGCGGTCGACGTAAATAAACCCCGCAACAAACGGGAAAACAATAAGGAGTAGGCTATAACTAAAGGTGGGATTACGAGTAATAAGTAAAGCTACTGCAAAAACAATAAAGAGAAACGGAACTGCCCAGGGCATCAAGAAGATGAGAATCCCGATGGCGGTAGCTGCTCCTTTACCGCCACGGAATTTAAGAAAAACGGGAAAGATGTGGCCCAATATGGCAGCTGTGGCGGTAAGCCCGGTAAGAAAATCAAATCCTGAAGTCAGAGGAATGAGTAACAACCCCCGCACCAAAAGAATTGCTCCTATGCCTTTGCCCAGGTCAACCAAGGTCACTAGCACAGCCTCTACTCGTCCGACCTCGTAGTAAACATTTATAGCGCCCATGTTTTTGCTTCCGACCTCGCGGATGTCTACCCCTTTTCTCAGACGACCGGCAAGATATGCTGAAGGGATAGAGCCAAGGAGATAGCCAATTACGATGGCGATAACTATGTCGCTAATCATTTGACTGATGGGCTCACTCTAGTATTGCTTGAACCTTAAAACATTTTTCGGCTTGTTTTGGTGCGTTTGATAAAATCTCAGCCTGGGAATATGAGTCAGCTACATCGTCTTTCCTGAAGACATTTTGTAGTGGGATGGTATGAGTCGCTGGTGGCACGTTGGCTGTATCTACTTGCTTGAGTATTTCGAAGTTCTCCAGAATATTAGATAGCTGGAGGCTAAATTTCTCCACCTCCTCCTCGCTTAAGCCCAAGCGAGCAAGCCAAGCGATATGCCTCACCTGTTCGTAACTCAGCTTCATCTCAGCGTGACTATTACATTATAGCATCACACTTCATAATGTAACACCAGTTGCTTATCTTCAGGGGCAAGATTATAATGTAGAGTCGTGCAAATCCGAAACGTTGTCTTGCTGTCTCATCAAGGGGCAGGTAAAACTTCGCTTACCGAATCCATGCTTTTTAACTCAGGTGCTATTCAGCGTTTAGGGAACGTTGAAGATGGCACTGCTACCTCAGATTATGACCCGCTCGAGATGGAACGTCATATGGGCATTAACCTGTCCCTGCTTCCATTTGAGTGGCAGGGGATGAAGCTGAATCTCATTGATACCCCGGGATATGCTGATTTTATGGGTGA
>CAZZAC010000055.1:0-8597 GCA_964652095.1 uncultured Dehalococcoidales bacterium | reverse complement strand
CAGCCGCTCTACGAAGCAGCTAATATCCCAGTTTATGGCGCCACATACTACCAAGCTAGCCATCTTACTCCTCCAATATACGCGATAGAAATAGCTTTAGAAAGCGAGGCCCGTCCACGGCAGAGGCTACGTGTATTAACTGAGAGCTGCCAGAGGGCAAAATACGAGTAACTCCTCTATCCCAATCATTTCCTTTAACTACTTCCACCTTTGCCAGTATAAAATCAAACAGAGAAGCGTCCAGCAACACTGCCAAAGCTAGCGGGTCATGCATTCTACAGCATCCGTGGTATTTTACCTCGTATTCTACCAGTTGGGCCGCCAGATGTGCAGCCGGTGTATGCCTGGTCTTAATTTGCTCCAAATGCTGGCTATTCAGGCAAGCCGCAGGGTCCATAGATACATCCAGCCCCACAGCAAAGATGTCCGCCCCGGAGTTGAATACTATATGAGCAGCCTCAGGGTCCTGCCAGATATTGAACTCGGCAAAGGGAGTGCGATTCCCTTTGCCGTAGGGCGTAAGACCATAAGCACCTCCCATGAGAACCAGCCTGGCTAAAAGTTCAGGCAGTTCGGGATGAAGCTCAAAAGCATAAGCCACATTGGTTAGGGGGCCCGTGGCTACAAGAGTAACTTCACCGGGAGCATCCAAAACTAGCCGGGCAAGGAAATCCCAGGCCTTTGCCGGGGATAGTGGAGTCAGGGGCGATGGCAAGTCACAGTTGCCCAGCCCATCCGGGCCATGGTAGCTTAAGGCATCTTCTAACGGCTGGTTCAAAGGGTTTGCTGCCCCCATCGCTACCGGGATGCTCTCGGCATTCAGGTATTCCAATACCCGGCGAGCGTTGGCGCTGGTCATTTCCACAGGAGCATTGCCTGCCACCGTGGTGATGCCCAGAACCTGGACTTCAGGCGATTTTAACGCCAGAATTAAAGCCAGGGCATCATCGATGCCGGGGTCCATATCCCAAACTACTTTCTGCATCGAATCCTACGGGATACACTATCATAAATTTCGGAAGAGTATAAAGCGATTTGCAGAAATCACGACACAAAAGTCACTGCGAGGTACCCCCTTCTGTCATTGCGAGGAGCATAGCGACGAAGCAATCTCAGGGGAATTATACGAGATTGCCACGCTTCGCTCGCAATGACAGGTAGAACAGCCTCTTAGCTCCGTATATTTGGCTTTAGCTCCAAAATTTAGGCTTTCAGAGATTTGTGGTACGGAATCAGACCCCCGGCCTCCACCATGTCTATAAACCATGATGGAATTATCAGGCGAAACTCAAACTCCTTGCCCGTATTGAGGTTCTTGATAGTCCCTTGCCTCAGGTTAATCACTATCTCATGCCCGGTCTCAAATTCAGCGGAGATTCCCGGCAAATCTATGGCCGGGCATCCAAGGTTCCAGAAGTTCCTGAAGAATATCCTGTGGATTGAGTCGGCAACTACAGCCTGGACACCCTTAAACTTCAGAGTTTCCGCAGCCTGCTGCCTGCTTGAACCAATGCCAAAGTTCTCTTCGGCAACTATAATGTCCCCCTTCTCAACCTTGGTGAGGAAATCCCTGGGCACATTCTCACGATGCCCGACATCGCTTAGCCCGCTTCTTGCGATGAACTCTTGATATTGGCTCTGGCTCGTTTCATCGCCACCCATGATGAACCTTCCGGCAAAGAGTTCATCAGTGTCAACATCCTTACCAAACTTCCAGACTCGGCCTTTGAGTTCCATCTATGCCTCCCGGAAAAACTCCCGTGGGTCACTTATTTTGCCTTTCAACGCCGAGGCTGCCACGGTCGCTGGCGATGCCAGGTATATCTTGGCAGTCACATCTCCTACCCGACCTTGAAAGTTACGATTTGCCGTACTTATGCAAACCTCGCCCGGTCCCAGTATGCCCATATGCGCCTCCATACACGGACCACAGGTGGGTGGACCGACCACAGCGCCGGCCTCCACAAATGTCGCTATTAACCCCTCTGCCAGAGCGGCTTTAAGGACCTCCTGTGAGGCTGGTATGACGATAACCTTGGTAAACTTATCTACCTTCCGACCTTTGAGTATTCTGGCAGCAATCTTGAGGTCCTCCAGGCGCCCATTGGTGCACGAGCCTATGAACGCCTGGTCGATTCTGGTCCCCTCAACCTCAGTAACTCCCACAGCATTGGAGGGCTTCGGGGGCACGGCAACCATGGGCTCCTTAATATCATCAGCGTGAAACTCAAGTGTTTCCGCATACTCCGCATCCCGGTCGCCCTGAATAAGCTCGAAGGAGTGGTCGGTTCTTGCCTTGAGAAAATCCACTACCTTCTGGTCGGGCTCGATGATTCCATTAGTGGCACCTGACTCTATTGCCATATTGGTTAATACCATGCGGCTCTCGAAGCTCATTTGGCTTATGGTCGAGCCTGTATATTGAAGAGACTTAAACAAGGCGCCGCTTACCCCTAACCTTTTCAATATGAAAAGCATCAAATCCTTCGACATTATTGGAGACAGCAGCTTGCCCTCAACATTTATCCTGATAGTCCCCGGGACCCGCTCCCACAACCTTCCCGTTTTGAAGACCACGGCCATCTCATCAACACCAATCCCGGTAGCAAAAGCTCCAACTACGCCCGATGTCGTGGTATGACTGTCCACACCAACGAGAGTAGTTCCTGGCAGCACATGCCCCTTCTCTACAAGCACCTGGTGGGCTATGCCCCCCTTGCCAACTTCATAGTAGTTTTCTATGCCCTGTTCAATGACAAATTTCTTTATATTAAGACACTTTTTGGCAGTATCGATGTCCTTGTTGGGCACATAGTGGTCCAGCACTACTACGATTCTTGCGGGATCCCAGACCTTTTCAACGCCTAGCTCCCTGAACTTGGCAATCGTATGCGCACCTAACGCATCATGTATCATGGCTAGGTCTACAGAGACCTCGACAAGCTCGTCCGGCTTTACAACTTTCTTCCCAGCTTTTTTAGCTAGTATTTTCTCCACAAGAGTCATATTCATCTCCCGTTTTGGAGATGCTTATCTTATCTGATTCACCCAGGTTGCCGCAAATGCTATCGGGCAGTAGTCATCTTTGCATCCAGAGGCGCCGACATGATATTTTTGAGCTAATGGCTATTGAAGAAGTCATTGAGCTCTTAGAACAGGAATATGGCCCTGGCAAGTGGCAGCCAGACAGGGACCCTATTGATGTGCTCATAGGAACCATACTGTCCCAAAATACCTCGGATGCAAATTCGGGAAGAGCTTTTGCCTCTCTTAAAGCTAGCTTCGATAGCTGGGAAGCTGTAGCTTCGGCTCCAGCAGAGCATATCGCTCAGGTCATTCAGTCCGGGGGATTATCTCAAATCAAGGCCGTTAGAATCAAACAGGTACTTGAGCAAATTGAAAAGGAACAGGGTCGTATCAGCCTAGATTCTCTCAAATCGATGCCCATGGCTGAAGCTGAAGACTACTTAACGCGTCTGCCCGGGGTAGGACATAAGACAGCTAGCTGTGTGCTGCTTTTTTCCCTGGGGAAGCCATCGCTGCCTGTGGATACCCACGTTTTTCGGGTAGCCAAACGATTGGGACTAATTGATTCCAAGACGTCTATAGAGAAGGCACATAGCTTGCTTCAGGAGCAAATTCCGCCCTCAAAGGTATATCAATTCCATGTCCATATGATAGAGCATGGCCGGCGGATATGCCACGCTCGCCAACCTCGTTGCAATAGGTGCATATTGAGAGGCGTTTGCCCCGGCTCGCTTTACTAATTTAGCCTGGTTAGTAAGTGATATAATGGTTAACATGGCACAGATACTGAAGAGCAAAAATCTGGCTACCAAGTTTCAGATAATGGTGGAAATAGCAGCACATCAGCCTAACATACAGCAGAAAGACATCGCCCCAAGATTGGGCATCACTTCGCAGGCGGTCTCCGAGTACGTGAAGGAATTGATAAAGGACGGCTGGCTGAGCTCCGAGGGTCGCTCCCGATATAAGGTAACCAAGGAGGGCGTAGATTGGATTTTGCAGATGTCCCGGCAGCTACATAGTTACGCCTGGTTTGTGAGCAAAGCCGTGGCTGATATATCAACTACCACTGCCATAGCTGATAGCGACTTATCCGTTGGTCAAGCAGCATCGCTATATATGAAGGACGGCTTGCTCTTCGCCTCCGATGTCATTCGTGGTAAAGGGGCTAAAGGAATAGCCGTAACTGAGGCTAAAAAAGGACAGGATGTCGGTATTCGCAACGTTGAAGGAGTAATAAAACTCGAGCCAGCTAAACTAACCATGGGCAAAGTACCCAATGTGCAGGATGGAGGTTCCAGGAGCACCGATCTTGTACGATTGAAAAGGGAGGTAAAGGAAGCGAGGCTGGTGGGGGCAATGGGCACTGAAGCCCTGGTATCGTTAATGCAGATTGGTGTAAAGCCTGATTATGTTCATGGTGTCCGGGAAGCAGCCATAGAGGCAGCTTACTGTGGCCTGCCCTTCCTGATTGTCTGTAGCGAGGACAAGGTTTCAATTCTGGTACAGAGATTGGAAGAAGAGAACCTGAACTACCAGATCGTTGACTTACGTCAAAATTTCCCCAGGGCGTCCACTCGTTAGACGCCTGTCATTGTGAGGCATCCCCCTTTCCTGTCATTGCGAGGTTGACTCTCCCCTTCTGTCATTGCGAGGAGCGTAGCGACGAAGCAATCTCAAGGTAATTATACAAGATTGCCACGCCCCGACAAGTCGGGGCTCGCAATGACTTTCGTGTGACGATTTCGGAAAATCACGATAGTTACCAGCGAAAAGCCTTGACATCCATTTTGCGGCATTTTATAATAGGGCTTAATCAACTGCACTTGTATAAAATAAAGTTATTTTGTGTAAAAGGAGGCAAAAGTGACTCGCGTGAAAATGCCCTGTAAGCAAATCTTTACCCGAGGTACAAACTGGTTCCTGGTGGCGCTTTTGAGCCTGGCTCTTGTCCTGACAGCCTGCAGCCCCGCCGAGCAGACACCACCCCAATATTTTTTTGATGACCTGGGAAGGCTGGTCGCCATTAATGGAACACCTCAAAGAATTGTCTCCCTGGCTCCCTCTAACACCGAGACTTTGTTTGCCCTGGGCCTGGGGGACAGGGTGGTGGGTGTGACAGACTATTGCGATTATCCTCCCGAAGCTCTGGACAAGGAAAAGGTGGGGGGATATGCCAACCCGGATATAGAGAAGCTAGTTGCCCTTAACCCTGACCTCATACTGGTTGCGCATGGCACTCCCATGGATGTTATCAATAACATGGTAGGGCTGGGGCTTACACTATTTGGTATAAAGACTACCGATTTAGATGACTTGCTTAATGATATTAGAAGAATAGGGGAAATAGCCGATAAGGAACTGGAGGCCCAGGCACTTACATCTGAAATGGCAGTAGGGATTAAGGCAGTAACCGATGTAACCTCGGAATTGGAAGAAAGGCCAAGGGTCTTTTATATCATCTGGAATGACCCGCTACAGACTGCTGGTTCCGGGACTTTCATCCACGAGCTAATTGAAAAGGGAGGCGGAGTGAACATATGTGGTAACATCACAGGTTATCCAATAATCTCAATCGAAGAGGTCATCGCTCGCAATCCAGAGGTAATCATCACCAGCTCATGGCCAGGCATATATGAGTGGGCAATGAACGAGACCGCACTTAACGCTACCGACGCCAGACAAAACAACAGAGTCTTCGCATGCGATGATAACCTCGTTCAACGCCCAGGTCCCAGACTGGTCGAAGGCTTAGAGTGGTTTGCCCATTTCATTCACCCCGAGATATTTGAGGAGCCTGAGGGTAGCTAAGTGAAGGTTTTTTCCTCCTGGAGCGGGGGTAAGGAATGCTCCCTCGCGACGTATAAGGCAATTTCCCAGGGGCACGAAGTTCTATATCTGCTTAACTTTATCTCCGAAGACGGCGAGAGGTCGAGGTCCCACGGGACTAAAGCCAGTGTTTTAGCTTTGCAAGCAGAAGCCATTGGCATCCCTCTCATCCAGGTGAAGACATCATGGGAAAATTATGAGGAGAACTTTAAGAAAGTTGTCAGGGAACTCAAGGACAGGGGCATCGAAGGGGGCGTGTTCGGTGATATGGACTTGGAAGAGCATCGGGAATGGGTGGAGAGAGCATGCAGCGAGGTAGGGATAAAGGCGTTTTTGCCCCTCTGGGGGATAAAAGCAGAAGAGCTAATTGAGGAATTCCTTAAATTGAAATTCAAAGCTATAATAGTCGCCACCAGATTAGAGGAGACCTTCCTGGGAAAAGTTCTGGACAAAGATTTGGTAAGGCAAATTAGCAAACTTGGCTCCCATCCCTGTGGTGAAAATGGCGAATATCACACATTCGTAACCGAGGGGCCCATTTTCAGGAAAGCACTTAAGGTTACCAGGGGAGAAAGAAAAGAAAGAGACAACGTATGGTTCTGGGAAATCTCAACCAAGGTCATTGCGAGGGGCGAAGCCCCGAAGCAATCTCATCGCTCGCAATGACAAGAGCGAAGGGTTGGAATGACAGCAAGATGAGAGATAGTAAATAAGGACTGCAGGAGGAACTGAAATGAAAGAGAAAGGCTTAATTCAAGTTTATACCGGGGATGGCAAAGGAAAGTCCACTGCCGCCATTGGTCAGGCAGCTCGTGCTGCCGGGCATGGTTTTAAGGTCGGCTTAGTCTCTTTTTTTAAAGACCCCGAGGCATTCGGGTACGGTGAACATAAATCCCTGGAAAAGCTGGGGATAAAGACTTTCCTTTTCGCCAAGAAACATCCTCACTTCTACAAAGAACTGAATCCTGACGATGTCCGCCAGGAATGCTCCAGGGGGCTGGAATTCATTAAGGAGCTTTTTCAGGACCACTCCTGGGATATGCTGGTCCTGGATGAGATAAACATTGCCGTGCGCGACGGCTTTCTGAAAGAAGAAGAGGTTCTTTCTCTTTTGGAGACAAAGCCAGAAAAGTTAGAGCTTGTCTTAACCGGTCGGGGCGTCACAGAAAAGATTATAGAAAAAGCAGATTTGGTCAGCGAGGTGAGGGAAGTGAAACATCCTTATAGTCAAGGAATAAAAAGCCGGGAAGGCATTGAATACTAAGAGAAAATCAAAAGGAAAAGGTGAAAATGCAAAATGACAAATCCTAACCACAAAATTCGAAATCCTAAACAATATCAAAGCACTAATGACCAAAATCCAAAGCAAATGAGTTTTGGTATTCATATTTATGATTTTGGGTTTGTTTAGAGTTTAGAAATTAGAATTTAGGATTTATTCAGCGATGGCACGTACAGTATCTGAGGTGTTTAGTGAGCCCGTTATCCCTTTTGCCATTCGCTGGCAAAGTAGAGTTTACTCTTTACTGGGGCTTACTGGACTGCTTGTAGTGGTAGTCGTGTTTGCCACTACTTTGGGAAGCGTTCCTATACCCTTTACCAGTACTTTTCAAGTCCTTCTCTCTCAACTGCCCTTCGTTCATATTACCCCTTCTTCTCCCGAAATTTTCGGGGCGCCGTTGAGCCTGGAAATTCTGGAAACGATAATTCTGGATATCAGGCTGCCACGCATCTTGCTGGCAGGTTTAGTAGGAGCAGCTCTGGCAGTAGCCGGAGCTACTTATCAAGGACTGTTTCGTAATCCTCTGGCTGACCCTTATCTTTTAGGTGTGGCCTCAGGAGCTGGACTGGGGGCTACCATTGCCATGCTTACTCCTTTCACATTAGCCTGGATGGCTTTTGGGGCCGTGCCATTATTTGCCTTCATTGGTGCCATAGGCGCCGTGGCTGTGGTCTATTTGCTGGCTCGTGTCGGCAAAACCCTGCCAGCCACCACGCTTATCCTGGCTGGAGTAGCTCTAAGTGCTTTTCTGGCCTCCATCACCTCCTATCTCATGACCATTTCCGGTGAAGAACTACATGGGATTGTATTTTGGCTGCTGGGTGGACTTTACCTGACTAAATGGTCTGAGGTGTGGACGGTCCTCCCTTGTGTATTAGCGGGCCTTGTAGTCATCTGGATTCATGCCCGACCGCTCAATGTAATGCAGCTTGACGAAGAGCAGGCTCAACAACTGGGCATCAATGTGGAAAGGGTCAAGCTCATATTACTGGCTGCTGCTACCCTCATTACCTCCTCAGCGATTTGCTTCACTGGCCTTATCGGTTTCGTCGGCATACTCATCCCTCATGCAGTGAGGCTTATCTGGGGGCCGGACTACCGGTTTTTGCTCCCTCTATCCACGCTGGTTGGCGCCATCTTCCTCATCCTGGCCGATACTTTAGCCCGTACCATAATTCCTCCTACGGAGATTCCGGTAGGAATAATTACTGCTCTCTGTGGAGCACCTTTCTTTCTTTATCTATTGCGGAGAAGGAAGGGGCTCGTTTTCTTCTGAAAGGATGCGACACCATGATTGAACTGGATACTGTCAGCTTGGGCTACGACCATCGAGCCATCTTACATAATGTAAGTATGAAGGCCAGGCCCGGCCAAGTACTGGGGCTTGTTGGCCCCAATGGCTCGGGGAAGTCAACATTAATCAAGGGAATGACCCGGGTGATAGACCTGTTCTCCGGGC
>CAZZAC010000054.1:0-8640 GCA_964652095.1 uncultured Dehalococcoidales bacterium | reverse complement strand
CGAGGTGAGGCGTTCGTCCCATAAGCACCACTTCAAAAGCAGTGAAAGCCCCGGGCAAGGCCGGGCTTTGCGGCACCGTGGCAACAAGGCGAGCCAGTTCGTCTCGCTTAATAGTTCTTATATCGCGGCCGTCAATTAAGATACGCCCGGAGAACAGGTCTATCACCCGGGTCATTCCCTTGATTAATGTTGACTTCCCCGAGCCATTGGGGCCAACAAGCCCCAGTACTTGGCCGGGCCTGGCCTTCATACTTACATTATGTAAGATGGCTCGATGGTCGTAGCCCAAGCTGACAGTATCCAGTTCAATCATGGTGTCGCATCCTTTCAGAAGAAAACGAGCCCCTTCCTTCTCCGCAATAGATAAAGAAAGAAAGGTGCTCCACAGAGAGCAGTAATTATTCCTACCGGAATCTCCGTAGGAGGAATTATGGTACGGGCTAAAGTATCGGCCAGGATGAGGAAGATGGCGCCAACCAGCGTGGATAGAGGGAGCAAAAACCGGTAGTCCGGCCCCCAGATAAGCCTCACTGCATGAGGGATGAGTATGCCGACGAAACCGATAAGGCCAGTGAAGCAAATCGCTGAGGAGGTAATGAGGGTAGCAGCAGCCAGTAATATGAGCTTGACCCTTTCCACATTGATGCCCAGTTGTTGAGCCTGCTCTTCGTCAAGCTGCATTACATTGAGCGGTCGGGCATGAATCCAGATGACTACAAGGCCCGCTAATACACAAGGGAGGACCGTCCACACCTCAGACCATTTAGTCAGGTAAAGTCCACCCAGCAGCCAAAATACAATCCCATGTAGTTCTTCACCGGAAATGGTCATGAGATAGGAGGTGATGGAGGCCAGAAAAGCACTTAGAGCTACTCCAGCCAGGATAAGCGTGGTGGCTGGCAGGGTTTTGCCGACACGAGCCAGCAAATAGACCACAGCCACGGCGCCTATGGCACCAATGAAGGCAAATAATGGCACGGCCCCAAAAGCCATCCAGGCTAATGTGAAAGGAGTAAGCATGGCAATGGTAGCCCCCAGTCCAGCTCCTGAGGCCACACCTAAAAGATAAGGGTCAGCCAGAGGATTACGAAACAGTCCTTGATAAGTAGCTCCGGCTACTGCCAGAGCTGCTCCTACTAAACCTGCCAGCAAGATGCGTGGCAGCCTGATATCCAGAATTATCGTTTCCAGAATTTCCAGGCTCAACGGCGCCCCGAAAATTTCGGGAGAAGAAGGGGTAATATGAACGAAGGGCAGTTGAGAGAGAAGGACTTGAAAAGTACTGGTAAAGGGTATAGGAACGCTTCCCAAAGTAGTGGCAAACACGACTACCACTACAAGCAGTCCAGTAAGCCCCAGTAAAGAGTAAACTCTACTTTGCCAGCGAATGGCAAAAGGGATAACGGGCTCACTAAACACCTCAGATACTGTACGTGCCATCGCTGAATAAATCCTAAATTCTAATTTCTAAACTCTAAACAAACCCAAAATCATAAATATGAATACCAAAACTCATTTGCTTTGGATTTTGGTCATTAGTGCTTTGATATTGTTTAGGATTTCGAATTTTGTGGTTAGGATTTGTCATTTTGCATTTTCACCTTTTCCTTTTGATTTTCTCTTAGTATTCAATGCCTTCCCGGCTTTTTATTCCTTGACTATAAGGATGTTTCACTTCCCTCACCTCGCTGACCAAATCTGCTTTTTCTATAATCTTTTCTGTGACGCCCCGACCGGTTAAGACAAGCTCTAACTTTTCTGGCTTTGTCTCCAAAAGAGAAAGAACCTCTTCTTCTTTCAGAAAGCCGTCGCGCACGGCAATGTTTATCTCATCCAGGACCAGCATATCCCAGGAGTGGTCCTGAAAAAGCTCCTTAATGAATTCCAGCCCCCTGGAGCATTCCTGGCGGACATCGTCAGGATTCAGTTCTTTGTAGAAGTGAGGATGTTTCTTGGCGAAAAGGAAAGTCTTTATCCCCAGCTTTTCCAGGGATTTATGTTCACCGTACCCGAATGCCTCGGGGTCTTTAAAAAAAGAGACTAAGCCGACCTTAAAACCATGCCCGGCAGCACGAGCTGCCTGACCAATGGCGGCAGTGGACTTTCCTTTGCCATCCCCGGTATAAACTTGAATTAAGCCTTTCTCTTTCATTTCAGTTCCTCCTGCAGTCCTTATTTACTATCTCTCATCTTGCTGTCATTCCAACCCTTCGCT
Organism: uncultured Dehalococcoidales bacterium; assembly: GCA_964652095.1. Lineage (GTDB taxonomy): Bacteria > Chloroflexota > Dehalococcoidia > GIF9 > AB-539-J10 > RBG-13-51-36. The sequence goes on along the minus strand of CAZZAC010000054.1, from coordinate 6,425 downwards.
CTTGTCATTGCGAGCGATGAGATTGCTTCGGGGCTTCGCCCCTCGCAATGACCTTGGTTGAGATTTCCCAGAACCATACGTTGTCTCTTTCTTTTCTTTCTCCCCTGGTAACCTTAAGTGCTTTCCTGAAAATGGGCCCCTCGGTTACGAATGTGTGATATTCGCCATTTTCACCACAGGGATGGGAGCCAAGTTTGCTAATTTGCCTTACCAAATCTTTGTCCAGAACTTTTCCCAGGAAGGTCTCCTCTAATCTGGTGGCGACTATTATAGCTTTGAATTTCAATTTAAGGAATTCCTCAATTAGCTCTTCTGCTTTTATCCCCCAGAGGGGCAAAAACGCCTTTATCCCTACCTCGCTGCATGCTCTCTCCACCCATTCCCGATGCTCTTCCAAGTCCATATCACCGAACACGCCCCCTTCGATGCCCCTGTCCTTGAGTTCCCTGACAACTTTCTTAAAGTTCTCCTCATAATTTTCCCATGATGTCTTCACCTGGATGAGAGGGATGCCAATGGCTTCTGCTTGCAAAGCTAAAACACTGGCTTTAGTCCCGTGGGACCTCGACCTCTCGCCGTCTTCGGAGATAAAGTTAAGCAGATATAGAACTTCGTGCCCCTGGGAAATTGCCTTATACGTCGCGAGGGAGCATTCCTTACCCCCGCTCCAGGAGGAAAAAACCTTCACTTAGCTACCCTCAGGCTCCTCAAATATCTCGGGGTGAATGAAATGGGCAAACCACTCTAAGCCTTCGACCAGTCTGGGACCTGGGCGTTGAACGAGGTTATCATCGCATGCGAAGACTCTGTTGTTTTGTCTGGCGTCGGTAGCGTTAAGTGCGGTCTCGTTCATTGCCCACTCATATATGCCTGGCCATGAGCTGGTGATGATTACCTCTGGATTGCGAGCGATGACCTCTTCGATTGAGATTATTGGATAACCTGTGATGTTACCACATATGTTCACTCCGCCTCCCTTTTCAATTAGCTCGTGGATGAAAGTCCCGGAACCAGCAGTCTGTAGCGGGTCATTCCAGATGATATAAAAGACCCTTGGCCTTTCTTCCAATTCCGAGGTTACATCGGTTACTGCCTTAATCCCTACTGCCATTTCAGATGTAAGTGCCTGGGCCTCCAGTTCCTTATCGGCTATTTCCCCTATTCTTCTAATATCATTAAGCAAGTCATCTAAATCGGTAGTCTTTATACCAAATAGTGTAAGCCCCAGCCCTACCATGTTATTGATAACATCCATGGGAGTGCCATGCGCAACCAGTATGAGGTCAGGGTTAAGGGCAACTAGCTTCTCTATATCCGGGTTGGCATATCCCCCCACCTTTTCCTTGTCCAGAGCTTCGGGAGGATAATCGCAATAGTCTGTCACACCCACCACCCTGTCCCCCAGGCCCAGGGCAAACAAAGTCTCGGTGTTAGAGGGAGCCAGGGAGACAATTCTTTGAGGTGTTCCATTAATGGCGACCAGCCTTCCCAGGTCATCAAAAAAATATTGGGGTGGTGTCTGCTCGGCGGGGCTGCAGGCTGTCAGGACAAGAGCCAGGCTCAAAAGCGCCACCAGGAACCAGTTTGTACCTCGGGTAAAGATTTGCTTACAGGGCATTTTCACGCGAGTCACTTTTGCCTCCTTTTACACAAAATAACTTTATTTTATACAAGTGCAGTTGATTAAGCCCTATTATAAAATGCCGCAAAATGGATGTCAAGGCTTTTCGCTGGTAACTATCGTGATTTTCCGAAATCGTCACACGAAAGTCATTGCGAGCCCCGACTTGTCGGGGCGTGGCAATCTTGTATAATTACCTTGAGATTGCTTCGTCGCTACGCTCCTCGCAATGACAGAAGGGGAGAGTCAACCTCGCAATGACAGGAAAGGGGGATGCCTCACAATGACAGGCGTCTAACGAGTGGACGCCCTGGGGAAATTTTGACGTAAGTCAACGATCTGGTAGTTCAGGTTCTCTTCTTCCAATCTCTGTACCAGAATTGAAACCTTGTCCTCGCTACAGACAATCAGGAAGGGCAGGCCACAGTAAGCTGCCTCTATGGCTGCTTCCCGGACACCATGAACATAATCAGGCTTTACACCAATCTGCATTAACGATACCAGGGCTTCAGTGCCCATTGCCCCCACCAGCCTCGCTTCCTTTACCTCCCTTTTCAATCGTACAAGATCGGTGCTCCTGGAACCTCCATCCTGCACATTGGGTACTTTGCCCATGGTTAGTTTAGCTGGCTCGAGTTTTATTACTCCTTCAACGTTGCGAATACCGACATCCTGTCCTTTTTTAGCCTCAGTTACGGCTATTCCTTTAGCCCCTTTACCACGAATGACATCGGAGGCGAAGAGCAAGCCGTCCTTCATATATAGCGATGCTGCTTGACCAACGGATAAGTCGCTATCAGCTATGGCAGTGGTAGTTGATATATCAGCCACGGCTTTGCTCACAAACCAGGCGTAACTATGTAGCTGCCGGGACATCTGCAAAATCCAATCTACGCCCTCCTTGGTTACCTTATATCGGGAGCGACCCTCGGAGCTCAGCCAGCCGTCCTTTATCAATTCCTTCACGTACTCGGAGACCGCCTGCGAAGTGATGCCCAATCTTGGGGCGATGTCTTTCTGCTGTATGTTAGGCTGATGTGCTGCTATTTCCACCATTATCTGAAACTTGGTAGCCAGATTTTTGCTCTTCAGTATCTGTGCCATGTTAACCATTATATCACTTACTAACCAGGCTAAATTAGTAAAGCGAGCCGGGGCAAACGCCTCTCAATATGCACCTATTGCAACGAGGTTGGCGAGCGTGGCATATCCGCCGGCCATGCTCTATCATATGGACATGGAATTGATATACCTTTGAGGGCGGAATTTGCTCCTGAAGCAAGCTATGTGCCTTCTCTATAGACGTCTTGGAATCAATTAGTCCCAATCGTTTGGCTACCCGAAAAACGTGGGTATCCACAGGCAGCGATGGCTTCCCCAGGGAAAAAAGCAGCACACAGCTAGCTGTCTTATGTCCTACCCCGGGCAGACGCGTTAAGTAGTCTTCAGCTTCAGCCATGGGCATCGATTTGAGAGAATCTAGGCTGATACGACCCTGTTCCTTTTCAATTTGCTCAAGTACCTGTTTGATTCTAACGGCCTTGATTTGAGATAATCCCCCGGACTGAATGACCTGAGCGATATGCTCTGCTGGAGCCGAAGCTACAGCTTCCCAGCTATCGAAGCTAGCTTTAAGAGAGGCAAAAGCTCTTCCCGAATTTGCATCCGAGGTATTTTGGGACAGTATGGTTCCTATGAGCACATCAATAGGGTCCCTGTCTGGCTGCCACTTGCCAGGGCCATATTCCTGTTCTAAGAGCTCAATGACTTCTTCAATAGCCATTAGCTCAAAAATATCATGTCGGCGCCTCTGGATGCAAAGATGACTACTGCCCGATAGCATTTGCGGCAACCTGGGTGAATCAGATAAGATAAGCATCTCCAAAACGGGAGATGAATATGACTCTTGTGGAGAAAATACTAGCTAAAAAAGCTGGGAAGAAAGTTGTAAAGCCGGACGAGCTTGTCGAGGTCTCTGTAGACCTAGCCATGATACATGATGCGTTAGGTGCGCATACGATTGCCAAGTTCAGGGAGCTAGGCGTTGAAAAGGTCTGGGATCCCGCAAGAATCGTAGTAGTGCTGGACCACTATGTGCCCAACAAGGACATCGATACTGCCAAAAAGTGTCTTAATATAAAGAAATTTGTCATTGAACAGGGCATAGAAAACTACTATGAAGTTGGCAAGGGGGGCATAGCCCACCAGGTGCTTGTAGAGAAGGGGCATGTGCTGCCAGGAACTACTCTCGTTGGTGTGGACAGTCATACCACGACATCGGGCGTAGTTGGAGCTTTTGCTACCGGGATTGGTGTTGATGAGATGGCCGTGGTCTTCAAAACGGGAAGGTTGTGGGAGCGGGTCCCGGGGACTATCAGGATAAATGTTGAGGGCAAGCTGCTGTCTCCAATAATGTCGAAGGATTTGATGCTTTTCATATTGAAAAGGTTAGGGGTAAGCGGCGCCTTGTTTAAGTCTCTTCAATATACAGGCTCGACCATAAGCCAAATGAGCTTCGAGAGCCGCATGGTATTAACCAATATGGCAATAGAGTCAGGTGCCACTAATGGAATCATCGAGCCCGACCAGAAGGTAGTGGATTTTCTCAAGGCAAGAACCGACCACTCCTTCGAGCTTATTCAGGGCGACCGGGATGCGGAGTATGCGGAAACACTTGAGTTTCACGCTGATGATATTAAGGAGCCCATGGTTGCCGTGCCCCCGAAGCCCTCCAATGCTGTGGGAGTTACTGAGGTTGAGGGGACCAGAATCGACCAGGCGTTCATAGGCTCGTGCACCAATGGGCGCCTGGAGGACCTCAAGATTGCTGCCAGAATACTCAAAGGTCGGAAGGTAGATAAGTTTACCAAGGTTATCGTCATACCAGCCTCACAGGAGGTCCTTAAAGCCGCTCTGGCAGAGGGGTTAATAGCGACATTTGTGGAGGCCGGCGCTGTGGTCGGTCCACCCACCTGTGGTCCGTGTATGGAGGCGCATATGGGCATACTGGGACCGGGCGAGGTTTGCATAAGTACGGCAAATCGTAACTTTCAAGGTCGGGTAGGAGATGTGACTGCCAAGATATACCTGGCATCGCCAGCGACCGTGGCAGCCTCGGCGTTGAAAGGCAAAATAAGTGACCCACGGGAGTTTTTCCGGGAGGCATAGATGGAACTCAAAGGCCGAGTCTGGAAGTTTGGTAAGGATGTTGACACTGATGAACTCTTTGCCGGAAGGTTCATCATGGGTGGCGATGAAACGAGCCAGAGCCAATATCAAGAGTTCATCGCAAGAAGCGGGCTAAGCGATGTCGGGCATCGTGAGAATGTGCCCAGGGATTTCCTCACCAAGGTTGAGAAGGGGGACATTATAGTTGCCGAAGAGAACTTTGGCATTGGTTCAAGCAGGCAGCAGGCTGCGGAAACTCTGAAGTTTAAGGGTGTCCAGGCTGTAGTTGCCGACTCAATCCACAGGATATTCTTCAGGAACTTCTGGAACCTTGGATGCCCGGCCATAGATTTGCCGGGAATCTCCGCTGAATTTGAGACCGGGCATGAGATAGTGATTAACCTGAGGCAAGGGACTATCAAGAACCTCAATACGGGCAAGGAGTTTGAGTTTCGCCTGATAATTCCATCATGGTTTATAGACATGGTGGAGGCCGGGGGTCTGATTCCGTACCACAAATCTCTGAAAGCCTAAATTTTGGAGCTAAAGCCAAATATACGGAGCTAAGAGGCTGTTCTACCTGTCATTGCGAGCGAAGCGTGGCAATCTCGTATAATTCCCCTGAGATTGCTTCGTCGCTATGCTCCTCGCAATGACAGAAGGGGGTACCTCGCAGTGACTTTTGTGTCGTGATTTCTGCAAATCGCTTTATACTCTTCCGAAATTTATGATAGTGTATCCCGTAGGATTCGATGCAGAAAGTAGTTTGGGATATGGACCCCGGCATCGATGATGCCCTGGCTTTAATTCTGGCGTTAAAATCGCCTGAAGTCCAGGTTCTGGGCATCACCACGGTGGCAGGCAATGCTCCTGTGGAAATGACCAGCGCCAACGCTCGCCGGGTATTGGAATACCTGAATGCCGAGAGCATCCCGGTAGCGATGGGGGCAGCAAACCCTTTGAACCAGCCGTTAGAAGATGCCTTAAGCTACCATGGCCCGGATGGGCTGGGCAACTGTGACTTGCCATCGCCCCTGACTCCACTATCCCCGGCAAAGGCCTGGGATTTCCTTGCCCGGCTAGTTTTGGATGCTCCCGGTGAAGTTACTCTTGTAGCCACGGGCCCCCTAACCAATGTGGCTTATGCTTTTGAGCTTCATCCCGAACTGCCTGAACTTTTAGCCAGGCTGGTTCTCATGGGAGGTGCTTATGGTCTTACGCCCTACGGCAAAGGGAATCGCACTCCCTTTGCCGAGTTCAATATCTGGCAGGACCCTGAGGCTGCTCATATAGTATTCAACTCCGGGGCGGACATCTTTGCTGTGGGGCTGGATGTATCTATGGACCCTGCGGCTTGCCTGAATAGCCAGCATTTGGAGCAAATTAAGACCAGGCATACACCGGCTGCACATCTGGCGGCCCAACTGGTAGAATACGAGGTAAAATACCACGGATGCTGTAGAATGCATGACCCGCTAGCTTTGGCAGTGTTGCTGGACGCTTCTCTGTTTGATTTTATACTGGCAAAGGTGGAAGTAGTTAAAGGAAATGATTGGGATAGAGGAGTTACTCGTATTTTGCCCTCTGGCAGCTCTCAGTTAATACACGTAGCCTCTGCCGTGGACGGGCCTCGCTT
>CAZZAC010000053.1:0-8667 GCA_964652095.1 uncultured Dehalococcoidales bacterium | reverse complement strand
CTATGCCGGCGCAGTAGGCTATTTCGACTTCTCGGGCAACCTGGATACTGCTATCACTATACGTACCGTTATTATCAAAGATAACATCGCTTATATCCAGGCGGGTGCTGGCATCGTCGCCGATAGCATCCCTGAGCGCGAATACCAGGAAAGCCTGGCAAAGGCCCAGGCATTGCTCTCCGCTATTGACCAGGCAGAGGCTGACCAGTATGCTTTTATGCGCTCAGTTTCGTCCTGAATTAATTATGACCGGCGCAGGAAAGGTTTGTTGAAGAATTTTCTAAAACAAGGAGCACGGCAATGATTAAAGAAGCCATTGAAACTGTGGTCAACGGTCGCTCACTTACTTTTGAGCAGGGGGCAGCCGTAATGGAGGAGATAATGATTGGCGAGGCAACGCCAGCCCAGTTTGCCGCTTTTATCACCGCCCTGCGTATTAAAGGAGAGACAGTAGACGAGATTGCTGGCTTAGCCAGCGTCATGCAGGCTAAGGCAACACCGGTCCAGGTCACCCCACCGGTGGTAGATACCTGCGGGACAGGGGGCGATGGTTTTTGCAGCTTTAATATCTCCACAACAGCCGCCTTCATTGTCGCTGGCGCAGGACTCAAAGTGGCCAAGCATGGTAACCGGGCAATGTCCAGCCACTGCGGCAGCGCCGATGTCCTGGAGGCGCTGGGGGTGAGGATTGAGCTTGGGGCTGAGGCTGTCGCTCAATGTCTGGAGACAGTGGGCATCGGTTTTATGTTTGCTCCCGTCTTCCACCCGGCGATGAAATATGCCACTGCCCCCCGACGCGAAATCGGAATTCGTACTGTGTTTAATATTCTCGGCCCCCTTACCAACCCTGCCAGAGCCAAGTTTCAGGTCATAGGTGTTCCCTCTAAGGAACTGGGAGAGAAGATTGCCTTCGTTCTCCACCGCCTGGGCACAGAGCATTCCCTGGTGGTACATGGCATAGATGGCATGGATGAAATCTCCATCAGCAGGAAATCTCTGGTGTGGGATGTCAATCAACATAGGGTATTGCCACCTTATGAAGTTTCTCCTGATGATTTGGGGTTTATGAAGGCAAGCATGACCCAAATTAAGGGAGGAACAGCCAGGCAAAATGCTAAGATACTGCGCGGCATATTAAGCGGAGAGGTGGGAGCCAGGCGGAACATAGTTATCATGAATGCTGCTGCCGCGCTGGTGGCTGGCAACCATGCATCAGACCTCAAAGAAGGTGTCTCCATTGCCGAGAAGACGCTCGACAGTGGACAAGCTCTGGCTAAACTCGACGAGCTAATCAAGCTCAGCCACAGCCTAAATAAAAAATAGCCAGCATTCGGCGTTTAGTGGGTAACCGATTGCTGGCAACTGGGAAAGGAAAATGTTGGATAAAATTATCGCCCAAAAAAGGGAAGAGGTTGAGCAAAGAAAGAAGGTAGCTACCATAACTTATTTGCAAGAGCGCATTGCCCGGCAGAAGCCGCCGCTTGACCTCGCCCCGGCTCTCAAGGGCGACCACATTCGACTGATTGCCGAGGTGAAGCAAGCCTCCCCATCACGGGGGATGCTAAGTCCCAACTTCAACCCCACCGAATTGGCCCGAACCTATGCTGAAGGTGGTGCCGCTGCTATTTCAGTGCTCACTGAGGCAAATTATTTTATGGGCAGCATTGAGCACCTAGCAGCAATCAAAGAAGTGGTTGGGCTTCCATTGCTGAGAAAGGATTTCATCTTCGACCCTTATCAGGTATATGAGTCTCGGGCCTATGGCGCTGATGCTTTATTGTTAATCGCAGCCATTCTAAGCCAGGGACAGCTTAAGGAACTCGTCTCGCTGAGTCACAGCCTTGGTTTAAGGTGCCTAGTTGAAGTGCACAACGAAGGTGAGGTGGAAAGAGCAGTTCTCAGCGAATCGGAAATCATCGGAATTAATAATCGCGACCTCAATACCTTTGTCGTTGATATCAATACCACCCGCCGTTTACGACCGCTTGTCCCCAAAGAGAAAATCGTAGTTAGCGAAAGCGGTATTAAAAGCAAAAGAGATATTGAAAAGCTCGGGAAATGGGGAGTTGATGCTGTACTTGTTGGCGAGGCTCTGGTTACCGCCGGTGATGTCCGGGCTAAGATGAAGGAATTGATAGGAGAATGAGTTAGAATTTCGGATTTAAGTAATGAGGGAAAATCCTAAGCACTAAATACGAAATGCTAAACAATATCAAAGTCCAAAACCCTAATAACCGAAACAAGAAGGTTTTGAATTTGGGATATTTAGATTTTGAATTTGTTTAGAGTTTAGATATTAGAATTTGGAGTTTAGTCTGTTATGACTCGTGTCAAGATTTGCGGGATTAGAGATAAGACTCATGCTCTAGCAGCGGTTGAGGCCGGTGCTGATTTTATCGGGTTAGTCTTCGCTCCCAGTCAACGACAGGTAAGTCCTGCCAAGGCCTGTGAGATAGCCAGTGCCATCAAAAAAAGCAGCAATACTACAAAAGTGGTCGGCGTCTTTGTCAATGCACCGAGTTCCCAGGTAAATGAGCTCGCCGATTTCTGCGCTTTAGATTGGGTCCAGCTAAGTGGCGATGAATCCTGGGAGTATTGCTGTGAGGTTGTTAGACCAGTTATCAAGGCAATTCGAATAGACCAGCAATCCCCCGAGGAGCTCTACGCTGAGTTATCTGCCGGAGGCAAATTACTTCCCGCACAAGGCTTTATCACCCTTCTTGACTCCCGGGTTGAAGGCAAATATGGCGGAACAGGAGAAAGCTTCAACTGGAACCTAGCTCAGCGGGTAACTAAGAGGTTTTCGGTCATTATTGCCGGGGGGCTCGCCCCGAAGAATGTAGCCAGGCTAATCGAGAGAGTGGCACCCTGGGGAGTGGATGTCTCCTCCGGAGTAGAGACGGGAGGAGTCAAGGATATAGCTAAAATAAAAGCATTCGTTGAAGCAGTAAGGAAAGCCGATGAGAAAAGATAAGCAGCTACCTGATTCCCGTGGCTATTTCGACCAGTTCGGCGGTAAGTTTGTACCCGAAATTCTTATGCCGGCTTTAGACGAACTGGAAACAGCTTACGAAGAGGCAAAGCGTGATCAATCCTTCTGGGCTGAATTCGATTCCCTGTCCCACGACTATTCGGGAAGGCCAACACCACTTTATTTCGCGGAAAGGCTCACTAGGCATTGCAGGGGGGCACAAATCTTCCTCAAAAGGGAGGACCTCCTTCATACCGGAGCCCACAAGATAAACAATGCTCTCGGGCAGGGCCTCCTCGCCAGGAGGATGAAAAAACAAAGGATTATCGCTGAGACTGGCGCTGGCCAGCATGGGGTAGCTGCTGCCACCATATGTGCCAAATTGGGGCTGGATTGTATTGTCTATATGGGGGAGGAAGACGTGCAGCGTCAAGCGATTAACGTTTTCCGTATGAAACTGCTAGGTGCAGAGGTGCGCCCTGTTTCCTCAGGTACCAGAACATTGAAAGACGCCATCAATGAAGCTATTAGAGATTGGGTAACTAACGTTAGAGATACCTATTACCTTCTGGGCTCGGTAGTAGGTCCTCATCCCTATCCGGTAATGGTGCGCGATTTTCAATCGATCATAGGCAAAGAAACCAGGGAGCAGATTTTAGCTAAGCGCAGTCGTTTGCCCGACTATATCATCGCCTGTGTGGGCGGAGGAAGCAACGCCATCGGGATTTTCCACCCCTTTGTGAACGATAAAGACGTCAAGTTTATCGGAGTAGAAGCGGCAGGAAGAGGAATCAGGACAGGGAAACACGCTGCCTCCCTGGTTGCCGGTACAGTAGGGGTTTTGCATGGGACGAAATCCTATGTCCTTCAGGACGATGCCGGGCAGATTCTAGGGACCCACAGCATTTCTGCCGGGCTGGATTATCCTGGAGTAGGGCCTGAACATAGTTACTACAAGAGTATTGGACGTGCCACCTATGTCGCAGTGGATGATAAGGATACGCTGGAGGCCTTCCAGCTTCTCTGCCGGACCGAAGGCATTATTCCGGCCCTTGAGCCAGCCCACGCCATATCCTATGCCGCCAAAATGGCAGGCTCCCTGAATAAGGAACAAATTATTGTAGTCAACTTGAGTGGGCATGGCGATAAGGATATGGACATTGTAGTCAAGGCACTGGGGGTGAAGCTTTGAGCCGCATTGCCTCTGTTTTCGCCCGAGCAAACCATACCGCCCTCATTCCTTACATCACAGTAGGTTATCCCAGTGTTGAAACAACCTTGAAAGTGGTGCCTCTTCTCGCCAGCAGTGGATGCGATATCATCGAGCTAGGCATCCCCTTCTCCGATCCCCTGGCTGACGGTGCCACCATCCAGCGAGCAAGCTATGAAGCGCTCAGGCAAGGGGTTACCCCCAAGGTCTGCTTTGAGGTGGCTCAGGAGCTAAGACGGCAAGTGGAAATTCCTCTGGTGTTTATGACTTACTACAACCCCGTGCTGAAGTTCGGCTTGGAGCAATTCTGCTCGAAGTGCACCGAGGTGGGGATTGACGGGTTGATTATACCTGACCTCCCACCCGAGGAAGGACAGGACCTGGAACAATCAACTAAAAGGCACGGGCTCGACATTATTTATCTTCTCAGCCCGGCTAGCACTGAAGAACGCATCAGGCTAGTGGCCGGCAGGTCAAGCGGCTTTATCTACTTAGTTTCCCTGACCGGCGTCACTGGCGCCAGGGATAAACTCCCCGAGGAACTGGAAGGCTTCGTAGCCAGAGTGAGAGAAAAGACTGAGAAGCCTCTTTGCGTTGGCTTTGGAGTCTCCACTCCCGAGCAAGCCCGAAGAATTGCCAAGATAGCCGATGGGGTCATTGTGGGCAGCCGTATTATACAGTTGATGGAGGAGGATACCACCTTCTCTTCTCTCAAAGCCTTTGCGTCAAGCTTACGAGAGGCTTTGGTCAATAGAATGGTAGAAAAAAACTAGGAGGTGAACATGCGCTAGCTATTCTTAAAGGAGTCAGCCCCAATATGAGATAGAAAGGAGAACAAAATGGAGAAAGGAATGTATTTTCTTGACCAAAAGGATATGCCCACTCATTGGTACAACATTATGGCCGATATGCCCGGGGATATGCCACACGTGCTGCACCCGGGAACGGGAAAGCCGGCAACCGTAGATGACGCCGCCGGTCTATTTGCCAGGGCATGTGCCGAGCAGGAACTCAACAGGAAAGACCGCTGGATTGAAATCCCTGAGGAACTGCAAGCGGTCTACCGTACCTGGAGACCAACGGTGTTGCACCGGGCGTATCGGCTGGAGAAAGCCCTGGATACGCCAGCCAAGATTTTCTACAAGTATGAAGGGACAAACCAGGCTGGTAGCCACAAACCCAATACAGCGACGGCTCAGGCATACTATGCCAAGAAACAAGGACTCAAAGGCTTAAGTACTGAGACCGGTGCCGGGCAGTGGGGCAGCGCCCTGAGTTTGGCGGGGGCATTCTTCGGTCTAGAGATCAAGGTGTTTATGGTCAGGATTAGCTATGACCAAAAGCCCTATCGCCGCATCGCCATGGAGACCTGGGGGGGCAACTGTGTCCCCAGCCCCAGTACAGAGACCAAGTCAGGGCGAGCTATGCTGGAAAAATGGCCTGATTGTCCCGGTAGTCTAGGTCTGGCTATTAGCGAGGCAATAGAGTACATGGCAAGCCGTCCAGACTATAGGTATTCGATTGGCAGCGTGCTTAACCATGTCCTGCTTCATCAGACCATAGTCGGGGAGGAATGCCGGAAGCAAATGGAGATGGCAGACGCTTACCCTGATATTATCGTCGGCTGCATCGGTGGTGGCTCAAACTTCGCCGGGCAATTCTTCCCCTGGATTCGGGATAAGATTAGCGGCAAGAAGCCAGACATGCGCATCATCTGCTGTGAGCCGGAAAGCTGCCCCAGTGTGACCAAAGGACTTTATGCCTATGATTTTGGTGACATGGTCGGGATGACGCCCCTGATCAAAATGTACACCCTGGGGCATGGCTTTGTGCCGCCACCAATTCATGCCGGTGGACTGCGCTATCATGGGATGGCACCTACTATATGTCACCTCCACAAACTGGGCTTGGTTGAAGCCGTAGCTGTACCTCAAACTGCCGCCTTTGCCGCCGGAGTACAGTTTGCCCGCACCGAGGGCATTATCAGTGGTCCTGAGCCATGCCATAACGTCAAAGTAGCTATTGATGAAGCACTTAAGTGCAAAAAAGAGGGTGTGTCAAAGACCATCCTTATCGCCCATAGCGGGCACGGGCACTTTGACCTGGCTGCCTACGAACGTTATCTGTCGGGGCAGCTTGAGGATTATGCCTATCCTGAGGAAGAAGTAAGGAAGGCCCAGCTTGAACTGCCCAAGGTAGCCTGAAGAAAATGGCTGACGCCATGGCGAATCTTGCCATGGCGCCAGCCTTGAGGCTCAAGCCATAAATACTTGCCTATAGGAAAGAATAGCAGTAGATGCTATAGGTGCTTACAAGGTGACCTTCATATCTTCATAGCCCAGGCTTATATCTGCTTCTAGTTCCTGAGCCACTTGAGCTACTTCTTCCTTAATCTCCTGCTCATAAGGATTCCCGATATGGATAACAATGACGCGAGGTAAATACCCCTTGAGTCGGCGAAATTGTATGAGCTCCTCTTTTAGAAACTCAGCACAAAGATGACCAGCTTTCTTGAGCCAGTCTCCATACTTATTAGGTCCGGCAACTTCAGTAATAAGCAACTGGGGAGAAATATGCTGCCAGCAATCAGATATTCCCACTGTGGTATCGCCGGTGTAAAACAAGCTTTTACCAGCCGAAGAGGTGATTTGATAGCCAACAGCAGGTACGGAATGTTTTACCGGCACTGCTAAAACATCATAACCAGCAATGGTTTTTCTGCTATAAGGCTCAATAGCCTCAAGTATGAGAGTCGGTTTCTCTTTACTGGGATATTCGAGAAAATTGGCATATATCTTGCCATCAAGAAGACAGGTAGTGACAATATCAAGCGTGTAGCGCAGGGCGTAAACTATTAGTTGCCCTCGCCAATAGTAAGCAGCGTTAGCAGCCAGAGTAACTAGATCTCGAGTATGGTCAAAGTGGTGATGGGTAAGCAAAACAGTTTTTATCTTTTTCTGTTCCGGCAGAGAAAGGGCAGAGGTAAGTCCACCAGCATCTACAACCAAAACACCATCAATTAATAAAGAAGTTAACCGTGCCCCTTTTAACTCGAGCTGATGGGCCCCTAAGATTTGAATTTCCACTTCACTGGCTGTCTATAACTCTGTCGGTAGCACCAAGAAACTTCTCCCATTGAGCTAATTCTTCAGCCAGAATCTGACGACCTTTCTCCGTCAACTCATAACATCGGCGCTTTTGCTTAGCAATGTACTGCCACGAGCTTGACACAAGTCCTCTGCTCTCCAAACGGCGTAATGCGGAGTAAAGGGTGCTTGCCGTAAGATCAAAGTAGCCTTCGCTCCTCCGCTCCAGTTCTCTGGCAATCTCATAGCCATGTATGGGTAATTCGCCTATAATAAAGAGCAACAAAGGCTCCACGACACCCCGTAATAATAGGCGAACATAAGATTGAGCCATAGTCCCTTTAGTATATCATTTTCAAAAGATTAAAACACCCTGCGATTTAAGTCACAAAAAATCTAACCGAAAAACTTAAAAATATAACTCGGTTATTACTATTGTGAAGGGGGTTAAACCGGGCTCTGAAAAGGATAAATATGCATTCAACTCAAGTAATGTGTTATAGGGTTATCAGGCAACTACTAAGCGCCCTCCTTTCCTTCCTGGCTGCAAAACCTGATGATCTCAGCAAAATTATTGATTCTCGTAAGGTTGGTGCTTTCCACAAAGCCGTCATAGGTGAGATTGATCCAGGGCTTGCGATACAAGGCACTGAACTTCTCTGACATCGCAGCCACAATTCCACCGGGCATACAGCCATGGGGCATTACCGATATCACACCAGCAAACTTAGGATTCTCCATCCATTCGACTCCACCACCTATACTGAGAACTGCCTCGCTTCCGCATTTTGGGGAAAGCCACTGGCTTGTCAATCTCAGTACCTCTTCCGTTGAGGGCTCTCTCACATCAACCAGGTTCTGGAAATGTTTGACTACCGTGTGCTCATCATGTTCCCAGACACGCTTTATCACGTAGCTAATCAGTGCCTTCAGGAATTTGCGGTCCCTGACAGCATCCTCAACATGCCGGTAGAAGATGTAATTTATCCATTCCCCTATAGAAGAAACGACGACTTCCAGCCCAGCCCTTTCGCACTCCTTGACCAGATCCTGGTTGCTAAATCTGTTGGAGCGCAGAAAGATTTCGCCATTAATGCCCACCAACGGCTTGCGGGGCAGTTCCGGGTCAATGAGAGACCTGAAATCAGAAGTTACCTGGCGCAGGATATCATCGAACCTTTCCTTCTTACGGACACGACCGACAATTCTGCCGAGATATTCGTCGAACAGTTCGTCTGCCGAGCGTGGCCGCTTTTCATAAGGGCGAGTGCGCCAGAGCAACCTTTGAAGATAGTCAATAGCGACGCTGCCCTTCCAGGCGAGGCGGGCAAAACGAGGGCTAATATCTGTATCCCGATAAGCATTGTTCGACACAGTGGTCCGTATGGGAAGGTCAATGC
>CAZZAC010000052.1:0-9036 GCA_964652095.1 uncultured Dehalococcoidales bacterium | reverse complement strand
GAGATAAAGCTATGGTAACTGCTAGAGATATGCCACCTATTATGGCTTCACGCTTGGTCGGTTTCCTCATAAATTTTGCCTATTATACAGGAAAAATATGCGAATAAAACCGAACTTTATCAAAAAAATCAATACCTCTGCTGTTAGGTTAAGAAGGAGGAGGCTCATTATTTCTTATTTCATGCCCTTTCTAGAGCCTCTTAGTGTCCTCTGAGGCGATTTTCCATGGCTGGGGACAAACTTGAATCATTGTAGCATGGCCACATAGCTGTTTATAGGTACCCCCAGCGAATTTGCTACGGGTTGGCACTTCGCCATGAGGCAATAGAAAAACCTTCCTTCCGGGGGAAGCTCGGACAAAGCCTCATAGTGCCCCATTCCTTTGGCGAATATAAGGTCTGCTGACTCAAATTCTCGTTTGAACTGGGCTGAAGCTAAAGAAAAGACTATTCCTGGTGAAGCTATGCCCGTGCTTATGACCTTCCCAAACTCACCTTCCAAGCCAGACCTCCTCACATCGTCCAGGGTCAAATCGTCTTGAACAGGCGATGGTTTAACCACATAGATAACATGGGCAAATTGCTTCATCCACTTGACTAGAGGGAGGTCGAAATAGAGCTCCCCGGCATTATCCGCTAGATATAAAACTTTGCCGGCATCTTTTAGCTTTGCTTCCAATTGCTCCGAGTCATCTACAGCAAAGCTCACGGGTTTCCTTATATCATCCTTGATAGAACCAGGCTCTCTGAAGAAATCAATAACATTCGCTGCTGCGGCCAGTTTAAGACAACCCCGAAGTTCGTCCTTATAGAGATTGCTTCGCTTCTTGCCCCGCCTTCGGCTCGCAGCTTCAGCTCGCAATGACAGCTCGGGGTATAATTCCCTGGCGAGCGTCATCTCCCTTTCCTTCATTGCCCTATAAGGGTCAGGATTGTGAGTCATTTCTCTTACCACCTTGTGAATCTTGGTGGCAATCACAATAGATAATTGGCTATAAGAAAACTCATCATCCAATATCTTCATCGCTTCTTTTATTGCATTTTGCTTCAGCGAAGCATCGCCCGTGGCTAGCTCTGCAGCTTGGTAGATTAATCTGCGTAAGCATTCATAGCAACCTGGCGTCAGTTTCATTCTAGCTCCCTTAACTCAAGTTTGAGCAGCTTATGCCACTGTATTATAATAATATTGGCTATGTTTGAGAAACTGGAATTAATACAAAAGCGCTACGACGAGCTGAGCCAACTCTTGGCTCAAGCAGATGTAGCTACGAATCCCAAGCGGCTTCAAGAACTAAGCAAGGAGAAGGCTGCTCTTGAAGATATCGTTGGCACATACCAACAATATAAAGCCAAGGGCAAAGAGCTGGCGGAACTTGAAGATCTGCTTAATTCCCATGCCGAATCAGAAATGATGGCTTTAGTCAAGGGAGAAGTAAGCAAACTCAAACAACAGCAAGATGACCTCCTTCGCCGACTCAAGCTCTCCCTGATACCCAAAGACCCAGCCAAGGATCGAGATGTCATTGTTGAGATAAGGGCTGGAGCTGGTGGTGGGGAGGCAGGCCTTTTTGCTGCCGACTTATTCCGCATGTATAGCCGATATGCCCAGGGCAAGGGCTGGCAGGTGGGGATCATCGATAGCAATCAAAGTGAAATCGGAGGTTTCAAGGAGCTAATATTCGAAATCAAGGGTAAAGGCGCCTTCAGCCGCTTTAAGCACGAGCGTGGTGTCCATCGAGTGCAAAGGGTGCCAGCCACCGAAGCCTCGGGACGACTTCACACCTCGACAGCTACGGTAGCGGTCCTGCCCGAGGCAGAAGAGATTGAGCTTAACATCAATCCTGATGACCTCAAAATGGAATTCTTCCATAGCCGGGGGGCCGGAGGGCAAAATGTGAATAAAGTAACTACGGCAGTTCGCATCACGCACTTACCCACAGGCATAATGGCCTCCTGCCAGGATGAAAGGTCTCAAGTAAGAAACAGGATGAAGGCCATGGCGGTGCTTCGGGCCAGGCTGCTTGACCTGGAACAACGGAAACAATCTGAAAGCATGGATAAAGAGCGGCGGATGCAGGTAGGTAGTGGCCAACGGTCGGAAAAGATCCGCACCTACAATTTTCCCCAGAACAGGGTCACCGATCACCGAATCAACTCAAGTTTTCACAACCTTCAACAGATTTTAGATGGAGAACTGGATGAAATCATTGAAGCCCTGTTCAGCAAAGAGCAGGTCGAACAACTGGAAGCAGCTCTTAGATGATTTTAGGCGAAGCTTTACAATCAGCTACCCAAACATTACTCAGGACAAGAATTGATGATGCCTCTGTTGAGGCTGAGCTTTTGCTAGGCCATGTCTTGAGAATGCCTAGAACACAGCTTTACACAGAGCCAGAGAGGGTCTTAACTTCAGCGGAAACAAAGCATCTATGGCATCTTGTCCAGCGTCGCCTTGATCACGAACCTACTGCTTATATTTTAGGGCACTGCGAATTTTATGGAATTGACTGCTGCATTGACTGTCACACTTTCATTCCCAGACCAGAAACAGAACTTCTCGTGGAAAAAGCTGTGGAACTTGCCCATCGCATTTCCCACCCGGGAAAGCAAATTACCATAGCCGACGTTGGCACAGGCTGCGGAGCTATTGCCCTCAGCCTTGCCTTAGCATTACCTCAAGCTAAGATTTATGCCACGGATATTTCAGCTTCGGCTCTACAGGTAGCCGAGATAAATTGCCGGCGCCACGCGGTTAACAGCCAGGTGGAACTTTTACAAGGGAATTTGCTTGAGCCATTGCCTCAACCCGTAGATATGATAGTAGCCAATTTACCTTACATTAGAAATTGTGAATTTGTAGATTTGAACCCGGAGATAAGAGATTATGAGCCAACGATGGCCCTGGCCGGCGGTAAAGACGGCCTGGACAAAATACAACAAATGCTGGAACAGATGTCGGAAAAACTCAATTATGGAGTCTGTTTCCTTTTGGAAATAGGTCAGGGGCAGGGTGAAATGGTAACTTCGTTAATAAAGAGCTATTTCCCACAGGCCAGTATCGAGCTAATTTCCGACCTGGGCGGTATCGAAAGGGTGGTAAAGGTCATATTATGGGAAGGAGTGAGATAATGGAAGAGATAGGGCGGTTAGCTCAGCTTATCATAGAGTCTAAGAAGGTCATCGTGTTCACCGGGGCTGGGGTAAGCACGGAGTCAGGTATCCCCGATTTCCGCGGCCCGGGAGGAATCTGGAACAGATATGACCCTGAGGACTTCACCATTCAAAAGTTCCTCAGCGGCCCGGCAGCTCGCAAAACTATTTGGAAGATGTCCGCCGAAGGTGGACTTCTTACTGAAGCTGAACCAAATCTCGCCCACTATGCCATCGCTGAGCTCTACCAGTTGGGCAAATTAGATTGCGTCATCACTCAAAATATCGACAACCTGCACCAAAAGGCCGGAGTCCCTGAAAATAAGGTGTTTGAGCTTCATGGTAGTATGGGGTGGGTGGTGTGCTTAAGCTGCCGTAGACGCTTTCCGATGCCCGAAGTATTACAAAAAATAAAGGAGGGGATAGAAGTCCCCGATTGCCCTGACTGTCAGGGTATTCTGAAGCCAGATGCAGTGTTTTTCGGAGAGGCATTACCACAGGAGACATTACGGGAAGCTATCCGCCGGGCGCAGAACTGCGACCTTTTTATTGTCATTGGTTCTACTCTTGTCATTTACCCCGCTGCTTATATTCCAACATACGCCGGAGAGGCTGGAGCAAAGGTAGCTATCGTTAATTTAACTCCAACCCCCTTCGACCACTACGCGGAAGTGGTCATCCGGGGTAAGGCTGGCGAGATAATGCCCAGGGTGATGGAGAAAGTAAGACTTTCCTAGCTATCAGGCTTGAGCTAAACCAGCTGCTGAATTCCTCTTCTTTCTTCCTAGTCCACTACTTTTTGGATACGCTTGATATCCACTGCCTTGCCGGTCTTTTCATCCACTTCGACCAGAATTGCATCAAAGCTGACTTTTCCCTTGCCAACCGATAGCCGGCTGGGTATCTGAGTAAGGAAGCGGGTGATTACAGAATCTGGGTCATCCCCGATAACCGAATCTATAGGGCCAACCATGCCTATGTCGGTGACATAAGCAGTGCCTCCGGGCAATATGTGAGCATCAATAGTGCCCACATGGGTATGGGTGCCCAACACAGCGCTGACTCGTCCATCGAGATATCTACCCATGGCCACTTTCTCCGAGGTTGCCTCAGCATGGAAGTCAACAATAATGGGGATTGATTTATGTTCAAACTCAGCCAGTAGCTGATCCATGGCTCGAAAGGGACAATCAAAATTGCCTATGAAAACACGCCCGACGATGTTAACTATCAGGGCATTATTTTTAAGCAAATAGCCACGACCAGGGTTTGTCGGTGGATAATTCAACGGACGGAGAATAGCAAGCTCACTATCCATGTAAGGAATGATCTCCTTCTGAGCCCAGATATGATTGCCTGTGGTTATGACATCAATTCCAGAATCAAAGAGCTCTCGTGCTGTACTTAAGGTCAGCCCTACCCCACCGGCAGCATTCTCGCCATTGCCTACTACGAGGTCAATATTATGTTCATAACACAAGCCTGGTAGGATTTCCTTCACTGCCTTCCGACCAGGCTTGCCGATGATGTCGCCTATTGTCAGTATTCTCAATTCTACTTAGCGTAATCTATCGCCGTAGTCTCCCGTATCACTATTACTTTTATCTGGCCAGGATAGGTCAGGCTCTCCTCTATCTTCTTAGAAATATCCCGAGCCAATCTCACCGCTGCTAAATCATCAACTTTATCTGGTTTTACCATGACGCGCACTTCACGCCCAGCTTGAATAGCAAAAGACTTCTCCACACCAGGAAAATCGGCTGCTATGTCCTCTAAGTCCTTAACGCGCTTCAAATATTGTTCCAGGGACTCACGTCTTGCACCAGGCCGCGAACCACTTATGGCATCGGCAGCAGCAACAATAAAGCCCATAACAGTACTAGTCTCTGCCTCGCCATGATGTTCAGCAATGGCTTGAACCACCTCTGGATTTTTATCCCACTGCTTAACCAGGTCAGCACCTATCAGAGCATGCGGGCCCTCTGTTTGATGGTCTATTGCCTTTCCAATATCATGAAGCAGGCCGGCTTTCTTAGCGATATTGACATTAGCCCCAATTTCGCTAGCCAACATCCCCGCCAGATGAGAAACTTCGAGACTGTGAAGTAAAACATTCTGACCATAACTGGTACGAAATTTAAGCTGGCCAAGTAGCTTAATCAGTTCAGGATGTAAGCCTGTTACTCCAGCTTCGTAAGCAGCTCGTTCACCCTCACTACGGGCAGTAGCTTCAACCTCTGTTTTGGTTTTGTCTACTATTTCCTTAATCCGGGCTGGATGAATACGCCCATCAAGGATAAGTTTGCTTAAGGCAAGGCGAGCTACTTCACGCCTCATAGGGTCAAAGCTGGAGATGGTAACCGTCTCCGGAGTATCATCAATGATAAGATCAACGCCAGTAGCTTGCTCCAGAGCTCGGATATTGCGTCCCTCACGCCCAATGAGCCGCCCCTTCATCTCGTCACTAGGCAGGGGAACAGCGGATATTGTAGTTTCCGAAACAACATCAGTAGCACACCTTTGAATAGCTGTGGCCAGAATATCCCGAACCCTTTCATCGGCCTCTTCCTTTATTTGCGCCTCCCACACCCTAACTTGTTGCGAGGCCTCTTCTTCAACCTCTTGTTTTAGCTCTTGAAACAAGAGAGTTTTTGCTTCTTCACTGGATGTGCCGGAGATGGATTCTAACTTTGCCAGCTGTTTTTCTCTTATTGTCTGAAGTTCAGCTGTTATTCTCTCAGCATCTTTTTTCTTGCTGTCTAAATCACGCTCACGCCGCTCTACACCCTCTACCTTCCGTTCCAGCGCCTCTGCTTTCTGGTTAGCACGCTTTTCTAATCGTTGTATTTCAAGGCGGCGTTCCTTGCTATCCGCCTCGGCAGCGTTGCCAACCTTGATAGCTTCTTCTCTAGCTGCACGGAGTAGCTCATTATACTTGGTTGTTGCCTCATCTAATAAGTTCTGTGCCTCTTTTCTTGTTTTTTGAATATCCCGGTTGGCTACTATTTGCCTGACAAAGTACCCAATAAGGATGCCTAAGACAAGAGCAAGGCCACCTATCATTAATGTATAGTCCATTTTTCCTCTTTATTTCGTTGTTATAATAAATGCAAAACATTGCATATTAATAATAACCTTTTATTGGGTTCGCGTCAACTAATTGTGCTGCCAAACAATCCCTTGGCCAATTTGCCTGGCATCTCTTAACGCACCGGGAGAGGTGTTATATTGCCGTTGCACATAACTCGGGATTTTGTGCAATTTAGTCACTCCAACGCTGATATAGATTGATTATTAGCGAACTGGTGTATGTCGCTTAAAATCCTGTATATTACTGTTGTGGAAGCCATGAATGAAGAACTAATCGCTCCCTGTGGGATGAACTGTGAAATATGCAGTGGGTATCTTGCCTATCGCCATGATGTTAAAAGCAAGGGAATCAGAATGCCGTATTGCATAGGGTGCAGGCCACGAGATAAGAAGTGCGCTTTCTTGAAGAAAAGATGCGAACTGCTGATGTCTAATAAGGTAAGATATTGCTATGAATGTAGCAGTTTTCCCTGCGAAGGGTTAAAGCGTCTTGATAACCGCTACAGAACATATTTTAAGATGAGCATGATTGAGAACCTGGAATACATAAAGAATATTGGCATAAAGCCATTTCTAGAGGAACAAGAGGAGAAATGGAAGTGCCCCGAATGTGGCGAGGTGATATGCTGTCATAACGGTTTGTGCTTTAATTGCGGTCTTGATAGATTGCGTCAAAAGAAGCAAAGATATCGCTGGGAGGAGAACTGATGAAGAAAACCTGGCAGGAAAAATTGAAGGACAAACCCTCTTTTCCTAAGGTGCTCAGGCTGGAGAAAGGGTTTCCCTGTTACAATGCCGTGCACAAGATGGGTGCCGAAGTCGGTGATAATGTCGTCCTGGTGAATCCATCGGAAGTAGTGGCAATTATGAAGCAGGTACCGAAGAGTAAGCTTACCACGATTGTCGAAGTATGCAGTCAAATAGCTAGGAATCACGATGTAAGAGCTTGCTGCTCTTTAACCACCGGGATTTTCATCATGACGGCGGCCAATGCGGCGGAAGAAACAAGCAAGGAAGGTAAGTCATTAGACATACCATACTGGCGGACGCTCAAAGCAGATGGTTTTTTGAATGAAAAATACCCCGGTGGACAAGAAGCGCATAAGAGACTACTCGAGGGAGAAAATTTCAGGGTCATTGCTCGGGGCAAGAAATACCAGGTTGCCGATTATGGAAAATAACTGATGAAGCTAACATGAAATTATTACCAGTTCAAAATATCGTACCTTATACATAGCAGATTTGCATTCTTACACATTCACTCAAACCATTCTTCGCTCGGTTTGCTGGTCACAGTGATACTTCGACATTGGGCCTTCTTTAATATAAAATACCCCCCTATATGAGCACAAAGAGGCCGGTAAAGCTGAATACGGTTTATTTGGGCCTTCTTCTTTTTGTTATCGCTCAAATGCTCATCCTTCTTGTTGCTCCCCGTATAGACCCATTCCTGGAAGAAAACGATATAGATATACCGACCCAGCCATCCGCGCCGATATCCTGGTGGCCTGGGGAAGTGACATTACCGGATGGAGATGTTATCGAGGTACCAGCCCATTCAGCGTTGGGACCGATTTTAATCTATATTCTTGCGGCAGCGGCCGTGCTGGGACTTACGCTCTCCAAGATTCCTCTTACGGCTTTAAAGGTTCTTCTTAGACTCTTGTTTGCCCTTCTATTTAGTTGGGGCGCATTCATTGCAACTGTCTTCTACGTGCCCCTTCCAGTAGCTGTCGCCATCGCTGTCGTGTTTGGAACATTTTGGTTCTTGATACCACTTGTCTGGTTACATAACCTGGTATTGATTCTGGCGGTTAGTAGTTTAGGAGCAGTTTTCGGTCGCTTTATTACGCCGTGGACAGCGATGGCTATTATTCTGGCACTCGCTATCTACGACTTTCTGGCGGTTCGTTTTAGATTTATGCTCTGGATGGCAGACAGGCTATCGCAAATAAATGCCTTGCCGGCACTAATCATTCCCAAAAACTATTCTGAGTGGAACTCAAACTTGAAAAAGCACGGAGAGAAAATGATAGAAGTGAATCCCGCCGATAGGGAATACTCCATACTGGGCGGTGGCGACATTGCCTTCCCTTGTCTGCTTACAGCCTCCGTTTATTTTGCCCAGGGCCTAAAGCCAGCGGCTATTATTGCAGTACTGGGATTACTGGGATTGATTAGCGTCTATGCGATTCAAGCGATATTCTTAAAGGGGAAGCCGATGCCAGCTCTGCCACCTATCGCTGCCTTTACATTGATTGGATTATTGATTATCTAGTGACACAAAATTATAGTGGTTTGTTCAGCAAGAAGGTGAACTGCTGGGATACATTATGTTCTACCTTTCTGCTCAGTCCCAAGAGCTTGTGCGTCCATAGGTATTACATGTTCCGCATTTTGAGGTGATGGAATAGGAGAAAACAATGGCTTCTGTGAAGGATGTGCTGGACAAACTCCAGAGCAAGGCTCGGCCAGAGCAGCTAGAAGGAATGGCTAAATTCGGGATGAAAGTAGAGCAGAGATTAGGCGTCTCGGTTCCCGATATGAGAAAACTGGCTAAAGAGATAGGGAGAGATCATAAGCTGGCACTGGACTTATGGAGAACTGGAATAGCTGAAGCGAGGATCGTGGCTGCGATGATTGATGATCCTGCTAAGCTAACTGAAGAGCAGATGGAGGACTGGGTGAAAGACATTAATTCATGGGATGTCTGCGACCAGGTGTGCGACAATCTTTTTGAAAAGAACCAATTAGCCTGGAAGAAAATTGTCGACTGGTCTGAGCGGGAAGAAGAGTT